>JALSJV010000245.1 GCA_026989215.1 Acidimicrobiia bacterium | reverse complement strand
ACCTCCACAAAACCTTCGCCATCCCCCACGGTGGTGGCGGGCCGGGGGTCGGGCCGGTGGGGGTGAAGGCCCACCTCGCGCCCTTCCTCCCCAATCATCCCCTCGTCCCCGAGGCGGGCCCGGCGACGGGGATCGGGCCGGTCGCCGCCGCCCCGTGGGGCTCGGCCGGGGTCCTCGCCATCTCCTGGGTGTACATCCGCATGATGGGGGCGGCGGGACTCCGACGGGCCACCGAGGTCGCCATCCTGGGGGCCAACTACGTCGCCGCTCGACTCGGTGACGCCTTCGAGGTGCTGTACGTCGGCCAGAACGGTCGGGTGGCCCACGAGTGCATCCTCGACGTCCGGCCCCATCAGCGGCGTGCCGGGGTCTCGGCCACCGACGTCGCCAAACGCCTCGCCGACTACGGATTCCACGCTCCGACCCTGAGCTTCCCGGTGAGCGGCACCCTCATGGTCGAGCCGACCGAGTCGGAGTCGAAGGAGGAGCTGGACCGGTTCTGTGAGGCGATGCTGGCGATCCGGGCCGAGATCGAACGGGTCGCCAGGGGGGAGTGGCCCCGGGACGACAACCCGCTGCACCGCGCCCCCCACACCGCCGAGGACGTCGTCGCCGACGAGTGGAGCCGTCCCTATCCGAGGGAGGTGGCGGCCTATCCGGTGGCGTCGCTCCGGCAGGCGAAATACTGGCCGCCGGTGGGACGCATCGACGAGGCGTACGGCGACCGGCACCTGATGTGCGCCTGTCCGCCGGTGGAGGCCTACGCCGTCGCGGCCGCCGCCGGGTCTTGACGTCGGGGGTTCGGGGTGGGATCGTGAGTGGGGCGATCCGACCCGCCGCACGTCGTCGCGGGTGCAGGTGGTTCGTGAACGTCGAGGGTTGCGAGGGTTCGAGTGGAATTCCGTGGACGGCTGAAGGTGCCGGGGACTCCCGGCGAAGGCATCGCCGTCGAGCTGCGTCTCACCGATGTCTTCTTGGAACTCGGCTCCGACGGCGAGGAGCTGGGACGCTGGCGTCTGGACGAGGTCGAGGTGGCCCGGGTCGCCGGGGACGTGTTCGACCTCACCCTGGAGGACGAGACCTTCGTGTTCGTCGCCGGGGACGCCCTCGCCTTCGCCTACGAGGGCCTCGGCTACGTCGAGGAGACCCGCGCCAAGATGAAGAAGCGGCGTCGTCGCAGACCGACCGGACAGGCCCGTGCCCTCGTCGAGCTGCTCTCCGGTGAGGAGGAGCCGGAACCGGCCGAGCCCGAACAGACCGGGCCGGGGGACACCGAACCGAGGGACGAGACGGCGCGGCAGGGAGTGGGGCAGACTCCCGCGGTCGAGCCGTCGGGCCCACCGGCGCCCCGTCTCGAGGGGCGTGTACCCGTCGTGGTCGAGGCTCCCGCGGTCACCTTCGTCGACACCCTCTCCACCATGCTCGGAGAGGTCCCCGACGATCCCCTGCCGCCGATCGGGACCTCCGTGCCGGGCCCGCCGACGCCGCCGCCCGCCCCCGAGCCGCCGCCGGTGCCGAGCGAGGCCCAGGACTCCCCGCCGCCCGGCGCCGAAGGTGGCAGGCCGGACGACGAGGTCGTGGCCGACGAGTCGACGGCCGAGGGGGCGGCGAACGACCAGTCGGGCTCGATGCGGCGCCTCCTCGATCGGCTGGGTCGGAAGCCCGACGACCACACCCACGTCTACGGGGACCCGTCGCGGACCGGTGCCATCACCCGTCGGGTGTGCGAGATCTGCGGTCACGTCACCTTCGACAGCGACCGGGTCTACCGGGACTGGTAGGGCCGTTAGCCTGCCCCCCATGACGCTCTCGCTGCCCGAACCCGTCGTCGATCCCTCCGCCTACGTCGCCCCCGACGCCGTCATTCGGGGAAGGGTCACCGTGGGGGCGCGGGCCGTGATCATGTTCGGGGTGGTGATGC
>JALSJV010000244.1 GCA_026989215.1 Acidimicrobiia bacterium | reverse complement strand
CGGAGCACCGACCACCTCGATGAACAGCTCGGCCCCACCGACGGTCGCCAGCTCGTGACGTCCGCGATGGAGGGCACGACGAGCCAGTTCCTGCACCGGCGCGTCGAGGTCCCCGAGTCCGTCGGCACCGTCCCCGTCGAGCCGGTCGTACCGTCGAGCGCCCACCGCCAGGCCCGAGGGTCCCGGATCGAGTACATGGGTGATGGCGAGAGGTCGTTGGTCCGCCCGGGCGGCGAGGATGTGCCGGGCCAGATCTCGGGCCGAACCCGCAGGCTCGACGAGGAGCCGAGTCGCGCCGTTGCACCCGATGCCCCACCCCCAGATGGCCTCGTCGTCGGCGGTGAGGTCGAACTCGACGATCTGCGCCCTGTGGGTCTCGATCACCTCCAGGGCGATCCGGTGCAGCTCCTGATCGAGGCAGCCCCCCGAGACGGTCCCGACTCCGGCGCCGTCGGCGGCGACGAGCTGGCGGGCGCCCAGACCCCGATAGGTGGAGCCCCGCACCCCGACCACCGTCGCCAAGGCGAACCCGACCCCACGCTCGGACCAGTCGTGGATCGCGTCGAGGATGCGGTCGAGCTCGGCCATACGTCAAGGGTAGGACGGGTCGGTCGCTGTCTCGGCGTTCACGACACGGAGAAGGCCGATGGGTCCGATTCGAAGGCCTCGAGGCAGGCCCGGGCGCAGAAGAACACGGTATCGCCTCGCCAGCGGGTCGTCCAGCGGGCCGTGGCGACGTCGACGGCCATCCCGCATACCGGGTCGACCGCGTGGGCGGGGGTCTCGATCTCGACGGCGCCCCGCCGGATGCCCTCCGCCTCGAGGGCCACGAGCTCGGCCAGGATCGCCACGGCGATCTCCCGATGGCCGACGGGCCCCAGATCCATCCCGGCGGGAGCACGCACTCGGGCAAGGTCCTCGTCGCCGAACCCCTGGCGGCGCAGCCACTCGAACACCGTGGCCGCTCGTTTCGCCGAGGCGACCAGGCCGATGTAGCGAGCCGGGGTTCGGAGCGCCGCCTCGAGGGCGGCTTCGTCGTGATGGCCCTGGGTGGCGACCACCACGAACGACCCCGCTTCGACCCGACCCAGCGGAGGCGCCTCGACGACCGAGACCTTCCATCCGAGGTCGCCGGCGAGGGCGGCGAGCGTCTCGACCATCGGGGAGCGCCCGATCACATGCACCGTCGGGACGGGAAGCATCGGCTCGACGAGCACCTCCATCGCCCCTTCGCTGCTGCAGGCCATGGGGACCTCCACCACGTCGGGGCGGTCGTCGGTCATCCCGAGAACGACGAGCCGGGGGGAGCCGTCCGCCAGTGCCTCCAGCGCGATCGCCACCAGGGTCGGCTCGGCGCACGCCCCACCGACCCATCCTTCCACGCGGCCGTCGGGATGGACGACCGCCCTGGCCCCCGGGCGACCCGAGGAAGGGCCCCGACGCCAGGTGACGGTCACCAGGACGAACGGGCGACCCGCCTCGACGAGGTGGGCCGCCCGCGCCAGGACGTCCATCAGGGTGCGACCTCCACGCCGTTGAGGGCACCCCACACCCGGTGGGGAAGGACCGGCATGTCGATGTTGCGAACCCCCTTCGACCAGAGCGCGTCGATCACCGCGTTCACGTAGGCGGCCGGAGACCCGACGGTGGCGGACTCGCCCACGCCCTTCGCCCCGATCGGGTGATGCGGCGAGGGAGTCACCGTCTCTCCCAGACGGAACCGCGGGGTCTCCCAGGCGGTGGGGACGAGGTAGTCCAAGAAGTTGGAGCCGATGCAGTTGCCGTTCTCATCGAAGGTGATCCACTGCATGTTGGCCTTGGCGAATCCCTCGGTGAGACCACCCGTGATCTGGCCTTCCACGATCATCGGATTGATCCGGACCCCGCAGTCGTCCACGGCCACCATGTCGAGGACCTTCCAGGTCCCGTCCTCGGGGTCGACCTCGACGACCACGATGTAGGAGCCGAAGGGATAGGTCATGTTCGGTGGGTCGTAGTAGTGGACCCCTTCCAGACCGGCCTCCATGTCCTCGGGGAAGTCGGTGTAGGCGGCGAAGGCGATCTCCTGGATCGTCACCCCCTTGTCCGGCACGCCCTTGACGAAGAAACGCCCCGGCTCCCACTCCAGATCGTCCGGGGATGCCTCGAGGAGGTGGGCGGCGAGCCTCCTCGCCTTCTCCCGGATCTGGCGGGCCACCACCGCCGTCGCCGCCCCGGCCACCGGGGTCGAGCGACTCGCATACGTCCCCAGCCCGTAGGGGGTGTTGTCGGTGTCGCCCTCCTGGACCTTCACATCCGAGAAGGGGATCCCGAGCTCTTCGGCGACGATCTGGGCGAAGGTGGTCTCGTGGCCCTGGCCCTGGGATTTGACCCCCAGCTTGAGGATCGCCTTGCCGGTGGGATGGATCCTCAGCTCGGCCGAGTCGATCATCTTGAGGCCGGCGATGTCGTAGGTGCGGGAGTTGCCGGCACCGACCACCTCGGTGAACGAGGCGATGCCGATCCCGATGAGCTTGCCTTCGGGGTGAGGCTCCCGCTGTCTGCGACGCCAGCCCTCGTAGTCGATCATCTCCATCGCCTTGCGGAGCGCCGTGTGGTAGTCGCCGGAGTCGTAGACGAACCCCGTCGGCGACAGGTAGGGGAACTGCTCCGGCCGGATGAAGTTCTTCATCCGAAACTCGGCCGGGTCCATCCCCAGTTCGTAGGCGGCGTTCTGCACGAGCCGCTCGATCAGATACGACGCCTCGGTCACCCGGAACGAGCACCGGTAGGCGACGCCTCCCGGTGCCTTGTTCGTGAACGCGCCCTTCGCCGCGACGTGCGCGGCCCCGAAGTCGTAGCTCCCCGTGCAGATGTGGAAGAGCCCCGCCCGGAACCGTGTGGGCTGGGCGTCGGCGTAGAAAGCCCCCTGGTCGGACAGGATGGACGCCCGGAGCCCGAGGATCTTCCCATCGGCGGTGAGGGCGAGCTCCCCGTGCATGTGGAAGTCACGGGCGAACCCGGTCGAGATGAGGTTCTCCGACCGGCTCTCCACCCACTTCACCGGCTTGCCGATGAGCAGCGACGCCGCCGTCGCCACCACGTAGCCCGGGTAGATGGGGACCTTGTTCCCGAAACCGCCGCCGATGTCCGGGGAGATGATCCTGATCTTCTCCTCGGGGAGGCCGGCGACGATGGCGAACAGCGTCCGGTGGGCATGGGGAGCCTGCGAGGTGAGGTAGATCGTGGCCTCTCCCGTCGCCGGGTCGACGTCGGCGACCACCCCACAGGTCTCGAGCGGAGCCGGATGGGAACGGGGGTAGTGGGTGTCCAACGTCACCACCAGGTCGGCCTTGGCGAAGGCCTCGTCGGTGGCCTCCCGGTCCCCCGCCTCCCAGGTGTAGGCGACGTTGTCCGTCTGACCCTCCTTCTCGTCACGGATCAACACCGCGCCCTCCTCCAACGCCTGCTGCGGCGAGGTGATGGCCGGCAGCTCCTCGTAGTCGACGAAGATGGCCGAGACGGCGTCGCGGGCGATGTAGGGGTCGGTGGCGATCACTGCCGCCACCTCCTGGCCCTGGTATCGAACCTTGTCGGTGGCGAGCACCGCCTGGGTGTCCCCCGAGAGCGTCGGCATCCACGCCAGGTCGTGGGCGGCCAGCATCTCGCCGGTGACCACGGCGACCACCCCGTCCATGGCCTCCGCCTCGGAGGCGTCGATCGAGAGGATGCGACCGTGGGCGATGGGCGACCGCAGGATCGCCATGTGCAGCATCCCCGGGAGCTGGATGTCGTCGAGATACCGCCCCGCTCCCTGGATGAAGCGGTCGTCTTCCTTCCGCCGGACGGAGTGTCCGATGCCGCCCATGTCGAAGGGTGTCGTGGGCTGATGGGTCGTCGTCATGCTCGGACTCCTTCATGCATCGTGGCGGCCGCGCTCTGGATCGCCTTGACGATGTTGGCGTACCCGGTACAGCGGCAGATGTTGCCGCTCAGGGCCCACCGGACCTCGTCTTCGGTGGGATCCGGATTCGCTCCCAACAGGGCGGTCGCCACCAGCATCATCCCCGGGGTGCAGAACCCGCACTGCAGCCCGTGATGCTCCTTGAAGGCCGCCTGCACGGGAGAGAGCTCCCCGTCCCGACGGAGGCCTTCGACCGTGGTGAGCTCGTGGCCGTTCGCCTGCACGGCGAACATGGTGCAGGACTTCACGGGCACGCCGTCGAGCAGCACCGTGCACGCCCCACAGGACGTCGTGTCGCATCCGATGTGGGTTCCCGTCAAGCCGAGGTCGGTACGGATGAAGTCGACGAGGAGCCGCCGCGGCTCCGTCTCCCGCCGGTACTCGACACCGTTGACCGTGACCGTGACCTCCATCATCGCTCTCCTCTCGCCGTCGCCAGGGCCTGGTGCAGGGCCCGCCGGGTGTAGGCACGGACGACGGCCCGCTTGTATTCGGCAGGGCCCCGCACGTCCGATTGGGGCTGACAGGTCCGGGCGGCGATCTCGGCCGCCTCGGCGAACAGCTCCTCGCTCGGCTCCTGGCCCGCCATCATCCGCTCCGCCTCCTCCACCTCGAGGTTGACCGGAGCCACCGACGTGAGGGCGAGCCCGGCCCGCCCGATCCTCCCCCGCTCGTCGAGGCGCAGGTGGGCGGCGACCCCCACCGTGGCGTAGTCGCCGATCTTCCGCTCCAGTTTCAGGTAGCAGCCGCCGCTTCGTTCGTCGTCACGGGGCACCCGGAGCTCGGTGACCATCTCCCCCGGTTCGAGGGCGTTGGTGAAGAAATCGACCACGAAGTCCGAGATCGGGATCACCCGCTCTCCCGTCCTCGATCGGGCCACCACCTCCGCACCCAGTGCCAACATCACGGAGTTCCAGTCACCCTCGGGGTCGCAGTGGGCCACCGAGCCGCAGACGGTTCCCCGGTTGCGTACGAGCGGGTCCGCCACCCAGGGTGCGGCCGAGGCCATGGTCGAGCATCCGGCGCCGACGATCTCGGAACGAACCACGTCGGCGTGTCGGGTCAGGGCCCCGATCGCCAGATGCCCGTTCACCTCCCTGATGTAGGACAGCTCCGAGATCTCGTTGATGTCGACCAGGTGGGCCGGGGCGGCCAACCGGAGTTTCATCATCGGGATGAGACTCTGACCCCCGGCGAGGACTCGACCCTCGTCGCCGACTTCGGCGAGAAGGTCCAGGGCCTCGTCGAGGGATCTCGGGACCGCGTAGTCGAACGCAGGCGGATACATCCGCTCCCTCCTCCTCGAGCGCGTACCCCGACCCTACGCGAACGTTCGTTCACATGGCGGCCCCGACGCCGGAAATCATGCCGACGCTCCGTCGCTCAACGATGCTCGGTGTCGCCTGCGAGGAGGTCGAGGACGTGACCCAGCACCGGGGTGAGGGACGCCAGGTTCTCGCTCGCCCCCCGCGGGCTGCCCGGCAGGTTGACGATCAGCGTCGTCCCCGCCGACCCGACGACGCCCCGGGTGAGCGCCGCCATCGGCGTCGACTCGAGGCCCCGGGCCATCATCAGATGGAACAGGCCCGGCGCCTCCCGCTCCACCACCCGACGGGTCGCCTCCGGGGTCACATCCCTGGGCCCGAACCCGGTCCCGCCGGTGGTGACGACGAGCCGGGCGACGGGGATCACCGCCCGGAGCGCCGCCTCGATCCGGTCGATCTCGTCGGGGACCACCGCCCGGTGCACGACGCTGAACCCGAGCTCGTGGAGCGCGTCGACGAGCGCCCGACCCGACCGGTCCTCACGCACCCCGGCGGCGACCCCGTCGGAGACGGTGATGACGGCACCGATCACAGGCGGAGGTTCAGGTTCTCGTCCCACGGCGGGATCGGGATCCCGCCGCGGAGACCGAACTGGAACACGACGAGGACGAAGAGCGCCGCCGCCACCAGCCCCCACGAGATGGTGCGTTCCAGAGGCTCGGCGGGAGGGAGCAGATGCGTGGTTCCGGGAGCACCTGCCAGCGTCACGACGGTGAAGAGACCGACCAACGGCAACGTCCTCAGGACCGTTCCTGCGGGGTCGGGCAGGAAGAACGGGACCGCCAACAGAGGCGAGATGAGGCCGGGGAGGACGGCGAGCAGCGCCACGAACCGGACCCGGTCTCGCCTGGTCGCCACCTCACTGGCGTGGCGGGCGAAGGCGAGGAAGGCCGGGGCGGCCGCCAGAGCCACGAGGAGGAGCCCGACGGCGGCGGTGGCGGCGAGGACGACGTCGAGCCCCGCCGGGACGTCCAGTTCGGCGAGCGCCTTCGAGGCCGACGTCTCCGTGAGAGGCATGAGGGCGAGGTCCGAGAGCCCGATACGGAACGAGTGCAGGGTGACCCAGAGCAGGGTGAGCCGCCCGGTGCTGCGGTCCTTCGACCCGGGATAGATGATGAGAAAGAAGACGCCGGCGGCGAGGGCCGCCAGGGTCCCCCCCGCGTAGGCCAGATCGGATCCGCCCAGCCGAAAGGTGGTTCCGAGCTGGTCGAGCACCGGGTCCCGGTCGAACAGCCATCCCCCGATCGCCAGGCCGAACTGCTCGATGAGGCGCGCCAGGACGATCCCGAGGGTCCCCGCGATGACGGAGTCCACGTAGAAGGGCCACTCCGTGCGAATCGGGGTTCGGGTACGGACGGCGGTGGTCACGCCGATCAGCTTATCGGTCGGCCCGACCCGGTCCAGCCTTTCGGACGCCGAAGGTCCGGCCTCTACCCTGAAGGCCCCGATCGAGGGAATGAGCGATGAACGACCTCTACGAGTCCTACGCCGAACGCCAGATCCGTCGTGCCCAGGAGGAGGGAGCCTTCGACCGCCTCCCCGGCGCCGGCAGACCCCTCCCCGACCTCGACGGCACCTACGACCCCGCCTGGTGGGCGAAGAAGTGGATCGAGCGCCGGCGCCGTCTGGACCGTGCCCAGCGGGCGGCACGCCGCGCCGACCGGCTCCTCGCCCGGGTGTGGCTCCTCGACGACGAGACCCAGGTACGCCAGAAGGTGGCCGAGCTCAACGCTTCGATCCGTCGTGCGTCCGCCGACCTCGACGAGGCGGACCGCCCCGACCCCCTCGATCCCGACGATGCCGTCGCCCTGTGGCGAACGATGCGCCGGTGGAGGACGCGGTGACCGTCCCCGACGCCCCCTATCTCCCGACCGAGGATCCCCGCGTCGTCGAGTCGACCCCCCTGGCGCGCGCCGGTTGGTACGACGACGGCCAGCACGGCGGGGTCGTGGCGGCGCTCCTCGTCCGAGCGGTCGAGGCCGTCCCCACCCTGGCGCCGATGGAGGTGAGCCGGATCACCGTGGAGTTGTTCCGGAAGGTCCCGACGGTGCCGCTGCGCACCGAGACCCGAATCCTCCGGGAGGGGAGACGGATCCAGGTCGTGGGGGTCTCCGCCTCCGCCGACGGGGTCGAGCTGGCACGGGGAACGGTGCTCCGTCTCCGGGCGACCGACCTGGACCTGCCGCCGTCGGCGCTGCCCGACGAGCCGACACCTCCACCGCCGTCCACCGTCTCGGCTCCGGATCGCTCCACCTGGGGTGTGGGCCCCACCGACGGTCGCGTCATGTTCCACCGTCACGCCATCGACATCCGCGAGGTGGAGGGATCCTTCCGGGAGCTGGGGCCCGCCGCGGTCTGGATTCGGATGACGAAGCCCCTCGTCGCCGGGGAGGATCCCGGTCCGGTGGTGCGGGCGGTCGTCGCCGGCGATTTCGCCAACGGGATCAGCAGGCTGCTCCACAGCTCCGACTGGGTCTTCATGAACGCCGACCTCACGATCCATCTGCACCGCCTGCCTCGGGGCACGTGGATCGGGTTGCGGGCCGTGACCCACCTCGACCGATCGGGACGTGGGATCGCCCACGCCCGTCTCTACGATCTCGACGGGCCGGTGGGGCGTTCCACCCAGACCCTCTTCATCGACCGACGCCGCTGAGCGAGCGCGCACCCCGAAGGCTCAGCCCTTGACGCTCCCCGCCAGGATGCCCCGCACGAAGTACCGCTGGAGGGCGAAGAAGACGGCGATCGGCACCACCGTCTGGACGAACGCCCCGGCGGTGAGCAGGTTCTCCCGGAGGGCGAACTCGCCTGCCAGCGACGCGATGGCGACCGTCGCCGGAAGCGCCTCGCGGTTCCCGCCGATCATGGTGAGGGCGACCAGGTAGTCGTTCCACGTCCAGAGGAACTGGAAGATCGCGAAGGCGGCGAGCACCGGGATGGAGAGGGGCACCACCAGCCGCCAGAAGATCTTGAAGTGGTCGGCGCCGTCGATGAGCGCCGACTCGAACACGTCCCGGGGGAGCCCGGCGATGTAGTTGTGGAGCAGGAAGATCGCGAAGGGCAGAGCGAACCCGGTGTGGGTGAGCCAGACCGCCGTCACCGATCCGGCCAGGTCGAGGTCGGGGAACAGCCTCAGGGTCTTGTCGACGAAGGGGATCGTCCACTGGGCCCCACCCGAATAGAGCTGCAGGAGCGGGATGAGGGCCACCTGGAGGGGGATGGCGAGCAGCGACACGGTCCCGATGAACAACCACTCCCGCCCCCGGAACTCGATCCAGGCGAAGGCGTAGGCGGCGAAGGCGGCGATGGCGATCGGGATCACCGTCGCCGGGATGGCGATGGCGAAGGAGTTGAGAAGGGCGTCCCACAGCCCGCCGGTCGGTCCCGAGCCGAGGACGTCCCGGTAGTTCTGCAGGGTGAAGGACCCGGGCTCGACGAACCCGACCCACCACCCCGAGGTGCGTTGGGCGTCGCGGTCCCGGAAGGAGTTCACCAGGAGTCCGACCGTGGGGATGCTCCACACGACGACGAGTCCCCACAGGACCCAGGTGGGGATGGCCCGCAGGAGGCGGTAGAGGCGCCATCCGATCGGGGGCTCGGCGACTGCGCGCACCGGACGCGTCTCGGCCGTGGCCGTCATCGGACCGTCTCCTTCTGCATCCGACGGATGTTGAGATACATGATGGGGAGCACCGAGACGAACAACAGGACGGCCAGCGCCGAACCGAGACCGAAGTTGAACTCGGTGAACGCCCGTTGCCACATCTCGTTGGCCAGCACCTGGGTGTCGAAGTTGCCGTTCGTCATCACCTTGACGATGTCGAACACCTTCATCACCAGCACGATCAGGGTCGTCACCACCACCCCGATGGTCGGTGCGATCTGGGGTACCGTGACCCGCCAGAACGTCTGGGCCTCCGTCGCACCGTCCACCTTCGACGCCTCGATGAGCTCGGCGGGGACGGCTTTGATGGCGGCCGAGAAGATCACCATGGTGAAACCGGTCTGGATCCAGATCAGCACGACCATCAGCCAGACGTTGTTGAACGGGGTCTCCTGGATGAAGAGGATGGTGTCGGCGATCACCTCCCCGTTGGGCCCGATCTCGAAGCCGCCCAGACCCGGGCCGAGGAGCCGATACAGGATCCAGACGACTCCGAGGATGGCGGTGGCGGCGCCGGCGACGACACCCCCCGCTCCTCCTCGCCAGCCTCGCCACGCCATCCAGACGAGTCCGGCGACCACGGCGACGAGGACGGCGGCCGTCACCAGCCGCGGGGTTCCCGAGTTGGAGAGGCGCCCCAGGCCGACCCAGATGGCGTTGAGGACGCCGGTCTGATCCTTGGTGGGGGGTCGGGCGATGTACATGAACCGCCAGATGATCCCCGCCCCGACGAAGGAGATCGCCATCGGCATGAAGATCATCGACTTGGCCACCGATTCGTACCTGGCCCGGTCGGCGAGGACCGCGATGGCCAGGCCTGCGGCGGTGGAGACGATCGTGACGGTGAACACCCACCAGAGGTTGTTGAAGATGGTGCCCCGCAGATAGGCGAAGACCGCCCAGACGAAGAGGAAGACACCGACGGCGATCGGCGTGATGGAGCCTCCCGACGGTTCGAAGGTGCGGCCGGTCCGCCTCCCCCGGATCCGTCCGGCGACGATCCCGAGGAGGGTGAGTCCGACCCCCCAGTAGAAGAGGGCCGAGGTGAAGATCTGCGGCCACTTCTCGAGCTTCACGATCTCCTGGTCGGTGAAGATGTCGACGTAGTTGGCGAGGCCGACGAAGACTTCACCCCGCGGTCCGAGGAACGAGAGGTAGAGGGTGCGGATCGTGGGGATGACGAGGGTGGCGCCGATGAACACCAGCGCCGGCGCCAGGAAGATGACGGGCCGCGACCGCTCCGCCAGCCTCCGCTGGGCCTCGGCGGTCCGTGGCGGGGCCGACGTGATCCACAGCATCGACCCGAGGGAGAGGAAGGTGGCTCCGCTCATCGCCTCGGCTCGGGTGCCGGTCCCGAGCGCCGGGACCAGCCAGGCGCCGATCACCCATCCGACGGTGGCTCCGAGGATGGCGGCGCGAAGTACCTGCCGGCGTCGTCCGGCGGCGAGCGCCCCGAACACGAGGGCCCCCACCACCGGCCACGCCAGCAGCGGCACGATCTTCATCGCCGGGAAGATGTCGGGCCGGATGAAGAGCCCGGCGAGGACGCCGTAGCCGACCCCGAATCCGAGCCCGGCCACGAGCCGCGCCCGACGCTCCGTGAGGCCCGTGAGCACGAGTCCGCAGACGGCACCCGCCACCGTGCCCAGCGGCACCAGCCACGGCGTCAGGTCGAGCTCGGGGACGGGCTTCCAGGCGAGGAGGCGGTTCCCGACCAGGACACCGGTCACGGCGAACCCGATCACTCCCCCCGTGAGCGCCCCGAAGCGTCGCCACCGCGCCTCGGCCTGGTCGAACCAGCGGTTGGCCCCCACGAACAGAACGCCGCTGACCACGATGGCGACGATCACCCCGGCGGCGGTCCCCCGCAGCTTCTCGTCGACGAGCGCCCCCCAGCCGAGGGCGAGGGAGCCGCCGACCCCGACCACGGCGGCGACGGCCCGCCGAACGGACCGTTCGGGATCCATCCGTTCCCGCACCCCGTACAGCGTCAGGGCCACTCCTCCTCCGGCGAGGAGGATCGACCACACCCAGTCTCCCAGGGCGCCCACCGTCTGCCTCCCTTCTCCGGTGGGGCGCCCCGGAGGGCGCCCCACTCGGATGCGTTCAGATCACGATGGCCAGGAAGCCTCGATGGCGTCGAGGGCCTCCTTCACGGTCTTCTCGCCGTTGACGACGCTCGTCGCCTCGGTCCAGAACGTCCCTGCACCGACCGCGGCCGGCATGAGGTCGGAGCCGTCGAACCGCACCACGTCGGCCGTGAGCAGGATCTCGATGAAGCCCTGCTCGAGGGGCTGGTAGGCGCTCATGTCCTGGCCGTTGGCGGCGGACAGGAAGCCGCTCAACCCTCCGCCCTTGCGGGCCGCCTGGGCCTTCTGGCGGTTGGTGGCGTACTCGGGCGTGGAGAAGTACTCCATCACCGCCCACACCTCGGGCGCGTCCCGGAAGGCGGCCACCAGGGTCCCTGCCCCGAGCACCGGGCGGGTGTTCGGGTCGACCGCCGGGAAGTAGAAGGTGTTGATCTGTCCGTCCGGCCCCGTCGTGGTCCCTTCGGGCAGGAAAGCGGCGAAGAAGGATGCCTGACGGTGCATCATGCAGTCACCCTCGACGAGGGGCACGCCGTTGTCCCCGAAGGGGGTGGCGGCGATCGATCCACCCGCCGCGAACACCGCGCCGGGGGTGTTCCACAGGTCGAGGATCTCGGTCCAGATGGCCTCCATCTCGGGCGTGTTGAAGGGGATCTCGTGGGCGACCCACTGGTCGTAGAACTCGGGCCCTTGGAAGCGCAGGGTGAGGTCCTCGACCCAGTCGGTGAAGGGCCAGCCCGTCGCCGGGCCGGACTCGATCCCCACACACCAGGGGGTGACGCCGTCGGCGATCATCTGGTTGGTGAGGGCCTTGAGCTCGTCCCAGGTCTGGGGGATCTCATATCCGCCGTCGGCGAAACCCTGGACGTTGTACCAGACGAGGGACTTCAGGTCCGCTTTCGTCGGGATGCCGTACTGGGTCCCGTCGACGTTCCCGAACGCGTTCCACGCCGCGGGCCAGTTCGCCTGCACGGCGGCGTCGACGTCGTCCGGGAGCGGCAGGATGAGCCCCTGACGGGCGAAGTCGGCCAGCTTCCCGGGCTGGGGGAAGACGGCGATGTCCGGCGGGTTGCCGCCGGCCGCCTGGGCGTTGATCTGGTCCGAGAAGTCCCGGGCGCCCGTGTAGACGATCTCGATCCCGGTCTCGGCGGCGAACACGTCCAGGGCGTCCTGCAGCGAACCGGCCTCCTCGTCGGAGGACTCCGGACCGAACACCGTGACCTTGGTCCCGGCCAGGTCGGGCTCCTCGTCGGCGGGCTCCGGCGCCGCCTGCGTCGTGGTCGGCTGGGCCTTCGTCGTCGACGTCGTCCCTTCCGCCGGCGCGCTGGTCGTCTCGGGCGCACCGGCGTCGCCGGAGCAGGCGGCCGCCACCAGCGCCAGCGCGGCCAGGAGGGCGAATGCGCCCCGTGAGCGTCTCATCATGTCTCTCCTCCCTGTTGTCGTCGAGCCCCGTTGGGCTCTGGACATTCCCCGACCCGTCGGGGTCGGGGTGAAACCCTGACGGCGGGCAGGCCCCGTCGTGAAAGCGGCCATGAAAGCGTTTACACCCCTTCCACCCTAGACCCGTCGCCCCCTCCACCCTCGGCCAGTTCCAAGGTCATCTTTCGCGGTCTCGGGCCGGTCGACTCCCGCGGGACGAGCTCGGTCGGCTCCTCGATCCGGCGAGGCGGGGCGTGAGGGTCGGCGAGGAGATCGACGAGCAGGTGGGCTCCGTTGGCCCCCAAGGCCTCGGGATCCTGACGGACGGTGCTCAGACCCACCGTGAAGGCGATGGCGTGGTCGTCGAATCCGATCACCGAGAGCTCTCCGGGCACGGTCACGGCGGCCTCGGCGGCCGCCCGGAGCGCTCCGAAGGCCATGTCGTCGGACATGGCGAAGACGGCCGTGGGTCGACGAGGACCGGCCAGCATCTCGGCCATGGCCTCGTAGCCGCCGACGACCGAGAACCCGCCGTCCAGGTCCCATTCGGCGGGGACCGAGACACCCCCCTCGGCGAGGGCGTCGAGGAACCCCGTCCGGCGCAGGCCCTGGGTGGTCGAAGGGTCGACGTCGGGGTCACCGCCGATCAGACCGATCTCGCGATGTCCCAGCTCGAGGAGGTGCTGCGCCGCCATGGCGCCGGCGGCCCGATTGTCGATCACCGCACAGGGATGGCCCTCCACCTCGGCACCCACCGTGACGAGGGGGAAATCGGTGGGCTCCTCCGGCGCACAGTCGACCATGATCAGCCCGTCGACCCGTTTCCCCAGG
>JALSJV010000243.1 GCA_026989215.1 Acidimicrobiia bacterium | reverse complement strand
TCGGAAGGGCGGGGACCGAGGAGATCCACGAGGACGTCGCCGGCCACCGTCTCGGAGCCGAGCAGCACCTCGGCGAGCGTCTCGAGGTCGCGGCGATGTTCGTCGATGAGCTTCTGCGCCCGGGCGTGGGCTTCGTCGAGGATCGCCGCCACGTCGCGATCCACCTGCGCCTGCATCTCCTCGCTCAGCTCCCGTCCCTGGGCGATCTCATACCCGAGGAACGGCTGCTCCTCGTCGGTACGCAGCGCCATCGGCCCGAACGAGCCCATGCCCCAACGGGTCACCATCCGCCGTGCCAGCTTGGTCGCCTCCACCAGATCGGACTCGGCGCCGGTCGTGACCTCGCCGAAGAACTCCTCCTCGGAGGTCCTCCCGCCCAGCATCACCGCCAACCGGGTCATCAGATAGGCGCGGCTGTAGTTGACGCGGTCCTCCTCGGGAAGCTGGGCGGTCACGCCGAGCGCCCGGCCGTGGGGGACGATCGTCACCTTGTGGACCGGATCGGCGAGGGGCGAATACCAGGCGACCACCGCGTGGCCCGCCTCGTGGTAGGCGACGATACGTCGATCGTCCTCGGTCATCAGCGTGTGGCGCTCCCCGCCGAGCAGGATCTTGTCGAGAGCCCGTTCGAAATCGGCGGCGGTGACGGCGGCGGCGCCGCGGGCGGCGGCGGCGAGGGCGGCCTCGTTGGCCACGTTGGCCAGATCGGCCCCACTCATCCCCGTCGTGCGGGCGGCCAGCTCTCCGAGATCGACGTCGGGCGCGACCACCAGGCGTCTCATGTGGATCCGCAGAATCTGCTCCCGACCGCGCCGGTCGGGCATCTCGACGACGACCTGCCGATCGAAACGTCCGGGGCGCAGGAGCGCCGGGTCCAGGACATCGGGACGGTTGGTGGCGGAGAGGACGATCACGTTCTCCCGTTCGTCGAACCCGTCCATCTCGGTGAGGAGCTGATTGAGGGTCTGCTCCCGCTCGTCGTTCACGGTGCCCAGTCCGGCTCCGCGACGCCTCCCCACCGCGTCGAGCTCGTCGATGAACACGATCGACGGGGCCATCCGCTTCGCCTGGGCGAACAGATCACGAACCCGTCCGGCCCCGACACCGACGAACATCTCCACGAACTCGGAGGCGCTGATCGAGAGGAAGGGGACGGACGCCTCACCCGCCACCGCCCGGGCGAGGAGCGTCTTGCCGGTGCCGGGCGGGCCGACCAGGAGGAAACCCCGGGGGAGGCGGGCGCCGAGTCGGTGATACCGGTCCGGGTTCTTCAGGAACTCGACGGCCTGACGGAGCTCCTCCTTCGCCTCCTCACATCCGGCGACGTCCTCGAAGGTGACGTCGGGACGCTCGGTGGTGTAGGTGCGGGCGCGAGCCCGGGTGAAGTTGAACATCCCCGCTTGGCCCTGCATCGTCCGTCGGCCGATCCAGATGAGGACGCCGACGAGGAGCGCGACGGGGAGGAGGTTGGCGAGGACCAGGCCGACGAAGCCGTCGGAGGGACGCCGGGTATCGACCTCCACCCCCCTCTCGGTGAGCAGGGGCAGCAGCCCCGGGTCGCCGACGGCTTCCGGGAAGACCGTCTGGAACCGGTCGACGGTGGCGTCGGGAGGGCCGTCGGGCAGGGGGATCGGCCGACGCAGCTCGCCTTCGATCGTGTCCCCGGCGATGGTCACCCGTTCCACGTTCCCCTCCTCCACCTGGGCGATGAACTCCGTGTACGAGAGATGGACCGCGGGGGGACGGGGGAGCAGCACCAGGGCGACGTTCCAGAGGATGAGCGCCACGAGGAGCGCCCACCACCAACCCGAGATCCGAGGAGGCTGCCGATCGGGAGCCGGGCTCGTCACCCCGAGAAGGCTACCCGCTCCCCGATTCCCCCAATGGGCGGGTCACCCGCGACGCCGACCCGGCGACCAGATGTCG
>JALSJV010000242.1 GCA_026989215.1 Acidimicrobiia bacterium | reverse complement strand
GCGGAGAGAGCGCTGAGGGGGAAGTACCCGCCGACGAAGGAGGCGGGGGATGGGGGTGCAGCAGCGCGCGGCCTGCCGCGCGGAGAGAGCTGAGGGGGAAGTACCCCACGACCACCACCCCCCTCCCCCGGCGGCTCCACCGCCGGGGACTCCCCCCGCTTCGCACACCACCACCCCCCTCCCCCGGCGGCTCCGCCGCCGGGGACTCCCCCCGCTTCGCGGGGGGAGAAGGTTCAGGTGATGGTTACTGGGACGGAGCGGGCGCTCTCCTTGGCGTGGTAACTGGAACGCACCAACGGTCCCGACTCGACGTGGGGGATGCCGATGCCCTCGCCGAAATCCCTGTAGCGGGAGAACTCGTCGGGATGGACATAGCGGTGGATCGGACGATGCCGGGCGGTGGGCCGCAGGTACTGGCCGATCGTCACGATGTCCACTCCGACCGCCCGCAGGTCGGCCAACGCCCCCAACACCTCCTCTTCGGTCTCCCCCATGCCCACGATGAGGCCCGACTTGGTGAGACCTTCCGGGTACATCTGGGCTGCCCGCCACAGCAGCGACAGCGACCGTCCGTAGTTCGCCGCGGTGCGGATCTCCCGCTGGAGCCGGAGCACCGTCTCGGTGTTGTGGTTGAGGACCTCCGGACGTTCATCCATCACCGTCTGCAGGGCGTCGCGGTCGCCCTTGAAGTCGGGGATCAGCACCTCCACCGCGGTGCCGGGAGATGCGCGGCGAATCTCCCGAATGGTGGCTGCGAAGATCGACGCTCCCCCATCGGCCAGGTCGTCGCGGTTCACCGAGGTGATCACGGCGTGGGTGAGCCCCATCGCTCGAACTGCCTCCGCCGCTCGGAAGGGCTCCAACACGTCCACCTCGGTCGGTCGCCCCGTGGTGACGTTGCAGAACCCGCATGCCCTCGTGCAGCGGTCCCCCAGAATCATGAGGGTGGCGGTCCCCATCGACCAGCACTCGAAGATGTTCGGACACCCGGCCTCTTCACAGACGGTGTGGAGGTCCAGGCCCCGCATCAGCTTCTTGAGGTCCCGATAGTCGCCGTCCATCCGGGCGGTCACCCGCATCCACGGGGGTCGAGGCGGCTCACCGGGCAGCCGGCCACCGATCAGGACCGGTTCGGCGGCCCGAGCCTCGGGGCTGAAGGTCCCTTGGGCCAACAAGCGGTCGACCTCGAAGGCACGCTCCTTCCCCTGGCCTCGAATGAACGCAGCGAGCTGGGTCTCCGTCTCCCCGTATCCGAAGACCCGGGCGAAGTGGGGGATGAGCGCCTTCGTCGCCTCCTCCAAGGTGACCCGGCGGCCCACCAGTCCCGAGAGGGTGGCAACGGGCCGGTCGGTGATCCCGCAGGGGTTGATGAGCCGGAAATGCTCCAGGTCGGGATCGAGGTTGAGGGCGAACCCGTGCATGGTGACTCCCCGAGACACCCTCACGCCGATCGCCGCCACCTTCCCCTGGTCGGTCCAGACCCCGGTGAGACCCTCTTCCCGCCATGCCGCAACGCCGAACCCGGCGAGCGTATCGATGAGGACCTGTTCGAGCTTCCGGACGTAGGGGACGACCTGACGGGGGTCGTCGAGACGGAGGATGGGATAGCCGACGAGCTGCCCCGGACCGTGGTAGGTGACGTCGCCGCCCCGGTCCACCCAGTGGAGCTCGACGCCACGACCGGCCAGGGCTTCCTCGGAGGCCAGCAGGTTCGACCCGTCGGCGTTGCGGCCGACGGTGATCACGGGGGGATGCTCCACCAGGAGGAGATAGTCGTCGCGGGAGCGCCCTTCGACTCGTCCCTCCCAGAAGGCCCGCTGGAGGTCCCACGCCTCCCCGTAGGGCAGCCGACCGAGCCACCGTATCCGTAGCGTCACGCCAGCTCCTGCTCCCAGTCCCAGGTCTCGAGGTTCTCCTTGATCCTGCGAAGAAACAGCACGGCCGTCGACCCGTCGAACGCCCGATGGTCCCACGACAGTCCGAGGAACCCGATGTGACGGATCGCGATCGTGTCCTGACCTTCGGGGGTCGTCACCACCGCCGGCCGTTTGGTGATGGTGTCGGTGGAGAGGATCGCCACGTTGGGAACATTGATGATCGGTGCCGAGACGAAGGACCCGTAGGGGCCGGGGTTCGTGATCGAGAAGGTGGAGCCGGAGACGTCGTCCGGCTCCAGTCTGCCGGCTCGGGCCTTCTCGGCCAGGGCGCGGATCTGGCGGGCGAGGCCGACCAACCGGAGGCCGTCGGCGTTCTTCACGGTGGCCACCACCAGCCCCTTCTGGTTCAGGTCGATGGCGATCCCGAGGTTCACGGCCCGATGGAACACCGCCCTGCGCTCGTCGAGGAAGAACGACGAGTTGACCACCGGGTACGCCTTGAGCGCGTCGATGGTGGCCCGGGCGATGAACGGAAGGTAGGTGAGGGAGAACCCCTCCTCCGCCTTGAAGGCGTCACGATGGGCCTGGCGCACCCGTTCGACCCGTTCGTAATCGACCTCGACGGAGGTCCACACATGGGCGGCGGTCTGCTTCGCCCGGATCATGTTCTCGCCGATCCGTACCCGCAGGCGGTCGAGCTCCACCTCCTCGTCGCCGGCGGCCGCGATGGGGGCGGGAGGGGTGGCCCGCTCGGGAGCGATCGGCTGCGTCACGGGTGGGGCGGGTACGGGCGGTGGGGTCGGAGGCGCGGGCGGTGGCGTGGGTGCCTCGACCCGCTCCTCTTCGGGGACCGGTGGTGGTGGTGCCGGGGCCTCCGGCTCGGGAGGGGCGGCGGGGACGGCCTCGCGGGCGGCGATGAACGCTTCCACGTCCCGACGGGTGATCCGACCCCCCTCGCCGGTGCCGGGGATCTCGTCGGGGTCGAGCCCGTGCTCACGGATCAGCTTGCGGACCACCGGGGACAGCAACCGGCCCGCCGAATCGGTCCGTCCGACCGGGGTGGGAGGCGCCGCCGGGGCGGCCGCCGGTTCGGGCATCGCCGGAGGGGCCTCGGGGGGCGCGGCGGCGGGGGCGGCGGTCGAAGACGCCACCGGCTCTGGCTCGGTGATCTGCTCCGGCTCGGGCGCCGGCCGTGCCTCCGACACCTCCTCGGCCTCTCCGATGACGACGAGCGGGGTCCCGACCTCGACCGTCGCTCCCTCCGGCACGAGGATCTCCAGGATCGTGCCCGAGACCGGTGAGGGGACCTCGGTGTCGACCTTGTCCGTGGAGATCTCCACGAGGACCTCGTCGGTGGCGATCGTGTCCCCGACCTGTTTCGCCCAACGCAGAATCGTGCCTTCGGTGACCGTCTCCCCCAGCTGCGGCATTCGGACCGTCGTCGCCATTCGTTCCTCGCTCCTGTTCGTCAATGCAATCCGTGACCGGCGGCTGCGAGCAGGGTCTCACCGACCGCCTCGGACAGGCTCGGATGGGCGTGGATGAACGCCGCCGCCTCGGCCGGCAAGGCCTCCCAGCCCACCGAATACATCAGTTCGTGGATCAGCTCCCCCGCCGACGGGCCCACCACCACCGCACCGACGATCGGCCCGTCCCGTTCGGCGATCACCTTGGCGAACCCCTGGTTCTGTCCGGTGATGATCGCACGCCCCACCCCGTTGAAGGCGTGCTTCGTCACGTCGACCGCGATGCCCTCCTCGGCGGCGAGGGCTTCGGTCAGCCCGACCTCCGCCACCTCCGGGTGGGTGTAGGTGACTCGGGGGATCGCCCGGTAGTCGACGGGCGCCGCCGTGCCGGTGGCGATGTGGGTGACCGCCGCGATCGCCTCGGCGAAACCGACGTGGGCGAGCTGCGGCGTCCCGGCGACGATGTCACCGACCGCGTAGAGTCCCGGTTCGGCGGTCTGCATCGTCTCCAGGTCCACCCGCACGAAACCCCGTTCCAGCTCTGCCGCGGTGGTCTCCAACCCGACCCCCTCGGTGTTGGGTCCCCTCCCCACGGACACCAGCACCACGTCGACCTCCAACGACTCGTCGCCCCACGGGACGACGACCGTCGACGGCCCCACCTTTGCAGGCTCCACCGCCACCCCGATCCGGAAGTCGACCCCTCGGCGGGCGAGTTGACGTTGGAGCTGCCGAGCGGCATCGGGATCGGAGCCCGGAAGGATCTGATCCATGACCTCGAACACCGTCACCTGGGATCCGAGATCGACGAGCATCGAGGCGAACTCGCATCCGATCACCCCCCCGCCGATGATCGCCACCCGCTCGGGGCGCGCCGGCCAGTCGAGGGCGTGGTCGCTCGTCACGATCCGGGTCCCGTCGATCTCGTAGCCGGGAATCGTCCGCGCATGGGATCCGGTGGCGAGGATCACGTGGCGGCCCTCCAGCACCCGATCTTCTCCCTCGACGACGACCCTGCGGGGCCCGTCGAGCCGCCCTCGGCCGATGATCACCTCGACGTTGCGCTGCTTCAGCAGGCCGGACAGGCCCTTGACGAGGGTGTCCACCGTCTTGTTCTTCCGGGCGAGCGCCGCCCCCCAGTCGAGCTCCGGCTCGCCTGCCACCACCCCGAACTCGGCCGAGTGGCGGACCACCGACATCACCTCGGCGATGTGCAGCCACTGCTTGGCGGGGATGCATCCCCGGAGCAGGCACGTCCCGCCGGGGCGTTCGTCCGTGACGAGCGCGACCGACAGCCCGAAGTTGTGGGCGTAGAGCGCGGCGGCGTATCCGCCCGGGCCGCCGCCTACGACGACGATGTCATACACCGATCATGTCCTCCTCGTGTTCGCCGCCGAGCCTAGTGGTGGAGCGGGCGTTGGCCCGGCGCTGCGGCGGCGGAGCGGTACCCTTCCTCGGGTGCAGACCCGGTATCTCCTCCTCGCCGCCGCCGTCGTCGCCCTGGTGATCCTCGTCGCCGGTGCCCTCTGGCTGATGAGGCTGCTCTCGTGAGTGGGGTCCCGTGATCGACACGCTCCTTCGGCTCGTGTCGTCGCTCCACGTGATCGCCGGGCTGGTCGCCGGCGTCGCCACCGGCGTCATCGCGGCGGCGCTGCCGAAGGGGCCGCTCCGCCGCCATGCCGCCACCGCCGCATACCCGATCGCCGCCGCCATCGGTGGACTCACCGCCGCCCGCAACCCCGTCGTCGACGCCACCGCCCTGGCCGTGGTGGCCGTCGGCGGCATCGTCCGACGGCGATCTCGATGGGCGGGGACGGTCCTCGTCCTGGCCGGAGCCGTGATCATGGTCGTCGGCGACTCCTTTCCGGGACCCCCCCTCCTACGGGGGGCGTTGGTCCTGTGGGTGCCCCTCGTCGCCGCCGCCATCGAGAGCGTGGACCGACGATGGGGAGCGGTCACCTGGGCACTCGTCGGCATCAGCGTCTTGGGCGTGTTCGCCGGCGTCCCCGAACCCGCCATCGCCGCCGGACTCGCCGCCGCCCTCCCGGCGTTGGCGGTCGCCTGGGCGGTTCGAGCCCCCGTCGCCTGGGCCGCCGCGCCCGTGGGGTTGCTCCTCACCCTGGCCGCCGTGGAAGGAGGTTTCGTCCGCCCCGGAGCGATGGTGGGAGCGCTGGCGGGGTTGGGCCTGCTGCTGGTGGAACCGGTCGCCCGAGCCGTGGCGGGCCGCTGGCCTGCTTTCGCCCCCCTCGACGTCGATCCCCGGGCCCGGCGGCTCCTGGTCGTCGCCCAGGCCCTCGTCGTCGCCCTGACCTCGCGGGTGGCCGGGTTCCGAGACGTCGGGCTCCAGGCCCTCGTCGTCGCCATCGGGGCCCTCGCGATCGGCTGGCTGGCGATCCGCGGTCACCGAACCCCGGAGTCGGGGACCTGACGTCGCCGGTCTCAGCTCGGCGGGGACGCCACGACCACCGACACGATGCTCTCAGGTGGAAGCACGAACAGGGTTCGCCCGTCGACCATCGGTGGCGGATCCACCCTCCCAAGGTCCGAGTCGCCTGACGTGACCCGAACCTCGGTCACGGTCACCCCCCGCCACGGCACCACGAGCTCCAGGGTGCGGGGCTCGGCGTCACGGTTCACCACCACGACGGCGACGTCGTCCTCTCGCTCGAACGCCACCGCGGGGATCGCCGGGTGCTCACCGCTCCGGTCGACCGTGAGCACGGTCGAGCCCGGAGGCCCCGCCTGAGCGAACTGGGCGAAGGCGTAGAAACGCTTGGGGACGGAGAGCAGTCCCCGGGCCGAGTCGTAGACGAGGAGCCCACCCTGGGGGTCGTGACAGAGGGCGGCGACCCCGCGCAGCGCCAACCAGACCGACGCCTGCCCGTCGACCAGGTCGTCGGCGATCCAACCCGCCCACTGGAGCGCGGAACCCATGCCGGGATCATCACCGAGACAGTCCTTTCCGCCCGCCGCCGACTGCTCCGTCATCCAGACCTCGATGCCCAGGGCGGCGGCCCGCTCCACCACACGGGGCCGAAACTCCAGGGTCTGATAGCTGTGAGCGGCCACGGCGTCGAGCATCGCGACGACGGCGGCGTCGCTCTCCACCGCCGCCAGGTAGGCGTCGGCGCCGCCCCAGCCGATCGTGTCGCCCACCACCAGCCGAGCCGGGAGCTCGTTGCTCGGCAGCAACTCGGTCAAGGCGCCCAGGACGTCGGCACCCGTCCCCGGGTCGATGAGCAGCCGCATGGCGTCGTTGTCGGGTTCGTTGGCGACGGTGATCCAGTCGAAATCCACGCCGGCGAGGCGGCGCGCCGCCAACGCGTACGCGGTGAGGTATTCGGCGAACTCGGCTGCCATGTCGGACCGGAGAAGACGCCCATCCTTCATCCACGAGGGTGCTGCACCGCCGGTGAGGAGGAACCGCACATCCCGCGGAGCCAGGTCCGCCATCAGTCGGAACCTCCCCGTCGCAGCCAGGTCGAACCCGTCGAGGTCGAGCGTGAAAGGATCGTCGTCGTCGTTCTCGGGCTCGATGACGGGGGTGGAACCGAAACCCGGGCTGAAGATGCGCACGATGCCGACCCCGCCCTCGTCGACGAGCAGGTCGAGCGCCTCGGTGTAGGCCTCGACGGTCATCTCCCCGCTGACCAACGGCTCGATCCCCTCATCCTCCAGCGAGATGCCGAATCCCCAGCCCCTCATCGTCTGCCGTGGCTCGTCGGTGACCACCACCGTGAGGTCGACCTCCCTCCCCTGCGACGGAGGGACGGTCCCGTGGGGACGCGTGGTGGTCGACGCCGGGACGGTGGTGGTGGAGACGTGGGGCGTGGTGGTGGTGGTGGTGGAGGTCTCGACCGGGACGACCGGTTCCGAACCGACACAGGCGGCCGCGACCAGCAGGGCCGCGGCGGGCCACCCAGCCCGCCCTCTCATGCCGTGGAGGCGATCTCGACCACCCGGCCGGTCCTGGCGGACTCGTAGGCCGCCTCGATGATCCTCAACGTCTGCCTCGCCGTCCCAGCCGAGGTCGGAGGCTCCCGGCCCTGCTCGATATGCGCGAAGGCGTCCTGATAGAGGCGGCGGGTCGCCTCGACGGTCACCTGCCGCGGATTCCGGGCGAGCACCTTGCGCCGCTCGCCCCGCTCCACCCAGGCGAGACCCTCGAGTCCGAAATCGAGACGAATCCCCGGCCGCTGCGCCCGCTTGATCCCGACCTGAACATAGGCACGGCCGCCATGGGAGGCGCGCAGCGACGCCTCCTCGCAGTCGAGCCTCAGATCCAGGTACCGGGTCCCGGTCTTGGACAGTCGGTCGATGGTGACCTGCGCCAGCCGGCCGTCCCCGAAGTCGAGGGTGACCAGATGGATCGCGTCCGCGTCCCGAGTCCGATCCAGCCCGCTCGACGTGACGGCGAACACCCGCTCGGGCAAGTCCCCCATGTAGGCGAAGACCAGATCGATGATGTGCACACCACCCTCGAACAGGGTCCGGTTCGGCATGGCGGCCCGCCATGCCACCTTCTCGTCCCACGGCGCCAGGTCCATGAACTGAGTGACGTGGAGGAACACCGGCTTCCCGTATCCCGGGCGACCGATGAGCGGCGGGATGCACGAGTAGATCGGCATGTAACGGAACTCCTGGTTCACGACCACCGTCCGTTCCACCTCCGCGGCCCGCTCGATGATCCGATCGGCTTCTTCCACCGTCTCGGTGAACGGCTTCTCACAGACGACGTGAGCGCCGGCGTCGAGGGCCTGCAGGCACAGCGCCGCATGGGAGTCGGGGGGCGTCGCGATCACGACGACGTCCGGAGCGGTCCGCTCCAACAACTCTTCGGCGGTGTCGAAGGCCGGCCCGGCCTCGAGCTGCCGCCACGCCGACCGCGACTCCTGCGAGGAGTCTGCCCCTCCCACCACCTCCGACCCGGGTACCGAACGAACCGCGGGCAGATGAAGCCACCGTGCGGCATGTCCGAGTCCGATGAAAGCGAACCTCATGCCCCGAGCCTCCCTGTCGTCACGCGTCCCACTCGCCGTCTGTGAACCGAACCGGCCCGCAAGCCTACCCGCTCCCCGATCCGCCGACCCTGGGTCGATCGACCCATTGATCGCCCACCGACCCGGGGGTAGGCTCCCGGAGCGGGCATCCATGCGTGGGGAGCGAGGAGACGGGAGTGGCAGGCGACGTGCGATCATCGCTCATCCGCCGTATCGATGCGGCGTCCGACCTGCAGGCGAGCGGTAGCGAACGCGTCCCCGTGTCCTTCATCGTCCCCGCCTTCAACGCCGAGGGCAGTCTCGCCGCCACGATCTCCTCCATCAGGGCCGAAGCCCCGGAGGGCTCCGAGATCATCGTCGTCGACGACGGCTCCACCGACGGAACCGTGGACCTGGCCCGTCGACTGGCCGACCGGGTACTCGTCCGCCCCTGTCAAGGAGGGGCGGCGCGCGCCCGAAACGACGGCGCCCAGGTCGCACGAGGTGACATCCTCATCTTCGTCGACTCCGACGTGGTGGTGGGAACGGGGGCGATCCCCGGCATGATCGCCCGGATCGAAGAAGGTGCCGACGCCGTGTTCGGCGCCTACCACCCGATGGTCGAGCCCGACATTCGCAACGGGCCGACCACCTACAAGAACCTCCTGCACCACTACACCCATCTGCAGGGGGAGGGAGAAGCCTCCACCTTCTGGTCCGGCTTCGGCGGGGTCCGCCGTCGGGCCTTCGCCGCGGTCGGCGGGTTCGACCCCGGAGTGACCACGGCCGCCGACATCGAGGACATCCATCTCGGATACCGGCTGAAGAAAGCCGGGTTCCGGATCGTGCTCGACCCCAGCCTCCAGGTCGGCCACCGCAAGCGGTACACGATCGGCGGCCTGGTGGCGTCCGACGTCTTCCACCGCGCGATCCCCTGGACCCGAGCCATGCTCGAGCTCGGCTTCTTCCGCAACGACCTCAATCTGAGCACCGGCTCGATCTTCGCGTCCGTGGTCACCTACGCCGTCGTCCTCGCCGCCGCCTCCACTCCCGCCTTCGGTTGGCCCGCTGCGATCGCCGCGACGGGGGGCACGGGACTCTGGTGGTTCCTCAACCGGGGATTCCTTGGCTACGTGCGCCGACACTGGGGGA
The DNA here is from genome assembly GCA_026989215.1 of Acidimicrobiia bacterium. Lineage (GTDB taxonomy): Bacteria > Actinomycetota > Acidimicrobiia > Spongiisociales > ZC4RG35 > S012-128. Next base: position 45,130 of record JALSJV010000242.1, on the reverse strand, counting down.
CGAAGGGGATGTTCGTCGCTGCGGCGTTCCACGCCCTCTACTACCTCTACAGCCCGCCCGGAGCAGTCCTGGGCCTCATCGCCTACCTCCTGCGGCACGACCATCGGCCGTTCCTGAATCGCCTCGAGCTGCAGCCGGCGACCCCCGACGAAGACGTCGAGGTGACGATCGCGGTGATCTGGACCCCCGACGACCCCGTATCACTGCCGGAACTTCCCGAACCCCGTCCCGGCGTCGAACTGTTGGTGGTCGGCGAGACCGAACCCGAGGCCATGCCCGAGTGGGCTCGCTACCTGTCCGCCCCCCGCGGTTCCAGTCGGAACGCGCTCCGTGACATCGCCTTGGACGCGGCCCGGGGAGGCATGTTGGCGCTGTTGGACGCCCAGCACGCACCCCGGTCCGGATGGCTCGACCACGTCCTCGAAGCGGCGCGGCGAGCCGACCTCGCCGTCGGAGGCTCCTTCGCCCACGACCGCTCCGGCACGCTACGGAGGGCATACCAGGTGGCGCGCTTCTGGCAATGGCGGCCCGAGCGACGTCCTGGGTGGGTCGTGGAACACCCCGCCACCAACCTGGTGGTGCGCACGGCGGTGATCCGGGCCCTCGGCGGATTCCGTGAACAGGGCGCCCTCATGCTGCGGTTGGCCGGGTTCGGCGCCCGACCCGTCAGGTTCGACCCGGCGATGGAGGTGGAGCTCACCGGTTCGGTGGGACTCGGGCACCTCACGAGGGGCCTGGCAGGGATCGGACGCCTGCGAGCCGCCGCGTCCGTCCGGTATTTCGACGTGAGCCGTTCGGCCCGGGCCGTGGCCGTCGCCATCTCTCCCGCATGGGCGTTCGCGGGTCTGTACCACCTGATTCGCAGCGCGCTCCGCGAAGGGACCGCCGACCTGTCCTTCTGGAGGGCGCTGCCCTTGTCCATCCTCGGTGCCGCCTCCTACTGGCTGGGACGGAACCTCGGCACCATCTGGAGCGGTGAGCGCGGAGGCGTCGTCCCCTGGACGGAGGCGGAGATCGCACGGTTGGCAGGCGATCGACTCGACCCACGATGAGTCCGCACACGCCCGACGAGGGCACCGAACACGTCCTCCTGAGCGTCGTCGTCGGCGTACGCGGGTCCGAGGTCGATCCCACGCCATGCCTTCGATCGATCCGGTCACAGCTCCGGCCCGGTGTCGAGTTGATCGTCGTCGCCGACGGACCACGACCCGCCGATCACGACGACGTGCTGGTGCGCGACGGCGCGTTGGTCCCCGAGCTGTGGGCGACGGGTCTGCAGGTCGCCCAGGGGACGCTCGTCGCCCTCACGGCCGGGTCGGTGATCCCCGAACCAGACTGGATCGACCGGCTCCTCGCGGCCCGGCACCGGGAGGCCGCCGTCCTCGGCGGGGCGATCGAACCGAGCCGCACCCTCACCATCACCGACTGGGCGGTCTATTTCTGTCGGTACACCCCCTACATGCTGCCCCTGCCAACCGATGCCGAGCTCGAGATCCCGGGGGACAACGCCGTGTACCGGCGGGCCGTGCTCGAGCAGCACCGAGAACTGTTCGCGGACGCCTTCTGGGAGCCGTTCATCCATCGGGTCCTGCGGAGCGAGGGCCACGTCCTGACCCTCGATCCGGATCTGGTGGTCCGTCAGGCGCGCGGTATGTCCCTCCGTGGCTTTCTGCGTCAACGGTTTCGCCACGGTCACGCCCACGGCAGGATGCGGTCGCACGGTCTGTCCCGTCGCCGGATCCTCCTGGAGGCCCTGTCGGTCCCGCTGGTGCCACCCCTGATGGTGGCGCGGGCGGCTCGCAACGTGTTGCGGAGACGCCGCCACCTCCGAGAGTTCGTGGCGTCCCTCCCCGTCCTCGCCCTGTTCACCACCTCCTGGGCGCTCGGTGAGTTCGTCGGACGCCTCCGGGCAGCCACGGCCAGGACCTGAACCGGAGTCTCTCCATGGATGGCATCACCGTGGTCGTGGCGAACGGCACCGAGGCTCCTCCGGCGATCCACGAGGTCACCGCCGCCCTGATGAGCGAACTGGTGGACGGGGAGGACGAGGTGGTGTGGGTGGATCGAGCGGGGATCGAGCCGGAGCTCGATGGCGTCACCTACCTCCGGGCCTCGCCCGGCGAGGGCCGAGGAGGTCTCTACGGACTGGGTCTCCGTCACGGCACACGAGACGTCGTCGCCTTCACCGACTCCACGACCGTGCTCCAACCGGGATGGCGGCGCGCCGTCGTCGCCGCGTTTCGGCGAGGAGCGGTGGTCGCCGGAGGTCCGGTCCTCCCCTCCCCGTGGTCCAGATGCCGGGACTGGGCCGGGTTCTTCGCCGAGTACGGGCTGCACGCCGTCGACCCGTACACGAACGCCGCAGGCGATCTCTCCGCCAACAACATCGCCTACGCCCGGCCGCTGCTCGCCGACCTGGAAGGTCCCGTGTGGAAATCGGAGGTGAACCGGCGCCTCATGAGCCGGGGCATCCGACCGATGCTGATTCCCGACATGCGAGTCGTCGTCGTCAAGTCGTATTCGTGGGAGTGGATGTTCCGGGAACGGATCCGTCAAGGCGGCCTGTACGCTCGCCACCGCAGCGGAGGATGGAGCCCGCTGCGGCGCCTCGGGTACGCCGCCGCGACGCCGCTGCTGCCGGTCGTCCTCTTCTCCCGGGTGGCGGCCAGAGCCGGATCCGATCCGGAACTTCTCCGGCGCCTGCGACGATGTGCCCCCGCGGTGTCCCTGGCGATGACGACCTGGTCCGTCGGCGAGGCGCTCGGCGCCCTCGGCTGGAAGGATCGACATGCAGAACCCTTCTGAACACGAGCGCTCCACCCCGCCGACGGTGTCGGTGGTGATCGCCTCGGTGAACGGGCTCCCCTACCCGATCGCCTGCCTCGAAGCACTCGAATCCCAGGAGGGAGACATCCCCACGGAGGTGATCGTCGCCGACTGCACCGGACCTTCGACCGTCGCCGCGATCAGAGAACGGTTCCCGTCGACGACGATCCTCGCCTTCGACGAGCCGACCAGCGTGCCCGCGCTCCGGGCCGCCGGCATCGCCGCGGCCCGCGGCAGGCTCGTCGCCGTCACCGAAGATCACTGCGTTCCCCGTCCTGACTGGATCCGGCGGATCGTCGAGGTCCACGAGCGGACGGGGTGGGCCGCCGTCGGAGGCGGTGTGGTCATCGCGCCCACCGACCGCACCGTCGACTGGGCCGTCTACTTCTGTGAGTACGGCCACCTGATGAGCCCCGTCCCCGCAGGCCCATCCGACGTGATCCCCGGCATGAACGTCGCCTACGACATGGAGCAGCTCGCGCCGATGCGGGAGGTCTTCGCAGAGGGGATGTGGGAGAATTTTCTCCACGACCGCCTGCGGGCCGCCGGCTACCAGATGGGCCTCGACCCATCCATCGTGGTCGCCCACGACAAGTACTTCACGGTCCCGATGTTCCTCTCCGAGCGATATCACCTGTCGCGGGCCTTCGCCGGTGGCCGGGTCGCCGGGACGTCCTTCCCCGGGCGCCTGGCATGGGCCCTCGGGGCCGTCACCGCACTGCCGCCGCTCCTCGTCGCCCGTGCGGTCCGCAACGTCTGGCGACGACCGCCACACCGTCGGCGGTTCCTCGCCGCCTTCCCCCTCGTCGTCCTCTTCTCCCTCGCCTGGTCGATCGGAGAGTTCGTCGGATATCTGACCGGCCCCGGAGACAGCCTGGTGAAGATCCGATGAGCCCGAGCGGTCGTCTGCACATCGCGATCGACGCCTCCTGTTGGTCGAACCGACGGGGATTCGGGCGTTTCACCCGGTGTCTCGTCGCCGAGATGCTCCGCCGCCACCCCGAGAAACAGTTCACGTTGCTCATCGACCGTCCCAGCCTCGAGATCGTCGAGCTACCCGCGGAGACGGAGGTGGTGGCGGTGGACGTCGACGTCGCCCCGTCCGCGGCGGCGGCAGCCAACGGACGGCGGTCGGTTCGCGACCTGGCTCGGATGACGAGGGCCGCGCGGCGCCTTGGCGCCGACGTGATGTTCTTCCCGGCCACCTACACCTACTTCCCCGTCCCGGGCACCCCCACCGTCGTCACCGTCCATGACGCCACCGCCGAGCAGCTCCCCGACCTGATCCTTCCGTCGCTCAGAGACCGCGCCGCGTGGCGACTGAAACAGCGACTGGCGCTCAGCAGCGCGCGTCTCGTGTTCACCGTGTCCGAGGCATCCCGCCGCGCCGTCATCGAGGTCCTCGGCGTCCCTGCCGACCGGATCCGGGTGATCAACGAAGCTCCGGCCGAACGATTCGGACCCCTCGCCCAGTCGACGGTCCGCGACCGCCTCCGCCGATTCGGTCTCGGAAACGGTCGGCCCTATCTCGTGTACGTCGGGGGGATCAGCCCCCACAAGAACCTCGGGATCCTGATCGACGCCTTCGAGGTGGTGGCCGATCGCCATCCCGATCTCCGGCTCGTCCTCGTCGGCGACACCGAAGGCGACCCGTTTCTCTCCTCGGTCACCGACGTGCGGCACCGGGTGGCACGCTCCCCGGTCCGCGACCGGATCACCTTCACCGGCTACGTCTCCGACGACGAGCTCGTGGCGCTGTACTGCGGTGCCGTCGCCTCCGTCCTCCCGTCCCTCGGGGAGGGGTTCGGCCTTCCGGCGGCCGAGTCGGCTGCCTGCGGGACCCCGGTCGTGGCCAGCGACGACCCGGCCCTGATGGAGCTCCTGGGCGTCGACGGGCTCTACGCACCCGCCCGCCACGCCGAAGGGTTCGCCGCCCTGTTCGATCGGCTGATGACCGAACGGGGGCTCCGCTCCGACCTGTCGGCGAGGCTGCTGCGACGCGCCGCCCGCTGGTCATGGGCTCCCGCCGCCGATGCGGTCGTCGAGGCACTCGAAGAGGTCGCCACTGATGGGTGAGCTCTCCTTCTGTCTCGTCACCACCTTCTATCCACCCCACAGCTTCGGCGGGGACGCCGTCCACGTCCACCGTCTGGCAACCGGACTGTCCCAGCGGGGCCACCGGGTCCGGGTCGTGTACGCGCAGGCCGCCTTCCGGCTGCTCTCCGGAGACGTCCCCCCGGCTGCGGGATTCGACGACGCCGACGGGGTCGAGGTCGTCTCGGTGGTGGATGCGCCCTGGCAGGCCGCCGCCACCTACCTGGTCGGCGGCCCGGTCGGATACCGGTCGAGGCTGGCCCGGCTCCTCGATGGATTCGACGTCGTGCACTTCCACAACCCTTCCCTCGTCGGCGCCGCCCGGGGTCTCGAACTCGGTGGTGGACTCAAGCTCTACACCACCCACGAGCATTGGCTCCTCTGCCCCACCCACGTCCTGTTCCGGTACCGACGGGAGGTCTGCACGCGACGCACCTGCTGGCGCTGCACACTGAAGCACGGTCGGCCGCCCCAGCTCTGGAGGTCGACGTCGCTGCTCGACTCCTCGGTGGCGACCCTCGACCTGCTGCTCTCTCCCAGCAGGTTCACCGCGGCGCTCCACCGTGAGCGTTTCAGGCGGCCACGGGTCGAGGTGCTGGCGCTTCCCGGACCCACCGCCGCGCAGCTCGCCGACCTCCCCGAAGTCCCCTCCGAGCTCCCCTCCGCCTTCTTCCTCTACGCCGGACGCCTCGAACCCATCAAGGGGGTCCAGCGACTTCCGGCGATCGCCGGGCGCGTGGAGGACGCCCAGTTCGTCGTCGTGGGTTCGGGAAGCCTCGAAGGAGCCCTCCGCGACGCGGCCACCCGTCTCCCGAACCTGCACGTCATCGGCGCTCAACCGTATCCGACGGTGCTGGCCCTCTGCCGCCGGGCCCTCGCCGTGATCATCCCGTCGATCGGATACGAAACCTTCGGTGGTGTCGGCGTCGAGGCGATGGCGACCGGTACCCCCGTCGCCGTCAGGGACCTGGGACCTCTCCCCGAGCTCGTCGACGACGGTGGAGGCTGGACGTTCCGGGACGACGCCGAGCTCGCGACGCTGCTCGAGGACCTCTGGCACGACGACTCCCTCGCCATCGCAGAAGGGAAGACCGCCCGAGCGATCTATGAGCGGAGATGGACCGAAGATCGCTTCTTCGACCGGTACCTCCAGCTCATCGCCGACGCGGCCCGAGTCCGGGGTGACCACGACCTGGCGAGAAGGGCCCGAGTCTGATGGCGGTGAAGGTCCACATCCTGGCGTACCACGCGATCGAGACGGGCCCAGGACCGCTGTGCGTCGATCCCCGGGGTTTCGCCGCCGTCGTCGAAACGTTCGCCACCGCCGGGTTCCGGTCGCTGACCGCCGCCGAGCTCCTCCAGCACGTCGTCAACGACCGGCCCCTCCCACCCAGGACCGTGGTGTTCACCTTCGACGACGGATACGCGAGCGTCTACGACCAGGCGTTCCCGGTCCTGGCCCGCCACGGATTCACCGCGACGGTGTTTCCCGTCACCGCCCATCTCGGCGATGCCAACCGCTGGGATGAGGGGAGGCCCGGGATCCCCCGCCTCCGACTGATGGACGGCTCCCGCCTCCAGGAGCTCGTGGCCGCCGGATGGGAGCTGGGAGGTCACACCCACACCCACCGGCCCCTCACGGGCCTCGACGACCGTCAGATCGACGACGAGCTGAACCGGTCGAACGAGATCCTGGCCGAGCTCACCGGAGCACCGATCCGAACCTTCGCCTACCCCTTCGGCCTTCACGATCCTCGGGTCCGCCGCCGGGCCGCGACCGCCTACCGGCTCGCCCTCGAGATCGGGGCCGGCACCTTCGTCGCGTCCGCACCCCTCGACCGGGCCCCCCGGATCGAGGGATGGTACGTCCGAACCGGCACCCACGCCCGAACCCTCACAGGCCCCTTCGGCCCCCTCTACCTCATGATCCGTCGTCGGGCTCGGACGGTCCGCCGTCTCCTCCGTGGGGGAGGCGACCGATGACGGCGTCGATCGCCGGAATGGAGCTGGCCTGCCCCGCGTGTCGGGCCTCCCTCGAGGAAGCCAACGCCGGATATCGATGCCCGAGCTGCCGGCGGTCCTACCCGATCGTCGCCGGCATCCCCGACCTCCGTGTGCGCTCCGACCGCTACCTCACCCTGGAGGAGGACCGGGCGAAGGCCGTGGCCCTGGCCGCCCACCAGGACCTCGGTTTCGCCGACCTCCTCCGACGGTACTGGGAGATGACCCCCCAGGTGCCGACGACGCTGGCGGAACGCTACGTCGCCGTCGCTCTCGACGGGGAACGGCGTGGAGGAGCCTTCCTGGACGACAGCGGCGTCGACTGCGCCGGGCGGACCCTCCTCGACGTCGGGTGCGGCACGGGCGGTCTGCTCGCGGCCGCCGCCCAGCGCGGCGCCAGGCCGATCGGTGTGGACATCGCCCTGCGCTGGCTCGTCGTGGCCCGGCGGCGGTTCGCCGAAGCGGGGTTGGACGTGCCCCTCGTCGCCGCCGACGGCGCCATGCTTCCGTTCCGACCGGGAAGTTTCGACGTCACCGTCTCGGTCTCCACGTTGGAGCACGCCGAAGACCAGCGGGGTCTGCTCCACTGGTGTCTCGACTCGGTGCGACCGGGCGGAGCGTGTCGCGTGGTGGTCGCCAACCGCTTCAGCCTGGCGCCGGAGCCGACCGTTCGCCTCTGGGGCCTGGGTTTCCTCCCGCGAAGATGGGCTCCCGCCTACGTCCGCCTGCGTCGGTCGACCCGCTACCAGTTCGTCCGGCCCCTCTCCCTGACCGAGCTTCGAGCCATGCTCGGGCCAGGGTCCGGGGCGACGATCCGCCCCGGACCCCTCCCTCCACCCGCTCCGGACGCCGGCCGGCTCGAGCGGGTCGTGCGGGCCTGGTATCGCCGCGCCGCCCCTTCGCCCGTCGGCGGCCTCCTCACGGCCGTGGCTCCGTTCCTGGAGGTGCGCTCATGACCCGGGGCGTCACCTCGATCTGGATGCGCACCTTCGGGTATCTCGCCCTCGGTGAGGCGGCGACGGGTCTGATCAGGTTCGGTGCCCTCCTGTGGGTCGCCCGAATCCTGGAGCCCGCGGGGTTCGGGGTCATCGGCGTCGGGCTCGCCGTAGCGGGCTACGTCCTGATGGCGCATTCGGGGATGGAGGCCGTCGGGGTGCGCCGGGTCGCCGCCGACCCGGACGATCCCCGTCGTCACGTCGAGGAGCTGGTCGGCGCCAGGTTGGCGGTCGCCGTCGTCGTCTACGCCCTCATGGCCCTCGCCGTCACCGCGTTCCCCGCCGGCGACGAAGTCCGCCTGGTGACCCTCGTGTACTCGCTCTCGCTGTTCACCCTCGCCCTCGACCTCCGCTGGTGGTTCGTGGCGACCGAGGAGACCCGACCGGTCGCCGTCGCCGCCACCGCCGGAGCCACCGGGTACCTGGTCGGGGTGCTCACCCTGGTGCGCGACCCCCACGACCTGATCCTCGTCCCCGTGCTGCACGTGGGCGCCGAGCTGCTGAGCGCGGTCGTCCTGGCCACGTGGGCACGCCGACGTTTCGGGGCGTTCCGACCACGGCTCCGGGCGACGCCGTGGGTTCGGAACCTCGTCGAGAGCGCCCCCTTGAGTGGGATCAAGGTCGCCCGGGCGGTCATGCTCGGCTTCGATGTGGTCGCCCTGAAGCTCCTCGTCGGCTCAGCCGAGGCGGGCCAGTACGCGGCGGCCAGGAGGTTTGCCCTGGTGGGGATGATCGTCGTCGGTCTGTACTTCAACGCGTTCCTGCCCCGGCTGGTCAAAGTCGGTCGGGACTCACCCCAGGCGGGGAGCGCCCTCCTCCGGACCGCATGGCTCCGCTCGGCGATCCTGATGATCCCCCTCGGTGTCCTCGGATCCCTCCTCGCCGGACCCAGCGTCGTCCTGCTCCTCGGCGATCAGTACCGACAGGCGGGGACCGTCCTCGCCTGGCTGGTGTGGACCGTGGTCCTGGCCAGCCTGATCGGCCCGTTCCAGCAGGCGCTCATCGCCCGGGACGCCGCCGGATCGGCGCTGGCAGCGACCACGGTGGCAGCCGCCGTCGCCGTCGGGGTCGCCCTGTTCCTCATTCCCCGCTACACGCTGGTCGGTGCCGCGGTCACGGCGGTGGTCTCCGAGGCGGTCCGTCTGGCGGGCTCGATCATCGCCGTCCGGCGCACCGAACGATGCCTCGTGACCTGAGAAGGTTCACCGGCACCAGGGAGCATCGACGACGACGATCCGGGTGGCACCGACGGCGGCGAGGATGTCGCCTGCGTTGGCGTCGACCCAGGCGAAGAGGTTCTCGTCGCCCTGCCCGAGACCGTCGACCACGAACACGCAGGCAGACCAGGCGGCGGCGTATCGCTCCAGGTCGTCGACCGTCGGGTCGCCCGCCGGGTATCCGATCGCCGGTACTCCCAGCATCAACTCGGTCACCGCGGGTTTCCGTGACACCACCGGTCCCTCCAGGGTTCGGGCCGCAGCCATCCGATGCGCCTGGAAGAAGTCCGACTCGACGGCCGACGGGGCCCGTGTCTGGACGAAGCCGGACAACCCTGCGGCCAGGCCCACGACGGCCATCACCGCCACCAGACCGTACACGAGCTGCCGAAGACGCGAGGACCCCGCCTCGTCGTCGACGCTCACCACCCGATCGAGGGTCCCTGCCAGCCCGGCGAGAAGAACCGGAGCGACCGGAACGACGAGGCGGACCGCTTCGGTCACCCGAATCGGCCACAGCAGCAGGAGGCCCAGATAGACGGTCGCGCCCGCCACGACCGGAAACCGGAGGCCCCCCGAACGGCGTCGGAGGCCCCACGCCATCGCCGCCAGGGTGCCGATGGCGAGCACCAGCCCGATCGGGGTCGCCAAGATCCTGAAGGGCCAGACGAGCCGGGGCACGCCATATCGGCCGAAGGTCACGATCCCCTCCCCGACCTGCCGAGCGATCGTGACCACCGGACCGCCGCTTCCCCCGCCTTCCCCGTCGTAGATGCTCTCGGCGATCTCGACGTAACTGGGGTCGGCGACCGGTCCCGTCGCGAAGTGGGCTCCGGCGGCGAGCATCACGAGCACCAGCGCGAGGGAGGCGGCCTGCGGCCGGCGACGGAGACGAAGGAGCCACAGGATGCCGAAGAACGGCGCCAGGGCGATCCTCACGGCGACCGCCACGCCGGTGAGAAGCGCCGCCGCCAGGCCCCTCCGCCCGCCCCCTTCCAGCAACACCACTCCGGCCACCAACGCGAGGGAGACCGGCTCGGCGTTGATGCCACGGAGAAACCCGAGGCCGGCCTGGCCGAGCGCGAACGCCGTCACCACACCGAGGGCGATCCACCGTGATGCGTGCCTCCTCACCACCCGATGGGTGAGGACGAGCGCGGCGACGGCCACCGCAACCATGAGGATCTCGATGACCACCGTCGAGGCCGCCGGATCGGATCCCGTGAGCCACAGCACCGGCACGAGGAGCACCGGCAGTCCCGGGCTGTACCGCGACCGGGCGACGTCGCCGTCGGCGAAGGCGATCGCATCCCGGAGGTAGTAGGTCCCGTTGCCGAGTTCCAGGCTGGAGGACACCTGGGCGAGCTGGAGGACGGCGAAGACGACGAGCACGACCGCGAGGAGGATCCGCTCGTCGACCGGTCGTCGGGGCGACGTCGACTCAGGCGTCACGCACGGTCACCTTCCGAGGGACCATGCGACCGCCCGTATCGTCGGCGGAGACCTCCTCCAGGTACTCGGCGTCCTGGTTGACCCGCCACTGATCCCACTTCTCGCCCGCCAGGTTCCGGGCGGCCATCAGTCCCGTCATCATCGCGTGGTCCTGGTTGTTGTACTTGTGCATGCCGTTCCGACCACAGAGCTGGAGATTGTCGAAACGGTCTTCCAGGTAGCCGCGGATCACGGCGACGTTCGCCGCGTACTCCTCGTCGTAGACGGGATACGCCTTGTGCACCCTGATCACCGTCCCGTCGATGACCGTGTCCGGATCGACGAGGCCGATGGCGGCGAGCTCACGGGCCCCCCGCTCGAGCAGTGCTTCATCGGTGGCCGCCCACAGCTCGTCGCCCTCGTTGCAGAAGTACTCCAGCCCGAGGGCGGTGTGCCGCTGATCCGGCACCATCTCAGGCGACCAGTTCTTGAAGTTCTGCACCCGCCCGACCCGGACCGAAGGGTCGTGGATGTAGATCCAGTTGTCGGGGAACACGTCGGGCTCGTCGAGGACCAGCACCACCGTGAGGAAATCCCGGTACCGGAGCGCACGGGCGGCATCGAGGACCTCCCCGGGCGGTTCGGGACGCAGCCCCTCGACGAGGGCCCGAATCGGCATCGACGACACGACCGCGTCGACGGCCACCTCCCGAGACTCCGAGCCGGTCTCCACCAGGAGGGAGCCGATCCGTCCACCTTCGTGGTGGAGCTCCACGACCCGGGCGCCCAGCTCGATCGCCACCCCACGGCCGCTGAGATCCTCGGCGACCCGCTCCCACATCATGCCGGGACCGAGCCGGGGATACTCGAACTCCTCGATGAGGGTCTTGACGATCTCACCGCTCTGGCCGAACACCGCCTGCTTCACCGCCCGGAACAACGACAGGCCCTTGATCCGCTGGGCCGCCCAGTCTGCCGAGATCTCCGAACACGGCATCCCCCACACCTTCTCCGTGTAGGTCTTGAAGAAGATCTCGAACAGGCGCCTCCCGAAGTGGGCGACCACCCAGTCTTCGAAGGACACCACCGTCCGCTTGGGCCGCAACGCCGACGCCACATACGACAGCCCGCACCGCGTGGCCTCCACCAGCCCCAGCTTCTGGAGGGCGTCGCGGGCGTCCAGGGGGTAGCGGAAGAACCGCCCTCGGTAGTAGATGCGAGACATCCGCTGCCGAAGGAGGAAATCCTCCTCGGGTAGGAACCGATGCCAGAGCTCCCGGATCTCGTCGCTCTTGGTGAAGAAGCGGTGGCCGCCGATGTCGAACCGGTACTCGCGGTATCGCTCGGTCCGGGACAACCCGCCCACCAGGTGGGGATGCGCCTCGAACACGATCGAGCCGATCCCGAGGCGTCTCAGCTCCCAGGCGGCGGTCAGCCCCGCCGGTCCCGCGCCGACGACACCGACCAGATCAGGCCTGTCTCCCATGCACTCCCATCCCCTGTAGAGCGGCTCACGCTACCCGAATCCGGCGAGGACTCCATAGGTCGACCGACCCATCGGATCCCCTTCGGGCACCAACCCGCTCGCCGACCCTCCGGTCCTAGGGAGCCAGATAGGCGTGCAGGGTGTCACCGATCGAGTCGGAGACCACCCCGGGGCCTCCCAGGATGAAGATGCGGATGGGCCGAAGCCGTCCGAGTTCGGAGGCGGTGGCACCCGGGATCGAGTCGGGACGGATCAGCAGCACGGGTCGACTTCCGAGGCCCCCCGGAGGTCCTCCGGCGAGCGCGTCGGGATAGTCCAGGCCGGTGGCGACGAGGACCTCGTCGGCCGTGGCGAAGGTGTTCGCCGAGACGTCGGCCGCGGTGGCGTACCGGTCGGCTCCGGCACGGCGCACGACGGTGTACGTCCCGGCGAGGTCGGCCTCCACGGCGGACGAGATCACCCCGGTGCCTCCGAGGAGCACGACGGTGGAGGCTCCCAGGTCGGAGAGCGCCTGGCGGGTCACCCCCGGGACCACGTCTCTGCGGGTGAGGAGCAGCGGGCCGGGGATCGACCCGGCCGCCGGGGCCCCGGCCAAGGCGTCCGGATAGTTGTCCCCGGTCGCGAGGTACACCGTGTCCGCACCGCCCGGCCACTGACCCGCCGCCACCGCCGCCGCGGTCCCGTAGCGGTCGACTCCCCACCAGCGCTCGACCGTGGGGTTGGAGGGAAGGGCGGCCAGGGCGGCCTCCACCGCCGACGAGATGACCCCCGTTCCTCCGACGATCACGACCTTGGTCGGTGCGAGCCGAACCAACTCGTTCAGCGTCGCCGACGGCACCGCGTCGGTGCGGACCAACAACACCGGTGCGGAAGCCGCGGCGGCCGCCGGCCCGGCAGCGAGCGCGTCGGGGAAGTTGAGGCCCGTGGCGATGAACACCGTCGAAGCCCCGTCGGGGAAGAAATACCGGGAGACCGCCGCGGCCGTCCCGTACCGGTCGGCGGCCCACAGTCTGATCACGGCGAAGGCCTGGCCGAGGAGGACGTCTCCTTCCCCGTTGGTGTCGTCGGGCACCAGGTTCGAGGCGAAGGTGTCGTAGGCGACGAACCGACCGTCGTCGGAGAGCGAGGCGGCCAAGGAGTCGGCGTTCCCTTCCGTCCCGTCGGAGGCGATCGAGATCCGCTCGATGACGTTTGCCCCCCGGTCGTACACGAACACGTCGCGACGTCCTCCGTCGCCCGGCACCAGATTCGAGGCGTAGGAGTCGAAGGCGACGAACCGACCATCACCCGAGATCGACGGGTCCTGAGAGCTCCCGTCCCCCTCGGTGCCGTCGGCGGCCACCGAGACCCGCTCGACGGTGTCGGTCTGACGGTCGTATACGAACACGTCCTTCACCCCGTTCGTGTCGCCCGGCACCAGATTCGAGGCGAGCGATTCGAAGGCGACGAACCGACCATCACCCGAGATCACCCCGAAGAGGGAGTCGCCATCCCCTTGGGTGCCGCCGGAGGAGACCGAGATCCGCTCGATGGTGTCGGTCTGACGGTCGTACACGAACACGTCTCGTACCCCGTTGGTGTCGCCCGACACGAGGTTCGACGCCCACGAGTCGAACGCCACATAACGCCCGTCGTCGGAGATCGTCGGGAGCACCGAGGAGGCGTTGCCCTGCGTACCACCGGTGGCGACCGAGACCCGCTCGACGGTGTCGGTCTGACGGTCGTACACGAACACGTCGGAGACGCCGTTGGTGTCCCCCGGCACCAGGTTCGTCGCCGACGACTCGAACGCGACGTACCGGCCGTCGGAAGAGAGGGACGGATGCAGGGACGGGCCGTCACCCTGCGTTCCGCCCGACGCAACCGAGACCCGCTCCACCGCCCCGGTCTGACGGTCGTACACGAACACATCCGCGGTCCCGTTGGTGTCGCCGGTCACCAGGTTCGTGGACCAGGACTCGTAGGCCACGTACCGGCCATCTCCCGAGATCGCCGCGAACAGCGAGTAGCCGTCGCCTCCGGCGCCGCCCGAGGTGACCGACACGCGCTCGGTCACGACTCCATCTGCGGCGGCCGGCGCCACCCCGAGGGCACCCACCATCGCCACCACGACTCCGAGGAGAATCGCCCTCCTCGCCCTCCCACTCCGCATCTGCATCCTCCATCGACGCATCCCCGCTGACGATGCCCAACACTCTAGACCCCACCGGCTTCCCGCCAATACGAAACCGGGCGTGGTTTCTCGAAGAGCCCTCGGACGGACCACGGACGGATCGGTGCCGCGAGTGCCAGGAGAGTGAAAGTGCGTAGCGCTATCGTCGTTCCCGCTCGCACGACCCAGCCGGGCCCGGTACCGGAAGCTTCGTACAGCTGCGCTCGACGAGATGCCCCTCCCCACCTTCATCATCATCGGGGCGACACGCTCCGGCACGACGTTCCTCGCCCGCAGCCTCGGTCGCCATCCCGACGTCTTCATGACCCCGAGAAAGGAGCTCCATTTCTTCGACGACCACCATGCGAAGGGACCCGGCTACTACGAACGGTTTTTCGAAGGGGCCCACCAGATCGCGGTCGGAGAGGCGACGCCGAACTACCTGTACGACCCAGAGGCGATCCGCAGAATGGCGCAGTTGATCCCACAGGTGCGACTGATCGCCATCCTCCGAGACCCGGTCGACCGGGCCTACTCCCACTACTGGATGGTCCGTGCACGACGCCAAGAGCCCCTCCCCTTCGAGGAGGCCGTGGAACGAGAACCCGAACGTCTGCAGGCGGGTCCCGAGTCACGGCGACGCCACTCGTACCTGGACCGCGGGAAGTATCTCCGTCAGCTCCAGCACGTGACCCGCCATTTCCCCCGCTCCTCACTCCATGTCGCCATCTTCGAGGACCTCGTCGAATCCCCACGCACGGTCCTCTCGGCGGTCTGCACGTTCCTCGGCGTCGACCCGCGGACCCTCCCCGATGATCCTGCGTCCCGTCCCGCCAACGCCTACGTGGCCTTCAGATCGCCCCGCCTTCGACGGTGGACGAGACGCCTTCCGCCGCCGGTCCGGAATGCGATCGGGAGAATCAACACCAAGGACGAGCCGTATCCACCGATGCCGCCACACATACGGTCGCGCCTGCGAGACCACTTCCTGGACGAGAACAGGGCTCTTCAGACATGGCTCGGCAGGGATCTCAGCCGCTGGGATCGGCGACTGGCGTCACCGGATACGCCGTGACCTCTCTGCACGGCCCGGTCCGTCGCTCGGCGTCGCAGGTGTGAGGTTCACGCCCTCCACAGGTCGAGGTCCAGAGGGACCATCGTGTGCAGCCTGGCCACCGACTCCTCGAGTCGGCGCGCCACCGAGGGCGGCAGCGGCTGATCCTGCGACTGGGCCCGAAGGCGCTCGGCATCCGGATCGTGGCGAATCAGGAGCGGGCGGAGGGTTCTTCGCAGCCACCGTGGAGTGGCGGACTCGAGCCTCCGCAACGCCCGACTGTCGTACAGTCTCCGCATCAACGAGGTGTAGTCGCCCTTCGTCGACCCCACGTTCACCGGAATCGCCGGATGCGGTGCCGCCGGAAGTCCCAGGAAATCGAGGAGGTCGTTCCAGGCCGAACGCTCCTCGTCGACGAGCCGCTCCATCTGGACGACCAACACGGACTCGGTAGGAAATCGGTCGAGAAACGGCTGCAGCGCCACGTCGTACAGACTCCGACGGAGGTACGGGTTGTCGTCTGCGGTGATCGCCTCCAGGAACGGACGGCGCTCGCGACCATGTTGGACCTGATGCCGATAGTGACTCCGTAGCCGCGACCCGGGTTCGCGGAGGACACAGACCAGACGTACCGACGGCACCGCGTCGGCGATACGGCCTGCGACGTCCGCCGCCACGCGGGGATCGGTGTACGCGACCGACGCCTCCCCCGCCAGACCCCGCTCGGGAAAGAGCGACCGGTATCGCCGGTGGGCGCGAGATCCGACGGGATGGGCCTTCAGGAAGAACTCCGGTTCCTTCTCCCGGCACAGCTCCGACCCCGAGACCTCCTGGAGCCAGCGGAACAGCGCGGTCGTCCCGGATTTCATCGTCCCGATGATGATGAAATCGGGGTCGCGCACGGCCATCACCACGCCGACGTCATCGCAGGCCCCGGAGACGCCGCAGCACGGTGCCGACCTCTCACCGAACACGGGCATCCCCACCGGATGGCCATCACCTCCGTCTCGGCCTGAAGGACGAGGCTAGCGCGTCACGACTCGAACGCACCTCGGCGCGCCCGAGACGAACGATCGACGGACACGGTCGGAGTCGCCTCCCTCGCCCGTCGTCGGGAGAGAGCTCAGGCCGGAGGTCCGGGAAGGGGCGGTGGGAACCGAAGATGACGGAGATCACTTCCCGCCACCGCCAGTCGCAGGTAGGCACCGAAGCGTTCGCGCCCTCCCCGGAGACCGATCCCACGGAGGATCTGGATCACCCGAAGGGCCACAGGCGAGAACCAGATTCGGTAGTACACGGCTCGACCCGACATCTGACGAAGGGACCGCGCATCGGAATCGAACACCCTCGACGTGGCGACCCCCTGGGTGTGGACACATGTGGCCTTCGGCACCGTGACCCGCCGGTATCCGAGCGCGGCGAGCCGCCGACAGAGATCGATGTCCTCACCGTAGAGGAAGAAGGCCGGGTTGAAACCCCCGACCTTTCGCAGGAGCTGCGTGGACCCGAGCACGCAGGCGCCCACGAGCCAGGCGACGTCGTGGGGCTCCTCCGAGATCGGGTAGTCGGGATCCTTCAAGCCGACGAGCCGCCGGATCCGCTGCCATTCTTCCGCCCAGCCCGGGAACCGATACCGGGCGCTGGGAGCCGTCTCACCGTCTTCTCCCACGATCCGGGGCCCGACGAGGCCGATGGCCGGATCCGATGCCGCCGCCTCCAGCAGCAGCTCGATGGAGGCCGAGTCGATGCGGGCGTCGTCGTTCATGATCATCGTCCAGGCACCCCGTGCCTCGACGAGGCCGAGATTCACACCGCGCCCGAAGCCGAGGTTCTCCCCACTCTCGATGACCCGACCGCGGCGAAGCACCCTCCGGGCCTCGGTGACCGAGGCGTCGGATGAGGCGTTGTCCACCACCAGGATCTCGGCGTCGAAGGGAGCCAAGGCATCTTCCATCGCGGCGAGGTTGTCGGCGATGTGATCTGCAGAGTTGTAGGTGACGGTCACGACCGTGAGCTCGACGCTCATCGACCACCGATTCCTCGTTCGCCGGCCAGTAGCCTAGAGACCATGCCGGACCCCACCGTCGCCACACGATGACGGCCGAGGGATCCTTCCCCCGGGTCCTGTTCCTGGGCAACGTCTTCCCCCTCCCCTCCGACGACGGCACGAAGATGAGGATCCGGCATCTCCTCCAGGCCGTCGCCTCCGTCACCGTCGTCGACTTCTTCACCTTGCATGGAGACGACGATCCGCTCGGCGACGCCGACGAGCTCGGGGTCGCCCGGGTGGGCGGGATCCGGCGGGCGGAGGCGTGGCGAGCTCGACCTCCCGCACGGTGGGCCCTCTCCAGCCTCCCGCGACCATGGGCCTACCGCGACGTCTCCGCCGCACGGAGGGCGGTCGCCCGGTTCGCCCGAGACGGCTACGACCTCGTGTGGTACAGCCGGGTGGAGACCTACCTCACCTTCGGACCGATCCCCGCCCGACGTCACGTCATCGATTTCGACGTACTGGAGGACGAACGTCTCGCCACCTCGGCCCGAATCGAGCACCGGCCTGCGCTCCGGAGCATGGCGGACCGGATCGATCGTGCCCGGTGGCACAAGGTACAGCAGAGGGTGGCGGCCCGAGTCGATCTGAGCATCGTGTGCAACGCCAGGGACCGTCGTCGCCTCGGTGGACGATCGGTGACGATCGTGCCCAACGGGTACGAGGAGCAGCGACCGATCACACGGACACCCTCGTCTGCGCCGACGGTGGGATTCGTCGGCTCCTTCGCCTACGGACCCAACATCGACGCCGCTCGAACCCTGATCGAGGAGGTCATGCCCGCGGTCCGATCCCAGGTGACGGATTCCCGACTCCTCCTCGTCGGACGGCGCGGCGAGGAGCTGTTCGGGACCGATACCCCACCATGGGTCCACACCACCGGATACGTCGAATCCGTCGAACCCTGGCTGGAACCGATCGACGTGATGGCCGTGCCCGTCCGCTACGGCGGAGGAACCCGCATCAAGATCCTGGAAGCGCTCTGCCACCGAATCCCCCTCGTCGCCTACCGCTACGCCACCGAAGGGATCGACGTCGTCGACCGGATCCATGCGATCTTGGTGGAGACCCCCGACGAGCTGGCCGACGGCGTCACGGCCCTCCTCCGGCGCCCCGAAGAGGGGGAGCGACTGGCGGCGTCGGGGCGACGACTGTTCGAGACCCGATACCGGTGGAGCTCGATCCGTGAGCAGGTCGCGGCGTTGGTCGCCGAACTCACTCAGAGATAACCCACCCGGAATCGTACCGAACCCAGCGCCCGTCCCAGGCGAAGGCCCGCCGTCTTGATCCATCGACGCCTCCCCTCCCGGGTGGCGAGGCCCGGGAGGTGGAGGACGAGCCACCCATACGACCTGAGCGTGGACACGACCCCGGCGTGGGGCATGTATCGGGGCCCGTAGAGACGCCGGGCCAACGCCTGCTGCATCCCCCATCTGACCCGCTGACGCCACATCGCACCCAGGTCGTCGCGGATCCGGTACCAGATCTCCGCACCAGGGGCGATCGCGTAGCCGAGACCCGCCCCTTGCAGACGCCACGACAGGTCGAGCTCGGCGAGATGGGAGGGGTAGTCGGTGCGGAACCCGCCGAGGCCCCTCCACACGTCCGCCCGCATCGCGAAATTGCCGGAAGAGGCGTGGGAGAGACCGGTGCCCTTCCACGGCTGGGTGTCCCGGTCGGGGGCGTCCGACGGGCGCATCGGACCGACCGCCGCCGGAGCGTCACGCAGAGCTTCGACGTAGGACGACACCCACCCTGGGACGACCCGGTCGTCGGCATCGCAGAAACACAGGATCTCGGCATCGGTCGCCGCCGCGCCGACGTTCCGGGCGCCGTGCGGGCCAAGGGGAGTGGGATCGCTGAGCACCCGGAGCCGAGGGAGCCTCCCGCGGTACGACTCGGCCACCGCTCGGGTCTCGTCCACCGAAGCGTCGTCGACGACCACCACCTCCCACGGGCCGTCGTAGTCCTGGGCGGCGAGGGCCTCGAGCTGGTCGGGCAGCACCTTGGCGGCATTCCGGGCGGGAATCACCACCGCGACCGACGGCGCCGGACCGAACGGGCGGTACCAGTCCGTCAGGTCCGGTGGGTCCCACGGTGTGAGATCCCGCAGCCTCACCGTCCGAGCATATCAGGGCAGATCCGGCGCTCTGGCCACGGGCTAGCCTGCTCCGGAGGCCGGAGTGAGGTGGAGTGGCGGACGGGCCGAAGATCCCCGAGGTCGGCGATGAGGGACTGAAAGCCGAGGCGATGGCAGGTGGCCGCTGGTCGGCCACCTCCAGCATCGGCCGCCAGCTCATCACCACCCTGGCCACCGTGGCGCTGGCGCGCCTGCTCACGCCCGCCGACTACGGGATCGCCGTCGCCGTCACCGTCATCCTCGGGGTGTTCGAGCTGATGTCCCAGTTCGGGATCGGCCACAGCCTCGTGCGGAAGACCCAGCTCGACTCCCTCACGGCCTCGACCACCTTCTGGACGTCGCTGGTTCTCGGAGCGGTGGTGTCGGGGAGCGTGGTCGCCTTCGCCGGCCCCCTGGGCGCCATGATCGGCCAGGATCAGCTCGGCCCCTTCCTGCGGCTGGCCGCCGTCGGTTTGATGGTGTCGATGGCCGCCTCGGTGCCCAGCGGTCTCCTCACCCGGGAGATGCGCTGGTCCCGCCTCACCGCCGTCCAACTCACCGGGTCCGTCGTCCAGTTCGGACTGGCCATCGGGCTGGCAGCCACGACCTCACTCGGAGCGTGGGTCCTCATCATCGGGCGGGTCGCGGGGTCGATCACCCAATTCGCCGGGTTGTTCTGGGCGGCTCGCTGGAGACCCACCCGCGAGTTCTCGATGGGGGTGGTGCGCCGCGACCTCTCCTTCAACCTCGGCTTCTGGGGGACCTACGTCACCTCGTACGTGGCGAAGAACCTGGACTACTGGGTCGTCGGCCGCATCCTGGGAGCGGCGGTGCTGGGCGTCTACTACATCGCCTACGTCCTCCCCGTGCTGGTCCGCCAACGCATCACCCGGGTGCTCCAGGGCGTCATGTATCCGGTGATGGCCCGAGTGGCCGACGACCGCCGGCGCCTCGAGGCCGTGTACGTGGAAGCGCTCGGATTCTCCACCTTCATCACCCTCCCCGCGGTCCTGGGCCTGATCGGGGTCGCCGACCTCGTGATCCCCGTGTTCTTCGGGCCCCAATGGTCCGAGGCGGTGGCGCCGATGCAGATCCTGGCCGTGGCGACCGCCTTCGACGCTCTGCTCCCCATCGGCACCGCGCTGTTCTTGGCGATCGGCCTTCCCAGCCGCAACGCCATGATCACCACCGCCCGGGTGATCGCGATGGGGGTGGGCCTGCTCTTCCTCGCCGGGTCTGGCGACCTCGCGTCGATCGCCTGGGCCGTCACCCTCGGGTCGGTGGTCGCGGTCCTCGTCAACTTCCGGCTCGTCATCCGCCGCGCCCATGTGTCTCCCCGCGCCCTCGCCGCGGCCATCGTCGCTCCCGCCGCCACCTCGCTGGCGATGCTCGGGGCCGTCGTCGCGACCCGAGCGTTCACCGTCGTCGGCACGCTCGCCGAGCTCCCCCAGCTCGTCCTCACGGTCGCCCTGGGAGTCGTCGTGTACGGAGCGCTGGGGTTGGCCTTCTTCCGGCGGCGGTACCGGGCCTACTTCGCCGACCTCGGCATGCTGATCGGCCTCGACCGTCTCCGTCAGAGGGCCAGAAAACGGTAACGGACCGCCCCCCGGAGGTGCCCGAGCCGGAACCCCAGCATCCAGGCGAACCGGTACCGACCGGACCGGGAAGCGAGCAGGCGCAGACCCAACAGAAGCCTCACCCATCCCTTGATCCCGGAGGTGACGCGGAGATGCGGCATCCCCAGGGGTTCGTAACGACGGTGAAGGGCCACGTCGGCCACCGCGTAGGAACGGGATTGACGGAGGACATCGCCGAGACGGCGACGCAGGCGGTAATGCACGATGGCGTCGGAGACGAAGACCAGCTCGTGACCTGCGAGCTGCATCCGCCAGCAGAAGTCCGTGTCGGCGAAGGTGGGCACGGACTCGTCGAACCCCCCGACGGCCTCGGCTGCGTCGCGGCGCACCCCGAGGTTCGCCCCGGCGGCATGGGGAAGGAACCCGTACTTGTTCTGGGGGCGATCCACCTGCGGATTGTTCCGCGTGGCCAACACCCACGGCGGATTGAGCAGCTCGAGCTCCAGAGGTCCGGTGACGAGGCTGTGTTCCTCCAGAGCCCGGCGCATCGCCGCCACCCAGCCGGGATGGACCACGTCGTCGGCGTCGCAGAAGGCGATCCGATTCGAAGCGGCCTCCCTGAGCCCCACGTTGCGGGCGTAGGGTTCACTCGGTCGCTCGGAGGCGTCCACCACCCTCAGCGACAGCCGGGACCGGAAGGCGCGCGCCACCTCCCCGGTCCGGTCGGTGCTGCCATTGTCGACGACGATCACCTCGAAGGGGGGCGGGTCGGTCTGACGGGCGAGGGCTTCGAGCTGGTCGCCCAGGGTCTTCTCGGCGTTGTGGGCGGGGATGACCACGCTGAGTTCGGGTTCCATCACTCCCTCCCCGACTCCGATCCGACGTGATCCCTGCGCCCGCCGACGATGTCTCGCCACAGACGGAGCGCAAGGCTCTCCGGCACCGAGACGTCGGCCATCGTCAGCACCCCTCCCCGAGGGACCGGCCGCTCCACCACGGCGTCACACAGCAGCCCGATGGGGATGTGATCGGGATGCTCGGCGATCCGAATCGCCCGTCCTCGCACGTCGAAGGATCCGATCCCCCGAAGGATCCGCTCTCCGGGCCGGAGATCCCGCTTCGCCACCGCCGCCAAGGACAGCTCGGGGGACGCGGAGTTGTCGAGGAGCACGCCCCCGCCGCTCAGAACCCGCCGAACGGTCTTGAGGATCTCCAGATGCACGAAGATGTTGGGCCGCACCAGGGTGTAGGAGGGCCCATCGCCCATCTTGTAGTAGCGGAGGGCGTCGGCCTGGGCAGGATCGTGGGTGGCGACGATGAAGACCCCGTGGCTGAGATGCGGGGAGACCACGAAGTCGGTGACCGGCTGTCCGACCTGCTCGGCGAGGGCGGCGAGGCGGGCCGCACCCTCCGAGAGATCGTCCACCGCGGCGCCCTCCATCCCGTCCGGACCGATCGTCGCGCCGAAATGGTTGCCGACGAGGATCTGCTCCGCCTCGACCTTCGTGCCGTCCGTGAACGCGGTCACCATGGAGAGGCTGATCCCCTGCTTCTTCCCCCAGTACTCCATCTCCTCGGGCGTCGGATCGGGATTGAGAAAGCCCTTCATGTTCCCGTAGGCGACCGGCTCGAACCCCATGGCGACCGCCTCCTCGTGGAGCTCGGCCAGACATCCCGGCTGGTCGCCCGCAGCCTCGGTGACGAGGCCCTTCCCGACGAAGGCCGATCCCGTCGTGATGTGGAACTCGGTGTTCATGGTCACCACCGGAACCCCGGCGTCGACCGCCGCCGCCACCACCTCGGTCGCCCAGAGGGGGTCGCCGGAGCACTCCACGACGACGTCGCCGTGGGCGACGAGCTCGTCGATCGACCGTGTGAGTATGTCGGTGTCGAACTCGTCGACCCGGGGACGACGGGTGAGGACCTTCGTGATGGTGGCGGCCCGGCGGCGTCCGACCTCCCTCGCGAAGTTGCGGGCGATGAAGCCGGTGCCGACGAGGCCGATGTTCACCGGATTCTCCGTGATCTCGGTTGCCAGCCGCTGAAGGGCTGATCGAGCAGGTCGAGCAGATACTTCCCGTACTGGGAGGACCGCATCTCCTGGGCGAGCCGCCGCACCTGTTCGGCGTCGATGTACCCCATGCGCCAGGCGATCTCCTCCGGGGCCGCGATCTGCAGGCCCTGTCGACGCTGGATGGTGGCGATGAAGTTGGAGGCCTCCAACAGGGCGTCGTGGGTTCCGGTGTCCATCCAGGTCGTGCCTCGACCCAGGAGCTGAACGGACAACTTCTCCCGTTCGAGGTACACCCGGTTGAGGTCGGTGATCTCGAGCTCCCCCCTGGCGGAGGGCTCCAGGGTCTTGGCGATGGAGACGACCTCGCCGTCGTAGAAGTACAGACCGGTGACCGCGAAGTTCGACCTGGGATGTTCCGGCTTCTCCTCGATGGAGAGGACCCGTCCCGTCGCGTCGAACTCGATCACCCCGTACCGCTCGGGATCACGGACGTAGTACGCGAACACGAGCGCGCCGTCGGTGAGCGTCGCCGCCTCCTGGACCCGGTCGGTGATCCCGTATCCGAAGAAGATGTTGTCGCCGAGGATCAGCGCCACGGGATCACCGTCGACGAACCGATCGCCGACGATGAACGCGTCCGCCAGACCCCTCGGCTCCGACTGGAATGCGTACGAGAAGCTCAGTCCCCATTGACCACCGTCCCCGAGCACGTTGTGGAAGCTGGGGGCATCCCCGGGATTCGTGATGATCAGGATGTCCCGGATCCCGGCCAGCATGAGCACCGAGAGCGGGTAGTAGATCATGGGTTTGTCGAAGACGGGGAGGAGTTGTTTGGAGACGCCGCGGGTGATCGGGGCCAGGCGGGTTCCCGATCCGGCGGCCAGGATGATGCCCTTCATCCCCTCGACCCCAGCTCGATCAGCGCCCCGTCGAGCTCCACCTGGGCGAGACGCTCCCGCCACTCCACGAGAAGCCGGTACCACTCCAAGGTGATCGTGTCGGGAGTCCGGTCGGTGTGTCCGGCCTCGAGGGCGGCCACCACGTCGCGCACCCCGTCGACGGCGGTGTGTTCCGCCTTGTACCCGCGGGATTCGATCTTCTCGAAGGAGACCCGGTAGGAACGGTGGTCGGGATCCCCGTACCATTCGATCTCGACGTCGTCGCCGACGGTCTCCGCCACGAGCCGCCCCAGAGGCCCGATCTGGTAGACGTTCTCCTCCGATCCGACGTTGAAGACCTCACCACTCACATCCGACGCCGGCGCCTCGATCGCCCAGATCAGCGCGCGGCTGGTGTCGGCGACGTGCACCATCGGACGCCACTGGCTGCCGTCCCGCATCAGCGGCAGTCGGCGATGCTTCCACGCCCCATAGGTCATCCCGTTGATGGCGAGGTCGAAGCGCATCCGCGGCGAGTACCCGTACACGGTCGCCTGGCGCAGCACGACCACGCCGAAGGAATCCCCCGCCAACGGGAGCACGTCGAGCTCCGCCCGTTCGTTGGCCTTGGCGTACACGGTCAGGGGATTCGTGGGGTGGCTCTCATCGGCGATCACGTCGGGATCCTGAAACCCGTAGACGGAGCACGAGCTCGGGAGGACATACCGCTCCGCCCCCGCCTCCCGGGCGAGATGGGCGCAGCGGACCCGGGCGGCGTGGTTGATCTCCCACGTCGCCTCCGGGAACAGCGCCCCGCTCGGATCGTTGGAGATCGCCGCCAGGTCGATGACGTACCTGACCCCGGCGAAGTGGGCCGGGGTCAGCCGACGGGTGTCCTCGGTGATCTTCTCGATCCGGTCGTCGTCGGGGAGCCGGTCCCGTCCGAAGAAGAAACGATCGATGACCCGCACCCGGTAACCCCGTTCCACCAACATCGGCACCAGGGTCGTGCCGATGTAGCCACCGCCGCCGGTCACCAACACCACGTCGCTCATCTGATCTCCTCAGCCGTCATAGGTGAAGTACACGGGCAGGTCGGCGAATCGGGGCTGGCTCCGATCCTTCTCCGAGACGACGGCGTCCGCCCGCGCCACCGGCCATTCGATTCCCAGATCCGGGTCGTCCCACGCCACCCCCCGGTCGACCTCCGGTGACCAGTGTCGGCTGACCTTGTAGAGGACCTCGGTGTTCGGCTCCAAGGTGCAGAAACCATGGGCGAACCCGACGGGAACGTAGATCTGATTCCACTCCGCGGCGGAGAGCTCCACGGCGACGTGGCGGCCGAAGGTCGGCGACCCGTGTCGAAGATCGACGATGACGTCGAACACCGCGCCGGCGGCGACCCGCACCAGCTTCGACGTCGCAGCCGGAGGAACCTGGAAATGGAGGCCACGGATCACCCCCGCGTCCACCGACAGCGAATGGTTGTCCTGAACGAACTCATCATGGATCCCCAGCTCGGCGAGGGCCTGACGGTTGTACACCTCGGAGAAGAAACCCCGCTCGTCCCGATGGCGAACGGGTACGAGCAACCAGGCCCCTGGCAGTTCGAGCTCGATCGCCTGCACCTGGCCTCCCCTCCCTGCACCCACGCTCATGTTACCCGGCGACATCGGGTCGACAAGATGCCTCTCTGCGGGTCGAGACGACCCCGCGCCGCCTCCCGAGAGGTCGACCACGCGGTGGAATCGGGAACGGCACGGACCGACCGGCAAACATCGGGGTCACCGTCCCAACACCTCGTGGTAGAGGGATTCGAGGCGCGCCGCCACCGCGTCCGGGCGGAAGTCCCGCGCCACGACGCGACGGGCCTCGAGACCGAGCCGACGGCGGAGCTCGGGATCGCCGGCCAGCTCGATGATCGCCGCTCCCAGCCCCTGGGGGTCACGTGGCGGAACCATCAGTCCGGTGACGCGATCGGTGACGACGTCGCTCATCGGAGGCACGGCGGAGACCACGACGGCGCAGCCGGCCGCCATCGCCTGCAGCATCGCCACCCCGATCCCCTCGTAGAGGGACGGGAAGGCGAAGACGTCGGCGGCTGCCAGAAGGTCGGCCACGTCGGACCGTCGTCCCAGGAACCGCACCCGCTCCTCCAGCCCCGCCGTGACGACCCGGGACCGCAGATCCTCGCTCAGACTGCCGGGGGTCCCGGCGACGAGGGCACGGGCCGTCGGGACCGTCTCCACCACGAGGCGCATCGCATCGATGAGGTAACGCTGGCCCTTCTGGGGTGCTTCTCGGCCGATGTTCACGACCAGGAACGTCTCGTCGTCCCATCCCATCTCGGCGAGGATCCGTCGCCGAGCCTCCTCCCGGCCGCCGAGGGGAGTCAGATCGTCGGGATCGACCGCTCGGGGGATGACCGAGATCCGGGCACCGGAGATCCTCGCCGTCTCCCGCCACGACCGCGCCACCTCGTCCGAGATGGCGTGAAAGTGGGTGACCAGCGGCATGGTGGTGGTGTCGACCATCTGATAGGCGCGGAGCTTCCACCATGAAAGAGGGTTGTCGAGGGCCTTGACCTTCTCGTTGGCGATGTTCACCAGGGTCTCGACGACGGGTACCCGCAGTCGACGGCCGGCGAAACGCGACGCCAACGCGGCATCGGCGAGGGAGCAGTGGATCAGATCCGGCCGCAGATCCCGCAGCACCCGGATCAGGTCACGGGCCCTCCTCCACGGTCCGGGACGGTCGGCGCCCTTCCCATAGAGGTAGACGGTCGGTACCTCGGCCGGGATCTCCTCGCGCCGGGAGGGCTCGACGTCGTAGAGGCACACGAGGCTGTGGCGCAGGGTGCGATCCGTGAAGGACCGGAGGTTGGTGACGAGCTGCTGTTCGGCCCCACCCGTCGCTGCGATCGAGTTGATCACGTGGACGACGTGAGACCGGCTCATGGTCCGATCACGTCCCCGGCCGGGGAACGCTGCCCGGTGATCCGAGTCGTCCCCGGCGGAGTCTCCCGGGACGGCCCCCGTCCTCCATCCCCGGACAGGGGCCGCGGAGCCTGCTGACGACCCCGTACGGCATTCGTTCCCCTCTCGAACGACCAACCGGCATTATCCGACCGAAGGGCACCACCACCAAGTCGGCCATCCTCGCTCACGGTCCCCGGTAGCCCGTCACCCGCGACCGGACTCGATCCTCCAGGGTGAGTCCGCCGCGAACCCGGGGGCCGAAAAAGGCCGTACCGTCGGCGGCCTGGACCGGGATCCGGGGGACCAGGTGTCGGTCGGTGTCGTCCCGGAGCGGACCAGGACGTCCCAGCACCGCCGTCTCGTATCGCCGTCGGACGACCCGATCCGCCTCCTCCGACCAGTAGCCCCACGGGTAGGCGAAATGGCGCGGCCGGAACCCGAGACGACGCTCGATCACCTCGTCGGCCTCGGCGAGTTCGGACTCGACGGCATCGGCCGTCAGGTTCCGCAGGTCGGGATGGCGGTGCGTGTGCCCTCCGATGGTGACGAGCCCCGACGCCATCATCTCCTCCACCTGAGACCAGCTCAGCGGCGTCGACCGGTCGTCCCGATACAGCGGGGTGGCGGTCTCGATCGGATGGGTGGTGAGGAACAGGGTGAAGGGCAGCCCCAGATCCCGAAGCAGAGGGAAGGCGTGCTCGTAGACGTCGGCGTACCCGTCGTCGAAGGTGAGCACCACCTCCAGGGATTCTCCGCCCGCTCCCGCCACGGCCTCCTCGTATCCGATCACCCGCGCATGCTCGACGAGCCACACGAGTTGGGCCCGGAACACACCCGGATCGAGGTCCATCTGCCGCCCCGATCCACCACCGACCTGGTGGTAGATGAGGATGCGGGGTCCCTCCACCGACGACAGGAACGGGTCGAGTGCGGCCGCGGCCAGCTTGAGGAGGCGGCGAGAGAGGTAGGCCATACCCTCAGCGATGCGACATCGGGGGTCCGAGGGCGACCAGCTCCTCGTCGGTGAGCACGGGCTGGGCGAGGAGTCCGAGCCGCTGGACGGGTGCCAGGTTCGGACGAATCCCCTCCGACCAGTCCGGATCCCAGCCGAGGGGCTGTTCGCTGCTCGCCCGCCACGGGTAGTAGATGCGAGCCCCGTCGATCGTCCCCTCGTACAGCCACCCAAGGCTGATCTCGAAGTACCTCACCTCCTCGATCCGTTCCTGCAGCGCAGCCGCCGTCTCCGCCTGGTTCCGCTTCGCCGCCGCCCGCTGCTTGCGGTCGAGGCGCTCGATCACCGCCTTGACGTAATCGCTCGCCAGCCGGTCCAGGGCCTCCCGGTCGAATCGGGGGGCGTACACGAACACGTTCACGGCACCCCGCTGGCTGGCCAGATGCCAGATCACCGGCGCTCGTTCGGTCGTGGCGACGTGGATTCGGAAGAAGTTGGCGACGAGCCATTCGTCGATCGTGGAGGCCTGGCCACCGCCGGCGGCTCCGATGATCCGGGCGATGTGGCGCTCCAACTCCCCCGCGGCCTTGCTCCCGATCTCCGCCCGGAGCCCGGCGAGGAGATAGGAACCCACGGTCCGGTATCCGCGCGCCTCGTCGAGGGGGATGAAGTCGGGGAGCTGGGTGAAACCCGGTCCGCCCGACCCGAGCGGTGGAGTCATCAGCAGGTTCTCCACCCGTGAGACCAGAAAGTTGGCGACCGCCGGATACGCCCGTTCGGGGTCGGCCACCGCCAGCCGCTCCACCAGCTCCAGCGCCACCGACTCGTCGACGGGTCCCGGGCCGACCGGTGGGGCGACGACCCCCCCGGCGGGAGGCTCCAGGGCGAGCTCCACGACCCGCTCCTCCGGAGCCTCGTCGCCGCCGATCTCCGACGCCCCGTCGACGGCGTCCACCGTCGCCGCCTCGGTGTCGGGCTCGGCCGTCGGGGGCGCCTCGGTGTCGGGCTCGGTCACCGCCTCGACCAGCGTGCCCAGGTCGGCCTGGGCGGGCTCGAACGTGGAGACCCGCCGCGGCCGAGCCGGCTCCCGACGGGTCGGTTCCGGGACCGGCTCTCGGGTCACCGTCATCGGGGTCGTCGGGCGTCCCCGTCCGAGCCCCGTGGTGGGCATCACCCCTCGTCGGTCGATGAACACCGCACCCAGAATCTTGGCACCGCGGTCCTCGAGGTCGGCCACCCGGTCGATCAGCTCGGTTCGAGAAGCCCTCCCCGGGACGAGGGTGACGACGGCGTAATCGACCCGCTGGACGAGCTCCTGGGCGGCGGCCTCGGTGAGGTCGTTGGCGGCGAACAGCACCAGATCGAACCGGGCCGACGCCACCCGGATCAGATCGGCGAGCATCGGCCGGGCCAGCAGCTCGGAGGGGTCTTCCGGCGGAGACCCGGCGCGGACGGCGACCAGGTTCGGACGGACCGGTCTGGCCTGCGCCAGTGTCTGCGCCAGGGCGGCGTCGTCGCCCTCCTGGATCGAGAGGAGGGTGGCGAACTCGACGTCCCCCCGGAACTCGGCCATGTCGGTCTCATGGGCGAAGTCGGCGTCCACCAACAGAACGGAATGGCCCGCCCGGGCGAAGGCGACGGCCAGGTCCGCCGTGAGGGCCCGGACGTCCTCGGGCTGGGTGCCGAACCCGGTGACGGCCACCGCCGCGCCCAGTCCCCCGATCCGTCCCTGGAGACCCGCCCGCAGCGACTGCACGGCCCGTTTCCGATGTCCGCCTTCCTCGGCGTCGTACCAGATGCTCCGCCGTGTGGCCTTGCGGATGGGCACGGCCCCCAGGAGCGGCAGCGGCGCCAGGTCCGCCCCGCTCCAGACCGGCTTGAAGAGCCGATCGCCGACCAGCAGCCCGGCGACGGCGAGGACCAGACCGACGAGCAGCCCGATGCCCGCTCCGGCGGCCCGGGAGACGGGAAGGGGGGTCTCGTCGGTGAAGGTGACGACGTCGGTGACGCTGGGAGCCTGCAGGGCTGCCCGACGCAGATACAGCTCCTGGAAGGCGTCCTCCAGCTCCTGGTACTCCCGCTCCAAGGCCCGGCGCAGGGTCTGACTCTCGCTGAACTCGGAGACCGTGGGCGGAGGTCCCAGGCGGGCCAGGTCGGAGCTCACCGTGGCGACGGCCAGGTTCGTCCGCTCCAGGTCGGCCTGGACCTCGTCCTCGGGCCGGTCACTCCCCAACAGGAGCTCCTTCTGGTAGGCGAGGGCATCTTCTCGCAGCGAGGCGAGCAGGGCCTCCAGCTCCGCCCTCTGCTCCTCGTTCGGATCGACCGCCACCGCCGGCTCGATGGTCTCGATCCTCGTCCTCACCTCCGCCATACGACGGTTGATGTCCTCGAGCTGACTCTCGATCCGGTCGATCGGGCTCAAGGGCCGTCGCTCCAGATACCGGTCGCGCATCTCCGCCGCCCGAGACGCCGCCTCGGCGGTGGAGGAGGCGACGGTGACGAACTCGAGGCGACCGAGATCGACGTCGGTGCGGATCTCCCAATCGGGGTTGGCGGCGAGGACCTCGGCGTTCGCCTCGACCGCGAAGGTGAGGGCCTCGTCGAGCTGGGCCTGGGCGAAATCCCGAGACACCCCCGACGGGTTGTCCTCACTCTCCACGCTGGGCACGATCGTCAGCGGGAGCTCGGCTCGGATCACCGGCTCGATCGAGGCGTTCCGCCTCGTCACGCCGAACACCCCGGCGGCGAAACCGAGCACGACGAAGACCACCACCCAGGGCCAGCGGGCCCGGAGGACGCGAAGCGTGCGATTCAGGTCCAAGCCGTCGAAACCTCGGGTTCGAGGACGATCACCTCGTCGTCGGCACCGGTGTGCCTGGCGAGGCTCTGCAGGATACCGACCACGTCGTCCAACGCGCCCTTCCGAGCGGCTCGTTCCAGCATCTCGACCCCGTCGAAGAGGGTGACGGGACCGGGACGCGGAGGTCGAGCGATCGAGATCTTCGGGTGGGCCGAGGGCTCGAGGGCCCCTTCGGCGAGGACCTCCACCATCTTCTCCCCCGGCCGAACACCACTCACGACCACCTCGATGTCCCGCCCGGGCACCAGACCGGCGAGACGAATCAGGCGCCGAGCCAGATCGGCGATGCGGATCGGCTCGCCCATGTCGAGCACGAACACCTCACCGCCCCGGGCGAGGGCGGCCGCCTGGAGCACCAGTTGCACCGCCTCGTCCACCGTCATGAAGTAGCGGGTCATACTCGGGTCGGTGAGCGTCACCGGCCCACCGTTCTTGATCTGCTCGACGAACGTCGGCACCACGCTGCCACGGCTGCCGAGCACGTTGCCGAACCGGACCGCCGTGTAGGTACAGCCGTCCCGGCGGAGATCCGCCGCCTGGATGAGCATCTCCGCCACCCGTTTGGTGGCCCCCATCACCGAGACCGGATCGACCGCCTTGTCGGTCGAGATGAGCACGAACTGCTCGGCCCCCACCCGAGAGGCCAGGTCGATCATGTTCCGGGTCCCCACCACGTTGGTCAGCACCGCCTCGTCGGGAAACCCCTCGAGGATCGGGACGTGTTTCAAGGCGGCGGCGTGGAAGATCACCTGGGGACGGTGCTGGACGACTCGCCGCATCAGCATCTCCCCGTCCCGTACGTCGGCGAGGATGGAGACGAAGTCGGCGCCGGGAGGGCAGGCGAGCTGCGTCTCGTGGAGGTGGGTCTCGTCGTTGTCGAGCCCCAGCACCACCTCGGGTTCGAACCCCAGCACCTGACGGACGATCTCGGACCCGATCGAGCCACCGGCCCCGGTGACGAGGACGCGCTTGCCCCGGAGCAGCCCGGCCACCGCGGCCAGGTCGGTGCTCACCGTCGCCCTCGGGAGAAGGTCGGTGAGCTCGATGTCCCGAATGTCCACGGCTCCCGCCGAACCCTCCATCACCCGGTGGGCGACGGGCAGGATCCGAAGGCGCACGTCGACGTCGGTGCAGAGGTCGACGACCCGACGGATCAGGAAGTCGTCGTCGGCGACGACCACGACCTGTTCGGCTCCGGACCGCTCGATGACGACGTGGAGGTCGTCGAGATCCCCGAGGATCGGAAGCCCAGCCAGCCTGCGGACGTGGTCACCGCCGCCGGTGGAGACGAACCCGATGATGTCGAGCTCCCCGCCGTTGCTCGTCACCTCGCGGACGAAGTCCGCCGCCGTCTTGCAGGTACCGACGACGAGGGTGGGGAGCGGGCGCCCCCCGGTGGTCGTCCGCTTGAAGGAGAACAGCCGCGAGCGGAACCGGACCAGCCCCATCCCCGTCAGCGCCAACAGCGGACCGATGATCGCCACCGAGAGCGGGATCGGAACGAGACCGTCGGACGTCAGGTCCACCCACAGCACCCAGCCGCCGACGGCCGCTCCGACGGCGACGTTCGAGGCGATCACCTGTTTGGCCTCGGAGATCGAAGCGAACTCCCAGACGTGGCCGTAGGCACCGAAGACGACGTTGGCACCCAGATGCAGGACCAGCAGGATCGGCAGCGCCCGAGCGAGCCCGGTCCACCATGTGAGGGGATCGGTGATCCCCGTGTCCAGCATCCGCAGGCCCAGCGCCATCGTGTAGGCACCGACGACGATGGCCAGATCGACGATGGCGAAGGCGATGTCGGCCCTGACTCGGGATGCGGCGAGTGCCACATCCCTCCACCATCGCCCAGCCCTTGTCCCCAAATCAGATCCGGTGTCTCCCACCAGAACCTCCCAGCTCTCGCATCCCCACGTGGCCCCTTCGGGGCCAGTCGGGCACATCCTACTCGGCTCCCGATTCGAGCACATAGGTCGGAGGGCCCATTGATGGGTCCGGAGACCCATTGTCGGCCCGGATCCGAAGTTCCCGCTTCCCGCGATCCGACGCAGCGTCTAGCCTGATCGTGGGGCGACGCCACACCGGCGTCGGCTCGACACCACACCACGACTCGGTGCGAGCCAGGGAGGTTCGGAGAGACATGAGGGTGCTCGTCACGGGGGCCGCCGGTTTTCTGGGGAGAACGGTCGCCACCCATCTCACACAGCAAGGACATGACGTCGTCGGCTTCGATCTGAAAGATCCGGGGATCGACGGCCTGAAGATGCGGATCGGCGACCTGACCGACCTCGATCAGGTGTCGCAGGCCGTCGAAGGCCGCGACGCGATCTGTCACATCGGGGCGATCGGCGACGTCTACCTCGCCGGGGAGGATCCCGGACTGGCGGCGGCGGTCAACGTGCTGGGGACGGCCAACGTCGCCGAGGCGGCCGTCCGTCATGGAGCCCGGGTCGTCTACGCCTCCACCTGGGAGGTGTACGGCGAACCCCGGTACCAGCCCATCGACGAGGGCCACCCCTGCGCACCCGACCATCCGTACAACATCACCAAGCTCGCAGGGGAGTCGCTCCTGCTCTCCGCCGCCCGCCTGCGGGGTCTGTCGGCGATCGCGCTGCGCCTCGGTACCGCGTACGGACCCGGCCTGCGACCGAACTCGGTCTTCCGGATCTTCATCGACCGGGCCCGCCGTGGAGAGCCGATCACCATCCAGGGCGACGGCACCCAGGGTCGACAGTTCACCCACAGTCTCGACATCGCCCGCGCCTTCGACGCCGCCCTCCGTTCGGACGCCTCGGGGATCGCCCTCAACACGGTGGCCGAACGCATGGTGACGATTCGCGAGCTGGCGGAGATGATCGTCGAGCGGTTCCCCACCGAGCTCACCTTCGGTCCGCCGCGACCCGGAGACGTGCCCCCGGCGACCGTCTCGGCGGACCGGATCGCCGAGGTGCTCGGATGGCGGGCGGAGGTCCCCTTCGAAGAGGGGCTCGCCGATCTGATCGACCATGAACTCGCCGGAGGCTGAAGGCCGAATCCTCGTCCTCGTCTACGGGCTCGGGCTCGGCGGTGCCGAGAAACTCCTCGCCACCTCGGCACCCCTGTGGGCGGAGTCGTCGTTCACCTATCGGGTCGCCTACATGCTGCCGTGGAAGGACCAGCTCGCCGACGACCTACGGTCCTGCGGGATCGAGGTCGACTGCCTGGGAGGCACGGCGGCCGACCCCCGGGTGGCTCTCCGCCTCCGCCGGTTGATCCGCACCTGGAAGCCGGACCTCGTCCACGCCCATCTCCCGATCGCCGGTACCGTGGCCCGCCTCGTCTCCCCGGTTCCGGTCGTGTACACCGAGCACAACCTGGCCGACTCGTATCGCCCCCTGGTGCGCCTCGCCAACCGTGTGACCTACCGGTCGAACGCCGCCGTGATCGCCGTCTCCGAGGCCGTCGCCACCTCCCTCGAGGGGTTTCCGGGACCACCGGTGGAGGTGATCCCCAACGGGGTCCTCTGCGAGGTGGACGTCCACGACGCGGCCGCGGCACGGCGCGAACTGGACCTGGAACCGGGAGACCGACTCGTCATCCACGTCGGCAACCTCCGACCCCACAAGGGTCATCGAACCCTCGTCGAGACCGCGGCCGAGCTCGATCGGAGCGGGTCGACCGCGAAACTCGTCTCGATCGGCGGCGAGAAACACCGGGGGGACCTCGATCGACTCCGAGCCGAGGTGACCCGGCGAGGACTCGACCATCGCCTCCGCCTCCTCGGGCGGCGCGACGACGCCCGGGCCTTCATCGCCGCCGCCGACGTGGTGGTGAGCCCGGCCGACGTGGAAGGGCTCCCGGTGGCGATCCTCGAGGCCCTCGCCCTCGGGCGCCCGGTGGCGGCCACCGCGGTCGGGGGGGTGCCCAGCGTCGTGGTCGACGGAGAGACCGGACTCCTGGTACCCCCGGGGGATCCCCGGGCACTCGCCGAGGCCATCGAGCGGCTCCTCGCCGACACCGAATGGGCGGCACGGTTGGGGAAGGCCGGACGAGCGCTCGTCGAGGCGGAGTTCGGGCTCCAGACGATGGTGGACGCCTACGAGCAGGTGTACCGACGCCTCCTTCGGACATGATCGCCATCCGGCCGGCACGACCCGACGACCTCCCCCAGATCCTGGACGTCCTCAGAGCCGCCCTGGGCGAGACCCCCCTCCTCCGTCGCACGCCGGCGCTCTGGAACTGGAAACACCTGGAGAACCCCTTCGGGACCTCCCTGGTCCTCGTCGCCGAGCACGCCGAACGGGTGGTCGGGGTTCGAGCGTTCATGCGTTGGGAGCTGGAGCTCCCCGACGGGCAGGTCCTCCGGTGCGTTCGGGCGGTCGACACCGCCACCCATCCCGACCACCTCCGACGGGGGATCTTCCGGCGTTTGACCGAGACCGCCGTCGAGATGGCACAGACCGAGGGCGTCGACCTCATCTTCAACACCCCCAACGCCACGTCGGGAGCCGGATACCTGAAGATGGGATGGCGCCGCGTCGGCGATCTCGGCGTGATCGTCCGACCCCGGGTCGGCCCGGTCGCTCCGATCGAGCCCGATGACCTTCCCCGGCTCACAGATCACGTGGCCGCGACCGATCCCCTCGAGCCATATCCCACGCCACGGGCGGCGGTGGCCCTGCGTACCCCCCGACGGGAGGAGTACCTCCGATGGAGGTTCGAGCGCCATCCGACCGCCCGATACGCCGCCGTCCGCCGAGGTGGCGGTGCCGGCATCGTCCGGGCGAACGTGCGACGCGGCAGAAGGGAGCTGGTCCTGTCGGAGGTGCTGGGAGACGTCGACCCCGGCCTGTTCCGCGAGGTGGCGAGACGGAGCACCTCCCGGTATGTGGCCACCTGGTTCTCACCGTCGGCTCCCGAACGGCGTCTCGCCCGCCGGGCCCTGTACGCTTCGGTTCCGGGGTTGCGTACGCTCACCCTCGTGGCCCGGCCGCTGCGGACGCTGCCGGTCGACGTGTTCGACCTCGGGAACTGGGACCTCTCGGTGAGCGATCTGGAGCTGCTGTGAGACAGGACATCGTTCTCGGCGCCGGCGCCGGGCTGACGGCGCTCATCGCCTTCACCCTGACCTCGGGCGCGGTCCCCGTCCACCTGGTGGTCTTCGCCGTCGTCGGTCTCGCCGTCACCTATCTCGTGGGGAAGGCGATGGCGACCGAGGTCGACCGGTCATGGCTGCCCGGCCTGCTGGTGGCCGGGTTGGTGGCGAAGCTGGCCGGCTCCTGGGCCCGGTACTTCGTGCTCGTCGAGGTCTACGGCGGCGTCGGAGATGCCCTCGGGTATCACAGCCGGGGCCTCCGCCTCGCCGAGCTGTTCCGCTCCCTCCGGGTACCCACCCTGGACGAGGCGGGGTTCGGATCCACCGGAACTCGGTTCATCTCGTGGCTCACCGGCCTCGTCTACGCCCCCTATGAGCCCGAGCCCCTCGGTGGATTCTGGCTCTACTCGTTCATCGCCTTCGCGGGCACCGTGCTGTTCTACGCGGCGCTGCGGCGAAGCCTTCCCCCCTCCACCTGGCGCCGCTCCCTGATCATGCTCATGTTCTGGCCGACCCTGCTGTACTGGCCGTCGTCGATCGGGAAAGAGGCGTTCATCCTCGGCTTCGGAGGGCTCGTCGCCTATGGGGCAGCCCGACTCTTCGAGCAGTACCGTCTGAGCTGGCTGCTCGTCATCGGAGCGGCGACCGCCCTCATCGCGGTCGTTCGGATCCATGTCGCCGCCCTGTTCGCAGGGTCGATCGTGGTCGGCATGTTGGTGTCCGCCGCTCCCCGCGGCACGGGTCCCCGAAGCCGCAGGTATCTGCTGATGGCCGCCGGGTTCGCCGCCCTCATCCCCTTGGCTGCGCTCGTCTCGGCGCGCTTCGGGATCGA
This sequence comes from Acidimicrobiia bacterium, assembly GCA_026989215.1. GTDB lineage: Bacteria > Actinomycetota > Acidimicrobiia > Spongiisociales > ZC4RG35 > S012-128. The sequence goes on along the minus strand of JALSJV010000242.1, from coordinate 8,540 downwards.
CCCGGCGGGGGGCCTCGATCCCTCCGCCCTCGAACCGGTGCTCAACGAGGTCGCCCGCACCACCGGCCAGGGCGGATCGGCCGTGCAGGGAGGGGTGATCCGCTCCATCGCCGACGTCCCCGCCGGAATCCTCAAGGTGCTGTTCCGGCCCCTCCCCTATGAGGCCGCGAACGTGCAGATGCTGCTGGCGAGCATCGAAGGGGTCGCCCTGCTCCTCCTCGTCGTCGCCCGGACCCCGTGGATGCTCGGCAATCTCCGGCGGCTGCGCCGCTTCCCCTACCTCATCTTCGCCGGCACCTTCGCCGCCGGCTTCGTCGTGGCGTGGAGCGCGATCCTCAACCTGGGGATCATCGCCCGCCAACGGGCCCTCGTGATCCCCTTCGTCCTCGCCCTGGTCGCGGGTCTCGGGTGGCCCCTGGCGGCAGACGAGGAGCCGACGGGCGAGGCGGCGACGGAACGGCAGAACGCCCTCAACCCCACCTGAGGGCGGCCGCCACCCCGAGCACCACGACCACCACGCCGGCGACCGCGGCCAGGCCCGGGCCCGCGATCCACCACGCCCCGACCACCACCCCCGTCAACACGCCCTGGGCCGCCGCCGCGGCCAGGGCGACCCGGGGAACGCCGACGCCCCGCTCCCGGAGACGGTCGTAGAGGTGGGAGCGGTCCCCTTCGAACAGGGGGACTCCGGCCCGCCGACGTCGGAGCACGGTCGCCGCCAGATCGACGAGCAGCACCCCGAACATCGAGCCTCCGGCGACGATCCCCACCTCGCTCCCCCCGTCCAGCCTCGATCCGAAGGCGACGAGCATCAGGCCGATCAGGTAACTCCCGTTGTCACCGAGAAACACCTTCGCCGGATGCCAGTTGAACACTCCGAACCCCACCAGGGCTCCTGCCAGCGCCGCCTCCGCCACCGGCACCCTTCCCTCGCCGAGCCCGACGAGGCCCATCCCCACCAAGGTGATCAGGGCGACCGAGACGACCAACCCGTCGAGACCGTCGAACAGGTTGACGGCGTTGATCCCGACGACCACCCCGAGGGCCACCAGGATCCCGGCGATCCCCCCGAGACCGAGAGCCCACGCGGTGAGTCCTCCGGCGACGAACTCCACCCCCAGACGGACACCGGGTGAGAGACCCCGTCGGTCGTCGACCAGCCCCAGGACGAAGACGACGCCGGCGGCGACCAGGAGCGCGGCCTGGGGCTCTCCCACGACGACCGCGGCCACGATGAGCGCCGCGTACAGCCCCACACCACCCAACGGAGCCGCCGGTGACGTATGGACCTTCAGCGGTGCTCCCGGATGATCGACCAGTCCGAGGCGGGAGCCGACCCGAGGCGCGGCCGCCGACCAGAGGAACGAGACCACCGCCCCGAGGGCGGCCGCCGCCATCACCCGGTCCACACGAGCACCTCCGAGGTCTCGCCGCGATGGACCTCGATGGTCCCGGCAGGCTCGAAGCCCATCTTCTGGTAGGCAGAGATCGCGGCATGGTTCCCCGCCCCCACCACCACCTTCACTTCACCGTTTCGGGCCATCTCGGCGAGGAACGCCCGTCCGAGCTCGGTGGCGATCCCCCGGCCCCGGCGGTCCGACACGACCGCCATCGAGACCAGCTCCGCCTTCACGCCCACGTCGCCGCCGTCGTACCGAAGCGTCTCCCAGGCCCGACGGAGGACGGACGGGCGTAACAGGTTCGGCGACGCCGCCAACACCGCCGAGAGCCCGAACCGCCGGACGAAATATCGGTAAAACGCCCCGAGGTCGGCGACGCCGGCGACGAAACCGACCGGGCCCGATCCGTCCTCGGCGACGAGCACCACCGCGTCGTCGTGGCTCACCAACGCCCGGTACAACAGCGTCATGAAGCGACCTCCGAGACGGGGCAGGAACCCGGTCGCGATCGCCTTCCGGTGGAGCGCACCCAGGAACGGGGCGTCGCCGATCTCGGCCGGACGGATCCGAAGCCCCATCGAGCCGCGCTCCCCCAGCGCGCCCGCCAACCGATCGAGCCCCTTGGCGAGGGCCAGCTCCCGATAGACGGAGAGGACGACGTCGACGACCCTCCGCTCGTCGAAGCACCGCTCCGCCCGTTCCCGACCGGCCTTCCCCATCCGCGCCGCGAGATCCGGATCCTCTCCGATCCGCCGGATCGCCTCGGCGAGGGCCTCCGGATCGGCGACGGGGACGAGCAGCCCGTTGTGCCCGTCGACGACGACCTCCCGACACCCTCGGATATCGGTGGCGACGATCGGCAACCCCATCGCTGCCGCCTCCATCGCCGCCCGTGGGAAGCCCTCCCGATGGGAGGGCAACACGAAGAGATCCATCATCGGATACAGCGCGTCGACGTCGGTACGCATCCCCAGGAACCGAACACCCCCGGCTCGTGCCCGTTCGATGAGCGCGTCGCCGAGATCGTCGGCCTTGTCGGGATCCCGGGGTCCGATGCAGACCACCACATACCGATCGTCGAGGGAGCGAGCGGCCTCGAACAGCTCCGGATATCCCTTCTCGGCGACGAGGCGCCCGACCATCCCCACCACCACGGCATCCTCGGGGATCCCGAGCTCGGCCCGGGTCCGCCGACGATGGGAGGCGTCGAAACGGGCCGGGTCGAACCTGGTGAGGTCCACCCCGTTGCCGAGATGGCGCGACCTTCCGGGCGGAGCAAGACGGAGACGTCGGGCCAGCGCGAGGTCCTCCGAGCTCTGGAACAGCTCGGCGTCGGAGAATCGGGAGGCGAACGCCTCGAGTCCGTAGACGAGGATCCGCTTGCCGAGGGGGTCGTCCGGGGAGGCGTAGAAACCGTGGACCGTGTTCACCACGATGGGGACGCCGGCGAGACGACCGAGAACCCGGCCGTACAGACCCGGTTTCGGGTTGTGGGTGTGCAGTACGTCGGGACGGAGTCGGCGGAGCACCCGCCAGAGCTGCGCCGCCGCCCGCAGGTCGGCACCGAGGCTCATCCCCCGGGTGGAGGCGGTCAGGGGGACGTGCTCGACGCCGGCCGCGTCGAGTTCGGCCACCCACGGACCCGGAGAGGAGATCCCCACCGAGCGGATCCCCACCTGGAGAGGAGCGAGGAGCTGGGGAAACAGCAGGTAGCGGAGGGAGAGATCCACCGTGGTGAGATGAGCGATCACCGGACGTGACTCAGCCATCGAGGAGACCCTCCAAGACCTGTTCGTAGCGGTCGATCCCCGCTTCGAGGGTGAAGCGTCGGGCATGCTCCCGACCGGCTGCGCCCATGCGGGCACGAAGCTCGGGATCCTTCCCCAGCTCCCGAAGCGCGGCGGCGAAACCCTCGACGTCGCCGGCAGCCACCAGGATGCCGGTCCGGCGATGCTCCACCACCTCCGGTGTGCCACCGACTCCGGAGGCCACCACCGGACGACCCGACGCGGCCGCCTCCAGCACCACCCCGGGCAGCCCCTCGGTGAGCGAGGTGGACAACAGGACGTCGGACCAGGCGAAGAGCTGCTCCATCTCCGCCACCGAGCCGAGCACTTCGACCCCCGGGATCCGTTCGGCCTCGACCGCCTCCCGGAGCGGGCCGTCCCCGGCGACCCTGGCCGTGATCGCGATGTCGGCTCCGGCGAGCCCGATCGCCCTCACCGCGGTGACGGGGTCCTTCTCCGGGGAGAGCGCACCGGCCACCAGGACCCGAAGCTCGTCGTGGGGCTCGGGCTCGGGGAGCTCGAACCAGTGGGAGGGGACTCCGGTGGGCGCCGTCGTCACCCTCTCGGGTGGCACCTTCATCCGTTCGATGAGCTGTCGACGAGTGGCTTCGGAGACCGCGGTGACCCGGTCACAGCGGCGGATGAGGGCGCGTTGGAGGCACGCGTGCCACCGCCCCCGCACCCAGTAGTTCGGCTCGCCGATCGACGAGTAGACGATCCGGGGCCGCCGACGCATGGCCCGAGTGGCCGTCACGACCGCCCGCAGGGTGGCGCCCCCGTTGGCGAGGACGATGTCGGGTCGCCTCCGACGGAGCAGCCGCCGCAGGGCCAGCACCATCTCCAGGTCGGAGGCCGCCGGTCCGACGACGGACTCGTCGATCTCCACCCGAGGACCATCCCCTCCAGCCCGGAGCGCGACGAGGTCCGCCGCCCAGCCCCGACGGCGCAACCCCGCCACCAGACGCTCTCCGAACACCTCGGCGCCGCGCCGCCGGTCCGACGTGACCAACACGACCACCGAGCGTCGAGCTCGGCGAACCGACCGGGTCACTCGGCGCCGCCAACCCGGATAGGCGCGAGGTGCCCGAAGGGCGAGCACCAGCCGATCGGACCAACGGTCGGCGTGAAGGGTGATCGCCAGATTGAGGGGATGGGGCCGTCGTCCGTCGAATCGGATCAGGTCGGTGCGGGGCAGCAGCTCTCGGGCGACCCGGAGGGGGAGACCCCGGGTGACGGTCGCCGCGAGCACCTCGGGAGGGACCGGCGCACCGAGCGCCGCCGCCATCGTCCAACCCAGATGAACGAGACCGGCCAGCCCGTGCTCGTGCGCGAACCCGACGGCCGCGTCCCAGTCGACGTCGCCTCGCGCCACCTCGACGAGGTCTCGGAAGAGCACCAGACGGAACCGATGGTCCAACAGCGCGTGGGTGCAGAGGAACGCCGAGACGACCTCGCCAGGCAGCCGCCACCCGAGATGGGGGCGGTCCCGATGCGGTGGCCTCGCCCTGGCCCAGGCCTCCTCCATGGCCTGCGCCGCCCTCCCTCGAAGCTGCCGGTACGAGAAGAGATCCCAGTGGAGGTCCACGTTGAAGGCGACTCCCGACGGGTCCTGGAAGAGGACGTCCCGCTTGTCGGCCCGGGGCCCCTTGGGAGGGATGCCGACACACGCCGGATCCGATCCGATCACCTCGAGTGCCGCCGAGAGGTCGGTGGAGGGGACGACCAGGTCCAGGTCGGTGAAGCTTCGCATCCCCGCCGCCGGATAGACCCGGTCGGCCAGATCGGGTCCCTTCACCACGGCGGCACGGACACCGGAGGCCGCGAGACGATCCATGATCCGCCGCAGGCTGCGGCGCATCACCAGCCCGCGGGCGACGAGACGGGCCTGCAGCGCGGAGAGCCCGTCGGGGTCGGCGACGTCATCGGACCGGAGCAGACCGACGAGCCCATGCCGACGGGCGAGCTCGAGACGGGGGGAGTCGATCGACCCCGGCGGACGCTCCCGACCCGCGGCCACCGCCGCCAACACCCGGTCGGCGGGATCGGCCGCGAACAGCCATCCTCCGTTCGGCTTGGTCTCCCTCACCCCGGCCCTCTCGTCTCGGTCGCTCGACGGAACCGACGTCGTCTTCGCCCCACCCTGCGCCCTCTTAGAGTACCGGGGGCGGAGCGGACGAAAAGGGGGATCCGGGATCCCCGGCCGGCACCGCCTCCTCCGGATGACCAGGAGCAGCACCCCGATGACCGCACTCACCACCGCCGACGGACTCGAGCTCGAATCCCGCTGGGACGGGCCCGACGGAGCCGAGACCGCAGTCGTGTTCTGTCACCCTCATCCCAGCTACGGCGGGACCATGACCGCCCCCCTCATGAACGGAGTCGCCGATCGACTCGCCGAGCGGGGGTTCGCGGTGCTCCGCTTCAACTTCCGCGGTGTCGGCTCATCCCAGGGCGAGCACGACGGCGGCGAGGCCGAGATCGACGACGTCGCCGCCGCCGTCGAGGCGGCAGAGCGGGCGCATGCCCGAACCGTCCTCTGTGGATGGTCCTTCGGCGGGGCGATGGCGCTGCGCTGGATGGCACGAGCCGGGCGAGGCGTCCCCTTCGTGGGGATCGCGCCTCCACCGCGGCTGTGCCCGCCGCCGTCGCGACTCCCCAAGGGACCGAAGCTCATCGTGCTCGGCGATCGCGAACAGGTGATCGACGCCGAGGCCCTCCGCTCCTACGCGATCCAGATCGGAGCGAGGTTGGAGATCGTCACCGGCTCGGACCACTTCTTCGTGTTCCGCCACCGCCAGGTGGGGGACATCGTGGCGGACTTCTTCAGCGAGGTCTGAAGCCCCGATTGCGGGCCTCGGCCAGCTCATCGGGCCCGAACGACTGCAACAGGTTCCGCTCCAGGAGATCGTCTGCCTCCACCCGGGCCTCGAGGGCCTCGTACTGGGAGGGGTCGTCGGTGTCGTACACGCGCATGTCGTCCCGGGTCCCCACGAATCGATGGTGTTCGAACCTCCGAAGCCGAGGCATCACCCCTCCCCTCCTCGGCCCGTCGGCACCTCGGCACCGCAGTTGGGACACGTGGCGACGGCGATCTCGCCGACGATGAACCGGAACTCGCATTCGGGACATTGCACCCGAGGCGAGGGGGGTTCGGGTGGTGGCGGAGGGGGAGCCGCATACCCCGGCGGCCCCATCCCCGCGTTCGACCCGCCCCCTGGACGCTGGCCCGCCGCTCTGACCGCGTTCACCGACCCGCAGGCCGGACAGGAGAACTTGCCGGGCCCGGGCACCTCGAACTGCGTGTGGCAGGCACCGCATCGTACGATCATCCTTCACCTCCCACCGGCTCACCGACGGCCCCGATCGCGGCCAGGTACTCGGCTTCGAGCGCCAGCACCGCCGCGATGTCCTCGCGAGGGTAGGAGATGCCGTGGCGGGCGGCGATCTGGCCTTCGATGTACTCCACCGCCGCCGGCGCACCCCCTGCCGTGACCTCGACCGGCGTGCGACGCCGCGGCTGGGCGAGGCCCTGGAGATAGTAGACCTCCCACTCGATGATCCTCCGGACGTCGGACCTCCGGAGACGGCCGGCCCGTTCGGGATCGAGACGTTCGTGGATGAAGGCCACCGCGTCTTCGACGACGTACACCGGCTCGGTCGGACCGACGGTGCGACGCCGCGCCTCCTGGTACACCATGACGGCGACGATGAGCAGGAAGATCCCCGCCAGAAGGCCGACGAGGGCGACGGTGGTGACCCCGGACATACCCAGAACTGTAGATGGCCCCGGGACGGACCTCAGAGGCCGATCCGTTCGGCGAGGATCCTCCGATGGTAGGCGGGGTCACCGAGGGCGAGCTGGGTGCTCTTCGCCCTCCGGAAGTACAGATGGGCATCGTGCTCCCAGGTGAAACCGATGCCGCCGTGGACCTGGATGTTCTCACCCGCGCAGAACAGGGCGGCCTCCGAACAGTAGGACTTGGCCAGCGGCGCGAGCTCGTCCAGCTCCTCGTCGTCGGCGGCCAACGCCACCGTGGCGGCGTAGGCCGCGGCCCGTGCCGACTCCACCTGCACCAGCATGTCGGCGCAGGTGTGCTTGACCGCCTGGAAGGATCCGATCGGCCGCCCGAACTGATGACGCTCCTTGGCGTAGGCGACCGCCATGTCGAGGCATCGTTGAGCGAGCCCGACCTGCTCCATGGCGAGCCCCACCGACCCGACCTTGACGGCCCGTTCCAGCAGCGCCTCACCGGAGGCGGGAAGGCGGGCATCGCCGGGGAGCACGACCCCGTCGAGGTGGAGCTCCGCCAGGCTCCGGGTGAGGTCGAGGGCGTCCATCCGCGAGCGCTCGACCTCCTCGGCGGACACCACGAACCAGCCGATCTCGTCACCGACCCGGGCGGCGACCAGGTAGTCGTCGGCGACGTCACCGTGGGCGACATACCGCTTGGTCCCGGTGACGACCCATCCCTCGCCTCGGGGAACCGCGTCGGTCGTGATCCCGTCGGGGATCCATTCCCCCGTCGTCTCGGTGACGGCGGGCACCACGATCCTGGACCCGTCGGCGATCCCGGGCAGCAGCGATGCCTTCTGGGCCTCGGAGCCCCCGGCGAGCAGCAGGTCGACGGAGAGGAGAGCGCAGAACAGGTAGGGACTGGGATCGAGGGCTCGACCCATCTCCTCCACCAGCACCGCCGCCTCGAGGGGCCCGAAGCCGGCCCCCCCGTACTTCTCCGGGATCATCATCGCCTGCCAGCCCATGGCGGCCATCTCGTCCCATCGGGACCGATCGAACCCCTCGGGTCGGTCGATGATCCGCCGTAGCTCGGACGACGGCAGGCGCTCGGAGAACCAGCGACGGGCGACCCGCGCCAGCTCCTGTTGTTCTTCGCCGAAGGCGACAGCCATGACCGCTCCTTCCCGGGTCCCCCCAGGTTAGCGGTCGTTCACTGCTCAGAACGCCTCGACCGCCAACTCCATGAGCCGTCCGTCTTCCACCTCGGCAGCCTCCCGGCGGGCGGTGACCTGGGGGGCGACCGTCTGCACGAAGAAGCGCACCGACGCCAGCTTTCCGGCGTAGAAGGGGTCGTCGCCCACCAGCGGCACGGCGACCTCCGCCTGCCGGAGGAGCAGCCACGCCACCACCACCTCGGCGAGGCTGAACAACAGCGGGGTGGCGTGCAGACCCGTCCGGTAGATCCGGGTGGGCTCGGACTGTGCCGCCAGAAGATGCTCGACCATGATCCCCACGTGGGCCTGGGCGTCGTCGAGCATCTTGCCCAGCATCTCCCGCTCCCGGGCGAGGGGATCACCGGACCCTCCCGACTTCACGAACTCGGCGATCTCCGCCGCC
>JALSJV010000241.1 GCA_026989215.1 Acidimicrobiia bacterium | reverse complement strand
ACGACGCCGCCAACCCGACGTAGCCCGGGTTGTTGGTCGATCCCGGCTGGCGGGTCGACGTCCTCCATTTCGCGAGTCCAGAAGACGAATGGCTCTGATCGACAAGCCCGTACGGCGGCTGGAGCTGCAGCTCGTGATGATGCGAGTACGGCGCGTAGATCACCGTCGTCACCTTCCGGGGAACATCGCATCCGGAGCTCCACCCCCGCTCCCCGACCCACCAGCCTCCGTGCCCCCACGCCGGCAGCGCCGTCGCCATCAGGAGGGCGGCGACCGCCGCCAGCGCCCCCGACGCCGAGTTGAAACTGTCCACCCGACCCTCCACCGGGCGACGGGACCTCCGACTCACTCGGCGGGACAGGCCAGCTCCGCCGCCTCGACCGTCTCGGGATCGATCCCGTCGGACAGGTAGAGGGCGTCGTAGGGATGCCACGCACTGTCGGCCTCGACGAAGACCTCTCTGGTCGGCGGGTCGGCGACCGGGAACCCGTTCTCCTCCAGGCATTCCTGCACGGCCATGAACCGGTCATACATCTCGGCAAGCTCGTCCCTCCCCGGCAGCTCCGTCGGCATTCCCGCCACCCGCCGCCACGCGTTGGAGCAGTCGGTGATCGCAGCGACGAACTGGTCGGTGGCCTCCGGCGCATGGTCGAACACCAGCCCCTCCCCGGTCCGGGGATCGACCTCCCCGGCGAATCCGTACCACTCCATACACTCCAACACGAACTCGTACTCGTCGGGGACCTCCCCACCGAAATCAGGCACCGGATACGTCGACGACACCGAAGGCACAGACGTCTCGGCAGCCGCCGGAGCCGGAGCAGACGTTCCCTGCGGACCCGACGACACCGGCCCCGCGCACGCCGACGCCACCACCGCCACCACCATCACCCGGCTCGACCACCACACCCCGGCAACCCTAGGAGATGTTGCGACACCCAGTGGAAGAGGCAACCACCTTCTCCGAAGAGATCTCTCCCGCACCGAAGGAAAAGCCCCACTCCTTCCCGCAACCCTGCCCCGACGGCCTCGGCCTGGGACGTCACCTCACCAGAAATGCCTGCGGGCAGGCGTTGTTGATCCCGTTCCACTCCTCCCGGGACAGGCTGTCCGGAACGGCGTCGTATGCCGACCAGGCCTCACCTCCCGAGTCCATCCACCGTTCGAACGACGGAGGATCCGACCTGAACCCGTACCGCGCCAGACATTCCGCCAAGGCGATCTCGAAGTCGTACAGCTCCCGCCACTCCGCCTCCGAGGACGGCAGAGGTTCCCGAGGTACGGCTTCCAACGCGATTTCCGAGCATCGTTCGGACACGGCCTGAACCACATCCCGCTGTGCCGATCCGAAGTCGGTCATCGACACCCTGCCGTCGGGGTGGAGCTCTGCGGGGAACCCCGAATCGATCAAACACTGCTGGTACACGCGACCCCAGCGCACGCTCCTGGTCTCCCCGGCCGCCGTGATCTGCGTGGCTTCAGGAACGGGGAGGGTGGAGGGGGGCACCGTGATCTCGGGGCCCCCTCCACCCCCACAGGCGGCAGCCACCAGGCCAACCGCCACCAGAGCCGAGATCAGTCGCAATACGCCCACGTCCAGACCTGGGAGAGCTGCACGCCGGCGGCCTGCCACGTTCCATCGATCGCCTGGGTGATATGACGCGTGGTCGTCCATCCGGGCCCGAAGTCGTACTTGTCGTGGTAGCCGCTGCCTGCCGTGGCCCACACCCATCCTTCCGAGTAGTAGGTAGTCCTGGTTCGCAACACCATGTTCTCGTTCGACGGGCAGTCCTTGTAACCGCCATCGTACTCGGCGGCCCACGCCGGCACCGCCACCGCCATCAGCAGCGCCGCCAGCACTGCCACGATCCTCTTCCTCATCGGGGACCTCCCCTTCGTCGGTCCCAACCCGACCCACCGCCCCCAACATGCCACACACACACACACACACACATGTCAAGGAGT
>JALSJV010000240.1 GCA_026989215.1 Acidimicrobiia bacterium | reverse complement strand
GCGAACGAGCAGGATGTCCGCCGGGTTCGTGATGGGGTTGACCCCGGTGAGGACCATGGCGGCGAGACGGCCGACGAACAGACCGGTCACCGCGCCCGCCAAGAGCACGTCGAAGGGCTTGTCGAGCTCCGGGGGGATCCTGCCGGTCCGCTGCAGGAGTCGGGTCGCCCCCCAGGCGAAGGCGAAACCCGTCACGGCCGCGTAGAGGAGGGTGAATTCCATCGTCTCAGCGCCCGTCGCGTCGAAGAAGCTCGTCGATCCCGAGGGCGAGCGTTCGTTCGTCGATGACGCCCACGTGGGTCTCGATCACCTCACCGCCCGGCGCAACGAAATAGGTGATCGGCACCCCGATGCCGCCGAGGGTCGCCGGGATCCGGCGGTCGGGATCGAAGACGTGGGGGAAGCCGTCGAGCCCGAACTCGGCGATGAAACGCTTGGCGCCCTCCTGGGTGTCCTGCACGTTGACGCCGATGAACCGGACCCGGTCGCCGAACTCGGCGTTGGCGGCCCGCAGGAGGGGGGCCTCGGACCGGCAGGGCACGCACCAGGAGGCCCAGACGTTGACGACCGCCGGCCGGGGATCGTCGGCGAGCATCGCCGTGAACTCGGGGACGGTGACCGCCGGGAGGTCCGGTACGTCGGAGATGTCGACGTCGGTACCGCCGCAGGCGGCGACGACGAGGGCTACGAGCACGCTGACGATCAGGATCCGCATGTCGGGGCGATGATGGCAGATCGGGTACGGTTGCGGATCGAGGAGGTGACGATGACCGGACCGAGCCGTTTCCCCGTCCCCGACCTCGACGACGTCCCCGAGGACATCCGGCGTCGGATCGAGGAGGTCGCCGAGGCGTCGGGGTTCATCCCGAACGTGTTTCTCACCCTGGCGCGTCGACCCGACGAGTTCCGGGCCTTCTTCGCCTACCACGACGCGGTGATGGAGCGCCCGTCGGGGCTCTCGAAGGCGGAGAAGGAGATGGTGGTCGTCGCCACCTCCGCCGCCAACGACTGCCTGTACTGCGTGGTGGCACATGGGGCGATCCTCCGGATCCGGGCGAAGGACCCGCAGCTCGCGGACCGGATCGCCACCAATTGGCGCACCGCGCCCGTCGACGACCGTCAGCGGGCCATGTTGGCGTTCGCCGTCAAGCTGGCGCGGACACCGGAGGAGGTCACCGACGCCGACCTGGTCGAGTTGGCGGAACACGGCTTCGACGACGAGGACATCTGGGACATCGGTGCCATCACCGCCCTGTTCGCCCTCTCCAACCGGATGGCGACGCTCACCGGGATGGAACCGAACGACGAGTTCTTTCTCCTCGGCCGTGTCCCGAGGAGCTGATCAGGGGAGGGGAGCTTCGACCGTGAAGTCGCCGTTGATGTCGAAGATCTCCCATTCGAGCACCGTGAGCCCCCCCGTCGGCACCGGTTCGGTCACCACCAGCTTCATCACCACCCCCTCGTCGCTGACCCACACCTCGATGCGGGTTCCGTCGTCGAAGTCCTTCACCGCCTGGGTCGTCGGCCTGTCCTGGAGGGACTGGCGGCCCACCGGGCGGGCGCCGGCATCGAGGGTCATCTCGGCGATGACGCCGGCGAGGGCGTACGAGTAGATCGGCCCGCCGGGGTTCCACCGCCAGGGATGCGCCGGGTCGACGCGGGTCCATCTCGACCCCGGATATCGGTACCAGGCATCGTCGTCGCCGAGGACGACCTCGAAGGTGCCGACCATCCCCCGGGAGACGAGGCGGAGCATCGCCGGGTCGACGGTCGCCGCCGCCTCGTAGGTCGCCTGCATGCGCTCCGAACCCGAGATCGAGACCCGAGACCGAAACCGGTATCGATCGACGCCGGCTCGTCGGAGGGCCGCCCGGTGGGGGCTGATCCGGTCGGCGAGGTCGTCGAGGTCGGGAGTCCGGGGGCTGGTGGCCGTCGGGCTCGGGGGCGGAGCCGGGTCGGTGGTGGTGGCCGGCGTCACCCCCTGGCAGGCGGCCGCGAACATCGCAGCGACGGCGAGGCCTCGTCGCAGCATCGGGTCCGACCCTATCCGTCGGTCTCGTCGTCGGTCCGCTCCTCGCAGGTCGGCTCGGCCGGGGGGTCGGGTTCGGTGACGAGGTCGTGTGCGGCGTCCCAGTCGATCTGGCGCTCGCTCCAGGCGGCGAACATCTCGGCACACTCGTCGGAGCAGAACTCGGATCCTGGAGGCACGACGCGACCGTCCCACAGACAGCGTGGGTGTGACCTCCTCAGCCAGTCCGGGTCGAACAGCCCTCGGACCCGCTCAGGGTCGGCTCCGTACGTGACCGGTCATGGGCGATGCTCCTCGGACGTCACTGTATTCGTCTCGGCGTCGTCCGTCTCGCCGTGGGTTCGGCCCGCGCGGGCGTCGAGCACGTCGAGGACGTCGCGGAGCTGGACGCCGCGTCCGGCGAGCAGGACCCAGAGGTGGTAGATGAGGTCGGCCGCCTCCTCGGCCAGACGTCGATCCGGGGCCGCCCCTGCGGCGTGGTCCTTGGCGGCGAGGAGCGTCTCGGTGGCCTCCTCCACGAGCTTACGGCCGGTGGCGTCGGGTTCGTCGGCGAGGAGGGCCACGGTGTAGGAACCGGACGGCATGGAGCGACGTCGTGCGGTCACGACTCGCCACAGCTCCTCGAGTCGGGCCGTCCCCTGATCAGGCTCCTCGTCGGCGGTGCCGAAGCAGGACACCGACCCCGTATGACAGGTGGGTCCCCGCGGATGGACCCTCACCAGGAGGGCGTCGGTGTCGCAGTCCCAGGAGAGGTCGACGACCTCGAGCCGGTTGCCGCTCGTCTCTCCCTTGTGCCACAGCTCCGAACGGGATCTGCTCCAGAACCAGACCTCGCCGCTCGTCCGGGTGCGGTCGAGGGCCTCGGCGTTCATGTAGCCGAGCATCAGCACGCGCCGAGTGTCGGCGTCCTGGACGACGGCGGGGACCAGCCCCTCCGGGTTCCAGCGGGGCTCGGAGGTCATGCCGCCCTCCTCACCGGGACGCCGGCCGCCGCCATCGCGGCCTTGGCGTCGTCGATGGAGAGCTCCCTGCGGTGGAACAGCGAAGCCGCCAGCGCGGCCGAAGCGCCCCCGCGGGTGATGGCCTCGGCGAAATGCTCGGCTTCTCCGGCCCCCCCGGAGGCGATCACGGGCACGTCGACCGCCGCGGCGACGGCCGACGTCAACTCCAGGTCGAACCCCGCCTTGGTGCCGTCTCGGTCCATCGAGGTCAGCAGGATCTCACCCGCTCCGAGCTCGACCCCCCGCCGTGCCCACTCGACCGCGTCGAGCCCGGTGGGTTCGCGTCCGCCCATCACCACGACCTCGAAGCCTCCGTCCTCCCGGCGGCGGGCGTCGATCGCCAGGACCACGCACTGGCGTCCGAACCGGCGGGCGCAGGCCTCGAGCAGGGATGGATCCCGGACCGCCGCCGTGTTGATCCCCACCTTGTCGGCTCCGGCTCGCAGCGCGGCCTTCATGTCGTCGGGAGAGCGGATTCCCCCACCGACGGTGAGGGGGACGAACACCTCGGCGGCGGTCCGGCGAACGACGTCGAGGGTGGTCCGGCGCTGGGAGGGCGAGGCGGAGATGTCGAGGAAGCAGATCTCGTCGGCGCCTTCGGCCGCGTAGCGGGCGGCGAGGGCGACCGGATCCCCCTCGTCGGTCAGCCCGACGAAGTTGACTCCCTTCACCACGCGTCCGTCACGGACGTCGAGGCAGGGGATGACCCGTGCCCGCAGCGTCATGGGGTCGCCTCCACGGTCGTCCGGCAGGAGACGACGAAGTTCCTGAGCAGCCGGAGGCCTGCGGTGGCGGACCGTTCGGGGTGGAACTGCACGCCGGCGACGGATCCGGACCGCACCGCGGCGACGAAGGGCTCCCCGTATTCGCAGGTGGCGAGCACGTGGCGGGGGTCTTCGGGCTCGGGAGCGTAGGAATGGACGAAGTAGAAGACGGGGTCGACGCCGTCGAACAGGGGGTCGGGACGGACCGAAGCGACGTCGTTCCATCCGATGTGGGGCAGCCGGGGAGCGGCGAGGCGTCGGACCCTGCCCGGGATCAGGCCGAGGCAGGTGGCTCCGTCCTCGTCCGAGCGGTCGAAGAGGACCTGCATCCCGACACAGATCCCGAGGATGGGGACCGTGGCGGATTCGAGCGGCTCGGCGAAGCCCGCCCGTTCGATCCCGTCCATCACGGCTCCCGTCGAGCCGACGCCGGGGAGGACGATCCCGGAGACCCCGTCGAGTTGGTCGGGGCGGTGGGCGACGACGACCTGGGCTCCGGCCCGTTCGAGGCCCTGGGTGATGGACACCAGATTGCCGGCGCCGTGGTCGATGACGGCGATGGTGTTCACACCCACTCCTTGGTGGAGGGGACCCCGGAGCGGCGCGGATCGACGGCGACGGCGAGTCGGAGGGCCCGGGCGAGGGCCTTGAAGGCGGCCTCGGCGATGTGGTGGTCGTTGCGGCCGGTGGCGTCCACGTGGAGCGTGGCACCCGCGGTCCGGGCGAACGCCTCGAGGGCGTGGGGGATGTTCTGGGTGGAGAGGTTCCCGATGTGGGACGAGCGGAACGACATCGTGACGACCGAGTAGGGACGCCCGCCGACATCCACCGTCGCCGTCGCCACCGCCTCGTCCATCGGGACTCGGGCGTCGCCGAACCGCTGGATGCCCGATCGGTCTCCCAGGGCTCGTCCCACGGCCTCACCCACCACGAGGGCGGTGTCCTCCACGGTGTGGTGGTCGTCGACCTCCAGATCGCCGCTGGTGGCGACCTCCAGGTCGAACAGGGCGTGATGGGCGAGGGAGGTGAGCAGGTGGTCGAAGAACCCCACCCCGGTCTCGACCCGGGACGTACCGGAGCCGTCGAGGTCGATCGTGACGACGACCTTCGTCTCGGCGGTCTGGCGCTCGACGCGGGCGGTTCTGCTCATCGGTCCTCCTCGATCTCGAATCTCGCCTCGACGGCGAGTCGGTGTGCGGTCAGTCCTTCGGCCGTCGCCAGCGTGGCGATGATGGGGCGGAGGGTGGTGAGGCCCGCTCGGGTGAGGTGCTGTTCTTGACGCCATGAACCGAAGTCGGCCACCGAGAGGGGGCCGTAGGAGTGGGCGAGGCCGCCGGTGGGCAGGACGTGGTTGGCGCCGGTCGCGTAGTCGCCCGCCGACTCCGGCGCCCATCGTCCCACGTACACGGATCCGGCGGCGGTGACGACTTTGGCGTCGCGTTCGGGATCGTCGGTGTGGATGGAGACGTGTTCGGCCGCGTACTCCTCCGCGAACCCGAGACTGGCCTCCCGGTCGTCGGTGATGATGATCATGCCGTGCTCCTCGAGGGCGGCCTCGAGGATGTCCCGCCGTTCGAGCTGGGGGAGGAGGCGGGAGATCTCGGCCTCGACCCGGTCGGCGAGCTCGTCGTCGGTGGTGACGAGAACCGCCGGCGAGTCGGGGCCGTGTTCGGCCTGGCACAGCAGGTCGACGGCCACCAGCCGAGGGTCGGCGGTGTGGTCGGCGATCACGAGCGCCTCGGAGGGTCCGGCGGGCAGGTCGATCCCGCAGATCCCGAACACGGCGAGCTTGGCGGCGGTCACCCAGGGGTTGCCGGGGCCGACGATCTTGTCCACGGGACGGACCGTCTCGGTGCCGTGGGCGAGGGCGGCGATCGCCTGGGCACCGCCCATCGCCCACACCTCGTCGACACCGGCGACGGCGCATGCCGCCAGCACGACGGCGGGGAGCTCACCGTCGGGACCCTCGGGGGTGGCGACGACGACCTCGGTCACGCCCGCGACCCGGGCGGGGATCGTCGTCATGAGCACCGTCGAGGGGTACGCGGCCTTCCCCCCGGGGACGTAGGCGCCGATCCGACGGAGCGGGCGCCAGCGGCGTCTGACGGTGACGCCGGGGACGGCGACGACGTCGATGTCGGCGGGGAGCTGGGCCCGGTGGACCCGCTCGATGTGGCGGGCGGCTCGTTCCAGGGCGTCTCGCACGTCCGTCGGGAGGGAGCCGAGGGCGCCGTCGAGCTC
The DNA here is from genome assembly GCA_026989215.1 of Acidimicrobiia bacterium. Taxonomy (GTDB): domain Bacteria; phylum Actinomycetota; class Acidimicrobiia; order Spongiisociales; family ZC4RG35; genus S012-128. The sequence continues at coordinate 7,438 of JALSJV010000240.1, read as the reverse complement.
CTCGGGGCGGATTCGGCGAAACCCTCCGCCGTGGAGCTCCGCCAGGCGCCGTACGGCGGCGTCGCCGCCGGTCGCCACCTCGTCGCAGATGCGGGCGGCGGCGGTCCTGATATCGGGGTCGGGGACGGCCCTTCGTCGCACCAGCCGGTTGCGGGCGGCGGCGTCGAGGGCGGCGAGGCGGATCCGTCGAAGGTTCATGGGACGAGCCTCTCGATCGGGGAGACGAGGATTCCCTTCCCCCCTGCCTCTTCGAGGCGGGGGAGCAACGCCCACAGCTCGGCGGCGTCGACCACCGAATGGATGGCGACCCAACCCTCCTCGGCGAGGGGCACGACCGTGGGTGCCTCCAGGCCGGGGATGAGCGCCGCGATCCGCTCGGTGGCTTCGGCCGGGGCATTGAGGAGGAGGTATCGCTTGGTGCGAGCGTCGACGACGGCGCGCAGGGCCGTGGCGATGCGGTGCACGTCGACTCGGTCGGCCGCTCCGGGCGCGGCGACGAGCACCGCCTGGGACTGGAGGATCGTGCCCACCTCGCGGAGGCCGTTCACCCGGAGGGTGCTACCGGTGGAGACGAGATCCACGATCGCATCGGCGACCCCGATCTTGGGTGCCACCTCCACCGAGCCGCGGAGGGCGATGACCTGGGCATCGATCCCGGCCCGACGGAAGAAGGCCTCGGTGGTTCGGGGGTGGGCGGTGGCGACCCGGGCACCGGCCAGATCGGCGAGGGTCCGGACGTCGGAGACGGTCGGGACCGCGGCCGCCAGACGGCATCGGCCGTAGCCGAGCTCGACCAGGTGGGGGAGCCCGTTGCCGTGCTCCTCCAGGAGGTCGACTCCGGTGATGCCGGCGTCGGCGGCGCCGTCGCAGACGAGCTCGGGGATGTCGTCGGCGCGGACGAACATCAGCTCGAGGTCGACGTTGCGGACGCTCACCGCCAACGCCCGATCGGTCACCTCGAAGTCGAGGCCGGCGTCTCGGAGGAGGCGCAGCGAAGGCTCCTTGAGTCGGCCCTTGTTGGGGACGGCGAGGCTCGTCATCGTCGCTCCCGCAGGCGTTCCAGGGCGCGCCGATATCCTCCGGTGCCGTGGCGTAGCCACTGGTTGATCCGGGTGATCGTGGTGGTGGAGACGCCGGTCCGCTCGGCGATCTCACGGTAGGTGAGGCCTTGGTCCAGAAGGCGGACGACGGCCCAGCGCTGGCTCATCTCCTCGAGCTCGCGGCGTGTGCAGAGGTCACGGAAGAACGCCGCCGCCTCGTCGCGCTCCTCGAGGACGAGGATGGCCTCGAAGAGGGCGTCGGTGTCGTCGTTCTGCCAGTTCTCGGCGGGGAGCATGGGATCCTCGGCTGTAAAGATGTTGTAGCACGTTAACACAGATGGACGGGGGAGGGAAGTCGAGCTTGGAGAAGGCGTGGTCGGCCCCTACCTTTGCCGACCATGCAGGTGATTCCGGCCGTCGACGTCCTCGCGGGCAGGGTCGTTCGGCTGCGCGAAGGCGACTATGGCCAGGTCACCGACTACGACGCCGACCCGGTGGCCGTGGCCCGGCGTTGGATGTCGGAAGGTGCCGAACTCGTCCATGTGGTCGACCTGGAGGCGGCACGGGGTGCAAGCCCGGACCGCTCGCTGTGGCGTCACTTGACCGGCGCCGGCATCAGATATCAGATCGGCGGGGGCCTGCGTTCGGCGGAGCTGGCCCGAGCCGCCCTGGCGGCCGGTGCCGAACGGGTGGTCATGGGTACGGCCGCGGTGTGGGAGCCGGACCTGGTTGCCGAGGTCGGGGAGCCGGACCGGGTCGTCGCCGCCGTCGACGTCCGAGGGGGCAAGGCCCGTGGCATCGGCTGGACCGACGAGGGTCGTGACCTGGCGGTGGTGCTGCAGCAACTCCAGGCGGTGGGGGTGCGGTGGCTCCTCGTCACCGGGATCGAGCGTGACGGGACCTTGGAGGGTCCCGACCTCACCCTCCTGAGACGGGTGCGCGAGCTCGCCCCCGGCCTCTCCGTCATCGCGTCGGGTGGGGTCGGATCTCTCGACGACCTGGCCGCCGTCGCCGAGCTCGGATGTGAGGCCGTCATCGTCGGCAAGGCCCTCTACGAAGGCAGGTTCCGGCTCGCCGACGCCCTGGCTGCGGCGGGGGCGTAGATCCCCTCGGGGGAGGCGGCGGAGCCCCGCGGACGGCCGCCCCGGCCGACGCCGTGTCTCAGCCGGTCGTCGTCTCTCGCCGGCGAGCCATGGCCGTCTGGAGGTGGGACCACGACACCCGTTGCGCCCGCCGGTCTTCTCTGAGCGCCTCCAAGGCGGCTTCCCGCAGGACGGCCGCCAAGTCGGCGAAGGACATTCCCTCCGTGTCCGAGGCCAGCCGGTCGAGGTCGACGTCGTCGGCGAAGGGCACATCGGAGATCTCCAGCAGCGCCCGCCGGGCCTCCACCTCCGGAAGACCCAGCTCGATCTGGATCTCGAAACGTCCTGGCCTGAGCAGCGCGGGATCGATCAGATCGCGCCGGTTGGTGGCCCCGATCACCGCCACATTCCCCCGCTCTCCGACACCGTCGATCTCCGTCAGCAGCGCCGCCACCACCGAATCCGTCACCGAGGTGGTCGACCGTCCCCGGGTGGGGGCGAGGGCGTCGACCTCGTCGAAGAAGAGGATCGACGGGGCGGCGGCCCTGGCCCGTGCGAAGAGGTCGCGGACTCCCCGTTCGGACTCGCCGACGTATTTGTCCAGCAACTCGGCGCCCTTCACCGGGAAGAACGCCGCGCCCGCCTCGTGGGCGAGGGCGCGGACGACGAAGGTCTTGCCCGTCCCCGGAGGTCCGTACAGGAGGATCCCTCGGGGAGGTTCGATTCCGAGACCCCGAAAGCGTTCGGGGTCCGTCACCGGCCAGATCACCGCCTCGGTGAGGCGTTGCTTCACCTCTGCCAGGTCGGCCACCCGCTCGAACCCGTAGGAGGGGATCTCACCCATCGAGACCGATCCGAGCGACGGTGTCGTCTCCTCGATCGCCTCGACGAGGATCTCGGTCGTGAGGGGCACACGCGAGCGGGCGACCCGACTGGAGGCGTGGACGACGGCGGAGACGATGTCGGTGCCGGCGAATCCCGCGGATCGGGAGGCGAGGAGGTCGAAGTCGATGCGGGCGGCGGGGACGCGTTCCAGGGCGGCCTCGAACAGGAGCCGGCGACGGGTGAGGTTGGGTGGCGGGATGGTGATCGACCGTGGGATCAGGGGACTGTCGGCCACCGGACCGAGGTGGGTTCGTGACGTCACCCCGAGGACACATGCCAATCCCGGTCGTTCGGCGACCGCGTCGAGGAACCATCGGAGTACGGCGCCCATCTGGGTGCGGAAGGTGGAGACACCTTCGTCGCCGGTGACCACTTCGAGACGGTCGACGAACACGACGGCGGGGACGGAGGGTTCCTTCACCGCCGCGGACAGCAGGTCGAGGAGGCGGTCCGGCTTGAAGACCAGGTCGACGGCGACCTCCCGTACGTCCGCTCCGCTCGTCTCGGCGGCGGCGGCGACCAGCTCCGACTTGCCGCAGCCGTGGGGACCTTCGAGGACGACGCCGGCCACCCGGGGGAGACCCCACGCCGTGGGGAGGTCTTGGGGCGAGGTGAGGAGCGCGAACCAGCCTGCCAGCAGGTCGAGCTCGGAGTCGAGGCCGGCGAGGAGCGCACGACCGGTCGGGGAGGCGGAGGGGGGTGACGTCCCGGCCGTCGAGACCGGGGTGGCGTCCTGGGCCAGGAACCGGGTGCCCGCTCCCACCAGACCGGCGGGGCCGGGCTCCACGCGCGCCACCGTGGCGACGGCCGGTGTCGCATCGGGGGTGAAGGCGGCGTCGAGGCTGAGGTGGTCGCCGGTCGTGACCGGGCGACCCTGCCAGGCGCGTACCAGGGTCTTGGCGTCGGCGGGGAGGGAACCTTCGATCAGGACCGTGGCGGCGCGGGGAAGCATCGCTCGCCGCACCTCGACGTTCTGGTTCGTCTCGACTCCCGCGTTCCGGCGGCTCTCCGGCCCGACGAGCAGCGAGGTGGGCTCGGTGACGTCGCCACCCCGGACGAGCAGGTGGGTGTCCCCGATGGCGATCACCCCGGCCGAGGGGAGTCCGAGCGCTCGCAGCATCGTCGGGTCGGCTCGAGCGACGGGGTCGGTTCCGTCCCGGATCGTGAAGCGCATCGGCTGGGATGGTAGGGGTGAGCCTCGGTCAGCTCGCCATGGGGAGCTGGGGAATCCGCCGCCGGGGCACCGCCAGCGGAGAGGCCGCATCCAGCAGGCGGACCCGCCCGGCGCAGATCCAACGCCAGATCAGATCGGCCTCCTCGGCGACGACGACCGTCGGCGGCACGGGTGTCGGGTCGATCGGTTCGACGGCGGGGATGAGCGGAGTCGGTTCGTCCGCCCGCCACGCAGCCAGCAGTCTCCCCGCTTCGACGACGACCCGCTCCCCGTCGATGCTCTCCAGCTCGAGCCGTCCCGCCGCGGTCATCGCCTGCCACGCACGGCGACGCTCCAGGGCTCTGGCGAGGGCCCGATGACGGTCCCGGATCCAGGCCGCCTCCTCGAATCGTCGCCGGGAGGCGTGGGCGACCATCTTCTGCTCCAGCAGGCCCAGGAGCGGTGCCGGGTCGTCGAGGGCGGCGATGATCGGGTCGATCGCCCGGAGATACTCGGAATCGTCCAGGGATCCGTCACAGGGGCAGAGGGCGACACCGAGCTGTGCAGGGGCGCAGAGCCCGTCTCGACTGCCGGGCCGTCCCGTGCACCGGCGGACGGGAGTCGCGTCCCAGAGGGCGGCCACGACGAGATCGGCAGCCCGTCTGGAACGGAACGGGCCGAGCACGAAGGGGGCGCCACGATGCAGGGTCCTCGTCACCGAGAGTCGGGGGAAGCGCTCGGCGGTGAGGGTGACGAAGTGGTTGGCCTTCGGCGGCCGGGAACGCCGATTGTGGCGCGGCCGGTGGGCACCGATCAGCCTGAGCTCGGTGACCGCCGCCTCCAGCTCCCCCGCGCAGACGCGGTGCTCGACCGAGTGCAGCTCTCGGAGGAGATTCTGGATCGAGCGGCGGCCGTCCCCGTAGAAGTAGGCCTGGACCCGGGTGCGGAGGTTCTTGGCCTTCCCCACGTAGATCACGTCGCCGGCGCGATCTCGGAACAGGTAGACGCCGGGGCGGCGGGGAAGCGTCCGGGCGAGGCGGATCTTCTCGTAGGACGCGGAGCCGCGTGCCCGGGGGAGCTGCAGCAGGTCTTCCAGGGCGGTCACGCCGATCGACCCGGCCCGTTCGAGCAGCGCGTGGAGCACGTGCATCGTCGCCAGGGCATCGTCGAGGGCCCGGTGGGCGGGGGAGACGGGGGAGCGGAAGTGGGCGGCGAGGGTGCCGAGTTTCAGGTTGCGGACCTCGCGACGGACGAGCCGGCGGGCGAGGGCAGCGGTATCGACCCATCGGTTCGGGAGTCTCGGATATCCGAGACGGCGGGCGGCGGCGTCGAGGAAGGAGAGGTCGAAACGCACGTTGTGTCCGACGATGACGGCGTCGCCGCAGAATTCGAGGAAGGCGGGGAGGGCCTCGTCGATCTTCGGGGCTCGGACCACCATCGCCTGGGTGATGCCGGTGAGCACGGTGATGAACGGCGGGATCGCCGTCTGGGGGTCGACGAGGGTCTGGAACCGACCTTGCTCGACGCCGCCACGGACCTTGACGGCACCGATCTCGGTGATCTGCGCCGTCCGGGCCGAGGTGCCGGTGGTCTCGAGGTCGACCACGCAGAAGGTGACGTCGACCAGCGGTGTGCCGAGGTCGTCGAAGCTGCGTTGGATCACCGGCTCCACGGCGCCTCCGAGATGACTCGGCGGCCCACCCTACTGCGAACAGGTGTTCGGTCCAAGGATGTCGGTATGCTGAGCGGGGTGTCGACCCGATATCGCTGCAGTCACTGCGGGAACCGCACCCGCTTCGACGTCTACGAGACGGTCCGCCGACGCCGATTCCACCATTACACCCTCGGTGGAGAACTCCAGGTCGACGAGGAGGAGATCCTCGAGCGGGTGGTGGAACGTGTGGTGTGTCGGTGGTGTGAGCGGGCGGACGCCATCGAAGCGCTCACCGAAGCCGAGACGTCAGGCGCCTGACCGTTGCCGAACCAGCTCGAAGAGGAGGACGGCGGCGGCGACGGAGGCGTTGAGGGAGTCGACCGTCCCGGCCAGAGGGATGGTGGTGAGCTGGTCGGCGGCGGCGGTCCATGCCGGCGACAGGCCCCGGTCCTCGGGTCCGATCACGATCGCGGTCCCTTCGCTGAGGTCGATCTCCCAGGGCGCCCGTCCTCCGTCGGTGACGGCGGCCAACAGGGTCAGCGGCGCGCTCCGGAGCCGTGATCGGACGGCGTCGGCGTCGGCCACCGCGACGGGGACGGCGAACAACGCTCCGGTGGAGGCCCGTACCACGTTGGGGTTGAAGACATCGACGACCGGGTCGGCCACGACCACCCCGTCGACGCCCGCACCGGCGGCGGTCCGCAGCATCGCACCCAGGTTGCCCGGCTTCTCGACACCCACGGCGACGAGGATCGAGCATCGTGGGCGATCCCATGGGATCCGGTCCAGCCCGGTGGGGAACGTGCGGGCGACCGCCAACACCCCGTCCCGTCCATAGGCGATCTTCTCGAAGGCGGCAGATCCCAACTCCACGACCTCGACGTCGGCGTCGTCCCACCGCTCCGGTTCGGAGCCGAGGTCGGGGCAGAGGTAGAGGGCTTCGACGTCGACGCCCGCGTCGAGGGCTCGTCGCACCTCTCGGGCCCCTTCGATCAGGAAGCGCCCCTCCCGGTCACGGCGGCGCCGGGTCCGCAACCTGACGAGGGCCTTCACCCGCGGGTTGGAGGGGGAGTCGATCCGGACGGGCACGGGCCCTGAGGGTACCGTCCCACAACCCTGCCATCCCGATAGCCTTCGGTCTCATGGAGCTCGTCCGTGTCGCCCTGGTCATGTCCACCCTGGAGGCGGACCTCATCGCCGCTCGGCTTCGCAGCGAAGGGATCGACGCCGTGGTGTTGGCAGACACCGCCGGCGGGGCGGAACCGCAGCTCGCCGCCGTCAGAGGCGTGCGGGTCATGGTCCGGCCCGAGGACGAGGTGACCGCCGCCATGATCCTCGAGGACGTGGTGCCCGCAGACGACGGCGATCCCGACGAGCCGGATTGGTCCACGACGGAAGAGCACGACGGGCCGCCGCCCCGATCACCCCTCGTCTCGGGGTTCGGGCAGCTCCTCGCCCTCGCCCTCGCCGGGGTGCTCGTCGTCGGGGCGGTCCGTCTGGTGCTCATCGCCTTCGGGCTCTGGCCCTGACCACCGCTCCCAGGACACCGTCTCCTCGAAGGCACGGCGGCCCCGTGCGAGGGAGCCCGACCGTCGGTCCGGGGCCGGATACCCGAGGGTGACGA
>JALSJV010000239.1 GCA_026989215.1 Acidimicrobiia bacterium | reverse complement strand
CGCTCAGGGGCACGGGTCAGGACTTCCGAGAGGGGAGGCTCCTCGGGGCGGCGGCGGGCGGCGACGACGAGGGCTCCGGCCACGGCGGCCAGGCCCACCGTCACGACTCCCAGGAGGATCCATGTCTCGGCCGTCATCGGGCACCTCCGTGACCTGCGTCCAGAGTACTACATATCGTCGTAGTTGTCTCCGGCAACCACGGTCGAAGGTCCCATCGGGGGTCGCCGACCGGCGATTCGCTCAGTCGAGACCGAGGGCAGCCCGCGCCCTGGCGAGGTCGCTGGTGCCGAGCACGACCTCCCCGTCGGCACCGAAGTAGGCGATGTACACGGAAGCCCCGGCGTCGGAGATCGCCCGCGCCATCTCCGCGATCGACCCCCGACGATCTCGAGGCACCACGATCACCTCCCGCACGTCGAGGACGGCGGCGCCCTGCTCCACCACCACCTCCCTCGCCGTCTCCACCTGATCGTCGGGCACGGCCACATGGGCGACCCGCCCCTCGATCCGAGGGAAGAGGCAGCCCGCGACCACCTGCACCCCCCTGGCGGCGAGCGCCTCCAACAGTGCGGCGGGCACGCCGTGTCTGGTCCCCATGGCGATGGTGATGTCTCTCATTCCCTCTCCTTCGTCATCGGGAGCCGGGGATCGGGAGGAACCCCGGCCCATGCGTCCCACACCCAGGCGTGGCGGGGGTCGGTGCAGATCAGCCAAACCCGCTCCTCGGCAGGACCGGCCATCACGTTCAGGTAGTACATGTCGTACCCGGGGGCGGCGACGCAGGGGCCGTGGTAGCCGCGGGGGATCAGGAACACGTCGCCGTCGACGACGGTCACCGTCTCGTCGATCTCCCCGTCGCTGGTGTAGGTCCGATGGAACCCGAACCCGTCGTCACCGTCGATCCGGAAGTAGTAGATCTCCTCCAGGGGGACCTCGTCGGCGGAGAGCTCGTCATGCTTGTGGGGCGGGTACGACGACCAGTTCCCCTCCGGGGTGAGGACCTCCACGACGATGAGCTTCTCCGGACCCTCGACATCGGCGGAGAGCAGGCCGTTGATCTGCCGGGTGGCCGCTCCCGCACCCCGGATCTCCACCGCCACGTCCGAAGCGGGGTAGTACCGGGCGGGGCGGGGATCGGAGGCTCGGGCCGTGGCCAGGGCGAACTCCCCACCCTCCTCCGACCAGATCTCGAACTTCGATCCCACGCCGAGGTAGCAGAGGTCGGTCACCGAGGAGAAGACGTCGGTGCGGCCGGTCAGCTCGAAATGGTCGGCCGCGGTCTCCACTTCGCACGACCCCGACAGGGGCACGACGGCCACCTCGTCGGTGGGGAAACGCAGCGACCGATGCTCTCCGGGCTCGAGGCGCAGCACATGGAGCCCGCAGAAACTCCATCCAGCCCGCTCCGGGGTGAGGGAGACGGGATCCGATCCGGTCGAGAGGGATCCATGCGGTCGATGCAGGGTCACGACTGCCCTCCGTGCACGATCGAGACGGCCAGGTCGACCCAGCGTTCCACCTCGCCGTCGGCGGGATACAGGAGACTCCGGCCCACCACCAACCCCCGCACGTTGGGGACCTCCAACGCCTCCCGCCAGGCGGTGACCAGCGTCTCCTCCCGACCGGACGGGTCACCCCCGAGGAGGAGGACGGGGAGGGTGGTGGCACCGAAGACCCGGTGGGGATCATCGGGGGCGGGAAGCTTCAGCCAGGTGTGGGCCGAGGTGGCACCCAGTCCCGACGCCACGGCGACCGCTTCCACGAGCCGGTCGTCGTCGTCGACCAGCCGCACCCGGCCGTCGTCGCCTCGGGTCGCCGGTAGCGGCTCCACCATCGCCGCCAGCCCCCGGACGGCCAGATCGCTGACGGCCCTCGCACAGGCGGTGAGCGTCTCGTTGGTACCGGGGTCGTCGGGGTCGAGACGGAGCAGCATCTTGCCGCCGTCGAGACCCATGGCCTCGATCGCGGCGGCGTCGTAGGCGGTGAACCGG
>JALSJV010000238.1 GCA_026989215.1 Acidimicrobiia bacterium | reverse complement strand
GACGAGGGGCTGCGGTTCGCGATCCGTGAGGGTGGCCGCACCGTCGGAGCCGGCCGGGTCACCAAGATCCTCAAATAACCAAAGAGAGCACACATGGCTTCCGACAAGCGACCGCCGATCACCCTCGCCTGCGAGGTGTGCAAGCGACGGAACTACGTCACCACGAAGAACAAGACGAACACCCGTGAGCGGCTCGAGCTCCGGAAGTACTGTCGGTGGTGCCGTACCCACACCGTCCACCGCGAGACCCGCTGACCCCGGCGCGGTGACCACGCCGCCGACGGACCTCGAAGGCCGCGTCTACGGACCCGCCCCCCTGCGCTGGTGCCGCGAGAAGGTAGCGGAGTTCGTGGAGGCCACCGGTGACGACCATCGCCGTTGGGCGACCCACGCCCCACCGGGGATGGCCGCCGCCGCCCTCTTCGTCGTCGCCGGTCCCCTGCTCTCCGAGTTCGCGGACGCCTCGGTGATCCACGGCGAGCAGGTGTTCACCTGGCATGCGCCGCTCACGGTCGAACAGGACCACGACGTCGTCGGGACCGTGACCCGGGTGAGGGAGCGGTCCGGGGCGCACTTCGTCACCTTCGAGCTGGCGGTGACGTCCGCAGGCGACCCCGTGGTCGACGGTCGGTCCACGTTCATCGTCTCGGAGGAGGCGGGGGCGGTTCGGGCGGACGCCGAGGACGCCGAGCCCGCCCCGTACGAACGTGGTGCCTTCGAGCCGCTGGAGGTGCGGGGAGGCGCGTTCGGTCCGATCGCCCGGTCGGCGAGCCGGGTCGACCTCGTCCGCTACGCAGGGGCGACCCGAGACTGGAACCCGATCCACTGGGACCACGAGGCCGCGGTGGCCGCCGGGCTCGGCGGGGTCGTGTGCCATGGTCTGCTGCAGGTGGCCTGGATGCTGCAGCCCTTCATCACCTCGGCGACCGACCCGGCGCCACCGGCGAACGCCCGGTTCCGTTTCCGGCGTCCCCTCCGTCCCGGGGTGCAGGCCTTCCTGTCGGGCACCATCGGCGAGGACGGCGGCACGGTCGAGCTCTCCGACGACGCCGGTCCGTACGTGATCGGCACGGTGTCGAGGTAACCCCGATGGACCCCGACCGAGTCCAAGCAAGGGAACGCCTGCTCGTCGAGCGAGCGCGGGCGGGCGACCAGGAGGCCTTCGCCGAGCTCGTGAGGAGCCATCAGGACGACATGTACACCCTCGCCTTCCGGCTCACCGCCGACCGGGACCTGGCGGCCGACGTCGCCCAGGAGGCGATGATCCGGGCGTGGCGGGGGATCGGCGGGTTCCGTGGAGATGCCTCCTTCTCGACTTGGCTCTACCGGATCACCGCCAACACGGCATGGACGCTCCGCGCTCGGCGACGCCGCAGGGCCTGGCTGCCGCTGGAGCTGGCGGAACGCGTTCCGGCCCCCCAGACGCCGGAGTCGCATCCCGAGACCGCCGGTGACACCGAGGATCTGCGTCGGCGGCTGGTCACCGCCCTCGCCCGCCTCCCCGCCGGCGCCCGCCAGGTCGTCGTGCTGAAGGACGTCGAGGGGATGTCCCACGTCGAGATCGCCGCCGCCCTCGGGATCACCACCACCGCCGCCAAGGTGCGTCTGCACCGGGCCCGACTGCGCCTCCGCCGCCTCCTGGAGGAGGGCGGGACGTGAAGCCCACCTGCCGTCTCTGCGGTCCCCTGGCGATGGTGGCGGCCCTCGACGACCGCTCGCCCGTCGCGCCGGTGGCTCGACACGTCTCGGGGTGCCTGCGCTGCCAGGCCGAGGTCGCCCGGGGTCGTGCCCTCCGCCGGGGCTTCGCCGCCCTCGGCGCCGTCCGCTACACGGCACCGCGGGATTTCGCGGCCGGGATCGAGCGTTCCTCAGGGGTGACGGCCCCGCGTCGTCGGGTGCCGGTGGTGCCGGTAGTGGTGGTGGCGGCGTCGGTCGTCGTCGCCCTCTCGCTCCGCCGCCGTCTCGCCGCCGGCTGACTCCAGCCCGTAGAAGCCGACCGGG
>JALSJV010000237.1 GCA_026989215.1 Acidimicrobiia bacterium | reverse complement strand
AGATCATGGTCCAAGCCGGCACCGCCATGCTCGCCCAGGCCAACGCCATCCCCCAAAACGTCCTCACCCTCCTCCGATAGGAACCAGGACCCAACCCAGCGGAGGGGCCCAACCCGGGCCCCTCCGCTCGCGCGCGGCCACCGTCCGCAAAGGTCCCATGAGGGGAACGAGGCGGGCCCGGATGCGATGACGATCGAGGCGCGAGAGAAGCTCAGGCGACGGTGACGTCCGCCTCGGCGAGGACGGCGTGGGCGGCCCGGTGGGGCGCCACCAGCCGGTCACGGACCGGATCGGGATCGAGCTCGCCCCGAACGAGGCGGCAGAAGGTCCGGAGCTGCAGGGTGAGGGGCTCCCCCTCTTGGCGGACGAAGGGGATGTCGATCACCGTCTCCGCCTGGTAACCGACCCGGTCGAGGGTCGAGCCGTGGGTGACGTGACGGTAGAGGGTCAACGTCCTCCGCAGGAGATCGACCTCCATGAGCACCGTCGGGGTGACGATGCGCATCTCCCGGACCTTCCGCTGGCCCACCCGGCTGGACGACGCCGTCGCCACCGCGCCGTCCGCCATCACCAGGGTGCAGTCGGCGATCTCCTCCATCCCGTCGTGGTCGGGCCGCCAGGTCGCCCCCGAGACCCGCCGGACCTCGCCCGCACCCCCGAGGTGGAGGATCAGGTCGAGGTCGTGGATGAGCAGGTCGTACACCACCCCGGTGGAGATCCTCGGGTTCGGTGGGGAATGGCGTACGGCGACGAGATGGCGGAGCGGACCGTGGATCTCGAGATGCTCTCGAGCGGCGACCACCACCGGGTTGAAACGCTCCACGAACCCGGCCATGAGGGGGACGTGGGAGCGACGCGACATCTCGACGAGCATCGCCACCGAGTCCGGGTCGGTGGCGACCGGCTTCTCGACGAGGACGGGACGACCGGCGGCGATCACCTCGAGGGCCACACCCACATGGGTCTCCGGTGGGGTGGCGACGATGATCCCGTCGGCGTCGAGGGCGGCGGCGAGGTCCGTGTTCCAGGCCGCGCCGTACCGTTCGGCGAGGCGACGGGCCCGCCCGGGCTCCGTGTCCACGACGCAGGCAAGCTCCACTCCCGGTTCGGTGGCGACGACCCGGGCGTGGTTGGCCCCCATCGCCCCCGCTCCGACCAGAGCGAGCCGAACGGGTTGCATCAGTCGGCTCCGACCGGAACGGCCATCCCCTTCGCCTCGAGGCGGGAGATCAGCTCCGCCCGTTCGACCCCGTCGAGGAGATGCAGATGGGCGGCGAGGTCGTCGACGAGGTCTTGGCGGCCCGCCGCGGCCGCCGCCAGCATGCCCGCGGTGACCGCTTCGGCGGCCGATCCGCCCTCGGCCAGGTAGGCGTGGCACAGCTCGGCGGTCTGCTCGCCTCCCAACCGGGCGAGGGACGGCCGGACCCACCTCCCGGTGGAATCCCCGAGGATGAGGACGAACAGGGGACGGATGCCGTCGGGATGGGCGAGGAGGGCGTCGACGAGGACCTCCCACTCGGTGAAGGCCTCGGGTGCCCTCCCGAGCAGCCAGCGAGCCTCGGCGTAGGCGGCGTCGAGGTCCCCCGTCTCGACGAGCGCCCAGATCAGACGGTTGGAGAACAGATGCTCGTTCGCCTCGACGACGTACTGGGGTCGCACCGACTCGGAGCGGCGGCGATGCCAGGCCGCCTCCATCAGGGCGTCGGGTCGGTCGAGACGGCGAGCGGCCTCGGCGACCACCGCGGCGGCGCTGTCGTCGGCGGGCACCAGGTCGAGCGCTTCGCGGGCAAGGCGGAGGGCCTGCTCGTCCTGGCCCAGATCGAGGTGGGAGAGGGCCTGCATCCCCTTGACGAAGGCGACCACGGCGCGATCCGCGTACTCGAAGTCGTCCCCGAGATCGTCGAGGACCGCCAGAACCTCGGCGGGTTCCCCTCCCGCCAGCCGCAACGACCGGGCGTACTCGATCGCCGTCTTCGCGTTCGCCGTCTCCTCATACTGACTGCGGGCGATCGCCAGGTTCCGGGCCTTCTTGTCCCGCGCCTGGATGAACTCCTGCTGATAGCCGAAGTGGGCGACCGCGAGGAGATCGAGGTTGCCTCCCGACAGGGGCTCGAGGGTGTCGGCGTCGACGGGGATCTCGTGCAGGGCCCCGTGGTACTTCGTCCCCTCGGCACGGAAGATCCGCACCGAGCGGATCACCGACGAGACCTCTCGGCCGTCGGAGACGGCGTGGTTGCGAACCTCACAGGCGAACGCCTCGTACTCGTGACGGTAGGTGGCGAGGTACCGCCGAAGGAGAACCGGGTCGTCACATTCCACCCGTTCGTCGGCGTCGAGGATGAGGACGTAGTGGGCGTCCCGGCACCGTTCGAGGGCCTGGGTCCGCGCCCAGCCGAAGTCGTCCCTCCAGGGGATGCGACCGACGTTCGCCCCGTGGGCCTCGGCGATCCGCACCGTCTCGTCTTCCGAGCCGGTGTCGCAGATCTCGATCCGGTCGACCAGGCCGGCCACGGAGTCGAGACATCCTCCGAGCGTGGCCTCCTCGTCTCGGACGATCATGCTGGCCACGAGAAGGGGACGCCCGTCGGGTCCTTCGGGGGGGAGCAGCCTGGTGGCGCAGGTTCCGTCGTGGGCGACGACGACGCCGGCGGCGGTGACCCGGAGGTCCGGGTCGGCCACCGAGACGCGGGGGTCGACCACGGCGACCGACGCCAAGGCGACCATGTCGCCCTTCTCGGCGACGACGGCGGCGGGCCGGAACCGATGAACGCTGCGGGTCGCGACCCGGTGGCTCTCCTCCCGTACCCGTTCGGCGGCCCGACGAAGGGGAGGGAGCGTCCCCGCGAAATGGTCGGTCCCGACGTCGTTGGAGTGGGCGACGACGAGGCCCCCTCGGCGGCCCAGCTCTTCCAGCATCGCCGCCGCGGCCTCCCGCGTGACGAGGACGTCGTCGTGGACGAGCAGCACGGGACCCTCGACTTCGTCCAGCGCCATGAGGAGACCCTTCGTCCCCAACTCCCCGATGAGCTCCACTCCGGGGAGGTCGAGTCGACGGATCCCCGTCTCGGAGGCGGCGACCACCCGGATGGGGTCGACGTCGGAGATGCGGCGCGCCCGTTTGACGGCGGCCAGCGTCGCGCGGCTGGGCCCATAGGAGAGGATGACGACGTTCATGGTGTGTCGTGTCGGCAGCCGGGCCGGGGACTTGCGCCTTCTCCCCCCGTGGAGCGCAGCGGAACGGGGGGAGTCCCCGAGCGAAGCGAAGGGGGAGGGGGGGCCTTCACGCCCGCTGTCTCCGCGCCGCGAGGCGCGCACTGCCCCACCCCCTCCCCCCCACGCCTCACGGCGTGGGGTACTCCCCCCTCGGGGAGGGGGAAGAACCCGGAGGCGGGGACGGGAGGGGCGGGCGACCGCTTATCCGCCCGGAAGGGACGCCGACCAGGAACAGCGGAAGTGCGAGTGACACGGACGTCGCCCGCATCGGCACACCGCAGACAACAAGGAGGTTCACCACATGTCTCTGCGGATCAACAACAACGTTGCGGCGATCAACTCGTACCGCAACCTGGCGTTCTCCAACGTCCAGCTCGGCAAGTCCCTCGAGAAACTCTCCTCGGGCTTCCGGATCAACCGGGCCGCCGACGACGCCTCCGGCCTCGTCAAGTCCGAATCCCTCCGGGCCGAGATCCGCGGCAGCCAGGCCGCCATCCGCAACGCCCAGGACGGCGTCTCCTTCGTCCAGACCGCCGAAGGAGCCCTCTCCGAGGTCCACGCCATCCTCCAGCGGATGCGCGAACTCGCCGTCGACGCCGCCAACACGGCCACCACCGACGGCACCGCCCAACAGGAAGAGGTCAAACAGCTCCTCGCCGAGCTCGACTCCATCGGCAGCCGCACCACCTTCGCCGGCAACAAGGTGTTCCAGGACTACTCGACACCGGCCACCGCCGCCCTGACCTTCCAGATCGGCGCCAACGCCGGGGACACCCTCACCCTGAGCGACGACCTCACCCTGGCGAGCAACGACGTCTTCAGCGTCGACCTGTCGGCCATCGATCTGTCCTCGGACGCCTCCGGAGCCATCACCGCCATCGACAGCGCCATCGCCTCGGTGTCCACCGTCCGGTCCAAACTGGGCGCCACCCAGAACCGGCTCGAACACACCATCAACAACCTGAGCGTCGCCGTCGAGAACCTCACGGCATCCGAATCCCGGATCCGTGACACCGACATGGCCCGCGAGATGGCCGTCTTCACCAAGAACCAGATCATGGTCCAAGCCGGCACCGCCATGCTCGCCCAGGCCAACGCCATCCCCCAAAACGTCCTCACCCTCCTCCGATAGGAACCAGGACCCAACCCAGCGGAGGGGCCCAACCCGGGCCCCTCCGCACCCCGAACCCCCAGCGACCTGACCGGACCCGACGAACCGAGAGAGCCAGAGCCGAATGACCCTCCCCCTCTTCAGCATCGGTGGCCTCGCCTCGGGGCTCGACACGAACAACATCGTCAGCCAGCTCATCCAGATCGAGCGGATCCCCATCAACCAGCTCGAGTACCGCAAAGCCTTCTACCAGGAGCGCCAGCAGGCCTGGGACTCCATCGCCACCCGCATCTCCGCCCTCCGGGAGCAGGAGCAGAAGCTCGACACGGCAGACGACTGGAAGGCCTTCTCGCTGGCGTCGTCCTCCAACCCCGACGCCGTCGGCGTCACCGTGACCGGCACCCCGGCGACGGGGACCACCTCGTTCACCGTGGACCAGCTCGCCGCCGCCCACCAGGTCGCCGCCACCGGCACCTTCGCCGCGTCGACCGATCTGGTCGGCGCCGGGACCTTCACCCTCACCGTCGGAGGCACCAACTACGACATCACGACCACGTCGACGACGACGATCGGCGAGCTCGTCGATCAGATCAACGGCCTCGACGTCGGCGTCTCCGCCACGTTGCTCCAGGTCACCTCGGGCCAGAACCGTCTCGTCCTCACCTCCGAGACCACCGGTCAGGCCTCCGCCTTCACGGTCACGGCCGACCAGGCCTCCCTCGGCACCTTCGACGTCGTCCAGCAGGGCCAGGACGCCCAGCTCACGATCGGCAGCGGCGCCGGGGCGATCACCGTCAACCGTTCCTCCAACGTGATCGGCGACCTGATCGCCGGGGTCGAGCTGACCCTCTCCGCCACCACCACCGCACCGGTCACCGTCGGCGTCGAGCGGGACCTGGATGCCGCCGTCGAAGCCGTCCGCGGGCTGGTCGACGAGCTCAACTCGACCCTCTCCCTCCTCGACGACCTCACCGCCTACAACGTCGAGACCAACCAGAGCGGTCCCCTCACCGGCGACTCGTCGGCGCGCGACCTCGAGCTGTCGCTCCGCTCGAAGCTCACCGGGGTGGTACCGGGACTGTCGGGCACGTACACCTTCGCGTCCTCCGTCGGGATCTCCATCGACCGGACCGGCACGTTCGTCTTCGACGAGACCAAGTTTCGGGCCGCCCTGGACGACGACTTCGACGCCGTCTCCGCCCTCTTCGCTCGGATCGCGTCGCCGACCGACTCCCGGGTGGCGGTCGTCTCCGTGGCCGACTCCTCCCTCGACGGAACCCACGCCGTACAGATCACCCAGGCGGCCACCCTGGCGTCGGTGACGGGAAGCTCGTATGTGGCGCCGACCGCCGACGAGACCTTCGACATCACGTCGGGCACCAAGACCGCCACGGTCACCATCCTCGCCGGGTCCGACCTGACGACGGCGGTCCAGGCGATCAACGACGCCCTCGCCGCCGCCGGCATCACCACCGTCGTCGCCTCCTCCTCGGGAGGGGCGATCAAACTGGACGAGACCCGCTACGGATCAGCCTTCTCCTTCACGGTGGCGGCGAACTCCTTCGGTCTCGCCGGCACCTTCACCGGGACCGACGTGGCCGGCACGATCGGGGGGATCGCCGCCACCGGCACCGGCCGGGCCCTGCGGGGCACCGGCACCCTCGACGGCCTCACCCTCACCATCTCCGCCACCGCCGCCGAGGTGTCCGCCGCCGGCGGCACCCTCGACCTGGGGACCGTCTCCATCACGTCGGGGCTCGCTCCCCGCTTCGACGAGTACCTGGAGACGGTCGAAGGGCTCGACGGGATGATCGACCGGGCCCGGGACCGTTGGGCAGCCCAGATCGACCTCATCGACGACCGGATCGAAGCCCTCGAGGACCGCATCGTGCGTCGAGAGGAGATCCTCCGCCGCCAGTTCACCGCCCTGGAGACCGCCCTGTCGCGCCTCACCGCCATGAGCCAGTCCCTCGGCGCCGCGCTGTCGGGCCTCACGCAACCACCGCAACAGTGAGCTTGATTTCGCCATGACACGGACGACGGGCAAGCCATGGGAGGCAGGATGAACCCGCTACTCACATACCAGCAGCACTCGGTAGAGACGGCCGCACCCGGCCATCTCATCGTCATGCTGTACGACGCGCTGCTCGCAGCCGTCGACACGGCCGGGGCCGCCATGAGCCGGGAACGGCCCGACGTGGAGCTGGCCCACGAGCGCCTCACCCGGGCCCAGGACATCGTGGCCGAGCTCCTCGGATGCCTCGACCCGGCGGGAGGTTCCATCACGTCCTCCCTCGCCGACCTCTACGAGTTCTGCCACCACCAACTCGTCGAGGCCAACCTCCGCAAGGTGCCCGAACCCCTCGATCCCGTCCGGGAGGTCATCTCGGACCTGCGGGAAGCCTGGGTCCAGATCGTGAACGGACCCGTGGAGGCGAGCGCATGATGACCTGGGGCGAGGCCGCCGGACGCCTCCGCCGCGACCTCGACGCCGCCCGGGCCACCCTGGAAGAGGGCGTCTGGATCGGGCCCGACGGCCCCCTCCCGCTCGAGCTTCCCTCGGATCCTCCCGACGCGGCGACCCACGCCGAGCTTCTCGAGCTCCTCGCCGAGGCACACCGGATCGAGGCCGAGCTGGATCGTCGGCGGGCGGAGATCAGAGCCGAGCTGGAACGCATGGGCAGGGTTCGAGGTGCCGGACGCGCCTACCTCGCCCAGCAGGCGGTGCTCGGGCGCATGGCCTGATCCCACTTCGGCCGCGCCGTCGTCGACACGGCAGCACCTCGGGACCGCTCCCCTCCCCGGCCTCTCCGGCCCACGTCGACGCCGGAGCCTCACGTTCCTTAACCACGTACCCCAGAGGCCGACCGGTACCGACGACAACCGAGACCACGGAAGACCGAATGCGGCAAGGAAGGACCCGCCAGTCCTTCCTTGTCTTCGTATGAGGAGCGAGATGATCACCAACGACGACCTGACCACCCGAGCCATCGAATGGGCGCTGCGTGGGCTGGACCGTCGGGCGGATGTGATCGCCGACAACATCGCCAACGCCGAAGTCCCGAATTTCCGGGCTTCGCGAGTCGAGTTCGAGTCGCAGCTCCGCGCCGCCCTCGAAGCCGGTCGGATCACCCGGATGCCCGAGCCGACGTTGCAGGCGACGACCGACCCGGCGGACCTGAAGGGCAACAACGTTCGTATCGAGGACGAGCTGGTCGGCCTCATCGAGACCAACCTGCGACGCCAGGCCATGGTCGAGGCCTTCAACTACAAGGTCGGCCTGTACCGCCTGGCGATCGGAGGGCGCCGATGAGCGTCTTCCGCTCCCTCGACATCGCCGCCTCCGGCGCCCGGATGAGCCGCACGTGGCTCGACGCGATCGCCCACAACATCGCCAACGTCAACACCGTCCGCCCCCCCGACGAAGAGCCCTTCCGAGCCAAACTCGTCGTGGCCCGCGCCGTGGACGGGGCCGACGGCGTCGGCGACGGCGTCGCCGTCGTCGGCATCGAGGAGGCGCCCGGTGACCCGGCCCTCGTCTACGACCCCACCCACCCCTACGCCGACGAGAACGGGTTCGTACGTCGCCCGGTGGTGGACCTGGCGGGCCAGATGGCGGACCTCATGGCCGCCCAACGCTCATACCAGGCGAACCTGTCGGTGGTGCGTTCGAGCCGGGAGGCCTACGAGGCCGCCCTCAGGATCGGGAGGTGACGATGGTCGCGCCGATCGCAGGAACAGGTGGAATCTCCGGGATCGGAGGAGTCACCCCGTCGCAGACGCCGGAACGGACCCAACCGGGATTCGCCGAGAAGGTCGGCGGGGCCCTCGAATCGGTGTCCGAGGCGGAGCGTCAGGCCGACGCCCTCGCCCAGGACGTCGCCGCCGGTGGGGAGACGAGCGTCCACGAGCTGATGGTCGCCACCACCAAGGCGACCCTCAGCGTCGAGCTCCTGGTGGAGCTGCGGAACAAGGCCATCGAGGCCTACCAGGAAGTGATGAGGATGCAGGTGTGACCCCATGGCGATCGTGAACTCTCTCCGTCGGATGTTCTCCGAGCTGACCATCGCCCAGCGGGCCGGCGTCGCCGCCGCCGGCATCGTCGTGCTGCTGGCCGCCGTCGCCTTCGTGAGCTGGGTGTCGACCCCGAGCTACACCGTCCTGTACTCGAACATCGACGAGGCCCAGCTCGCCCAGGTGATCGACGCCCTCGAGGCCGATTCGGTCCCCTACAAGCTGGAGGCCGGCGGCCGTCGGGTCCTGGTCCCCCGCAACCAGGTGTACAAGGTGCGGGCGTCGTTGGCGTCGTCCGGCATCCAGGGAGCGGTGGTGCCGAAGGGCTACGAGCTCCTCGACGAGCAGGGGCTCTCGGTCTCCGACTTCCGTCAACGGGTCGACTACCAGCGCGCCCTCGAAGGCGAGCTCGCCCGCACCCTCGGCGCCCTGGAGACGGTGCGGTCCGCCACGGTCCGTCTGGTGATCCCCGAAGAGGCCCTGTTCGCCGAGAATCAGAAGCCGGTGCAGGCTTCGGTCCTCATCGACCCGGCAGGTCCGGTCTCCCAAGGCGACGTCGATGCCATCACCTACCTCGTCGCGTCCTCGGTGGAGGGCCTCGAGCCGGATCAGGTCACGGTCGCCACCACCGACGGTGAGGTGCTCGCCGCCGCCGGGGTGGAGGGCTCCCCCGGAGTCGGCAACAGCCAGCTCCGCATGACCCGTGAGTTCGAGACCACGGTCGCCGGCGACGTCCAGGCGATGCTCGCCAGCCTCCTCGGCCCCGGACGGTCCTCGGTGGTGGTGCGCGCCGTGCTGAACTTCGACGAGAAGACGGTCGAGGCCGAGACCTACACGCCGGAGTCCGCGACCCCGCTGCGGGAGCAGCTCATCGACGAGACGATGACCGGTGCAGGCGCTCCCGCCGTCGGGACCGTGGGCGTCGACGGGTCGCCGCTCCCCGCCAACGGCGACGGCAGCTACGAATACCGACGGAACGAACAGACCCGGGAGTACGGAATCGACCGGGTCGTCACCCGCAGCATCCAGGCCCCCGGCACGATCGAGCGGCTCTCGGTCGCGGTCGTCGTCGACGACGGGTCCCTGACGGGGAGCCCCGCCCCCGACACCGCCGAGATCGAGAACCTGGTCGCCGCCGCGATCGGCCTCGACCCTGCCCGCGGGGACACCATCGAGGTGTCGGCCGCCGCCTTCCCGACGCCGGCGGTGGAGACGGCGGATCCCCAGGCGGCAGACGCCCAGTCCTCGTCCATCATGGACCTGATCCCGAATGTGGCCGGGGCCCTGGTGCTCCTCCTCGTCGGCCTGGCGCTGTTCCTCCAGAGCCGAGGCGGCAAGCACGAGGTGCAGGTCGCGGCCTGGAGTCCCGATGCCCTGCCCGGCGGCGACCAGAACGACCTGGCCCTCGACGACATGGCCACCGACGTCCTCGCCCTCGTCGACCGCCAGCCCGAGGAGATCGCCACCCTCCTCCGGAGCTGGCTCGCCGACAACCGCGAGACCGTGAGGAGCTGAGATGGCGGTGAGCATCGAACCTCGGCAACGGGCAGCGGCCCTCATCCTCGCCATCGGGTCGACGCGGGCGGGTTCGATCCTCCAGCACCTCTCCCGCGAAGAGGTCGAGATGCTCGCCGACGAGATGGCCCGCCTGGGGACGGTAGGACGTCCCGAACGGTTGGCGATGGTGAAGGAGTCCCTCCGCCAACTGCTGTCCCACGATCCCGAGGCGGAGGCCGAGGTGATCCGGGCACAGGCACGTCTCCTCCCGTCGGGTTCCGAGCAGGTCGACCTGGGTCCCTTCGCCTTCCTCGAGCAAGCGGACCTGAACGACACGGTCCAGCTCCTCCGCAACGAGCACCCTCAGACGATCGCCGTCGTCCTCGCCCATCAACGCCCGGAACGGGCGGCGAAGGTGCTGGAGCAGATGGACGACGATCTGGCCCTCGAGGTCAGCCAGCGGATCGCCACCCTCGGACCCACCCCTCCGGACGTGCTACGTCGAGTCAGGGAGGTGCTGGCAGAGCGACTCCAGGAGTCCGCCGACGACGCCCCCGCCGAGGTGGACGGAGCGAAGGAGCTGGCCTCCATCCTCAACAACATCGAACGCGACTTCGAGGAGACGATCCTGGAGCGACTGGCGACGATCGATCCGGAACTGGCCGAGAAGGTGCGATCCCTCATGTTCGTCTTCGAGGACGTGGCCACCCTGGACGACCGCACGATCCAGAAGATCCTCCAGAGCGTCCAGACCCAGACTCTGGCCCTGGCGCTCAAGGGAGCCTCCGAGGAGGTGAAGGACGCCATCCTCCGCAACCTCTCCGAACGCGCCCGCGAGGCCCTGGTCGAGGAGATGGACCTGATGGGCGCCGTCCGCAAGCAGGAGGTCATGGAAGCCCGCAATCAGATCGTCGCCGAGATCCGCGGCCTCGAAGCGGCCGGGCAGATCGTCATCAGCCGCGGCGAGGAAGGAGAGATGATTGAGTAGCGTCCTCCGCCAGCCGTCCCTGTCCGACCGTCCCCTGCCCCTCGGAGGGATCGAGGCGCTCACCGCCGACCCGGTGGTGGCCGCCGAGATCGAGGCCGCCTACCGGCGCGGCACCGAGGACGGGCGGGCCCGGGCCCTCGAGGAGGAGTCGGCGCGACTCGCCGCCCTGACGGCGGAGGCGCATGACGCGCTCCGGGCCGCCGTCGAGGACGCTCGGCGGCGACTCGCAGCCGCGGTCGAAGATTCGGCGGCCGCGGTGCTGCGCATCGCGCTCGACGTCGCCGAGACGATCGTCGGGTCGCTCGAACCCGCCACGGTCGAGGCCCTGACCGACCGGATCCTCGAAGCGCTCGATGCCATCGACGACGAGGACCTGTCGGTCGCCGTCCACCCCGACCGACTCGACGTCGTCGCCGCGGGTCTCGCCGAGGTCCCGGGCGTCTCGATCCAGCCGGATCCGAGCCTCGGCCCGGGCGAGGCGAAGCTCCGGGGACGCTGGGCCAGGGCCGACCTCACCATCGCCGCCGCCTTCCGCAACCTTCGGGAGACCCTCGATGCTCGACCTTGACCACGCCTACGTCGCCGAGGGTTCGCTGGCCACGGTGACGGGCAACGAGCTGGAGATCAAAGGCCTCCGCCTCCGTCTCGGCGACACCGTGGCGATCCGGTCGCCCCACGGCGAGCGGGTCGCCGAGGTGGTCGAGCTGCACCCTGGAGGCGCGACGGCCCTGGTGCTCGGCAGCACGGCGGGGCTGGGACGCGGTGACCGGGTGGTCCGGATGCGGACCGCCCCCGGGGCGGTCGTCGGCCCAGAGCTCGTCGGACGGGTGTTCGACGGCCTCGGTCGTCCCCTCGACGACGGCCCCCTCCCCACCGGCGAGGCGGTCGCCCTCGACCAGGAGGCACCCTCCGCCCTGTCCCGCCACCGCATCGACCGTCCCATCGCCACCGGTATCCGGGTGGTGGACACCCTGTGCACCGTCGGCCGGGGCCAACGGATCGGGATCTTCGGCGGCTCCGGAGTCGGGAAGTCCACCCTCCTGGGCATGGTCGCCAAGGGCACCGACGCCGACGTCAACGTCGTCGCCCTCGTCGGCGAGCGCGGGCGTGAGGTTCGCGAGTTCGTCGAGGACGAGCTCGGCGCCGAGGGGATGCAGCGGTCGGTGGTGATCGTGGCGACCTCCGATCAGCCCGCCCTGGTGCGCGTCCGGGCCGCGCTCTTGGCGATGCGGACCGCCGAGTGGTTCGCCGACCAGGGGCGGGAGGTCCTCCTCATGGTCGACTCCCTCACCCGCCTGGCGATGGCCCAGCGGGAGGTCGGCCTCGCGGCCGGGGAGCCCCCCACGGCCCGGGGTTACACGCCGTCGGTGTTCTCCCTGCTGCCCCGCTACCTGGAGCGGTCCGGTCCCCGGTCCCGGGGGAGCATCACCGGAATCTTCACCGTGCTCGTCGACGGGGACGACATGAACGACCCGATCGCCGACGCCACCCGCGCCATCCTCGACGGACATCTGGTCCTCGACCGGAAGCTGGCCGTGCAGGGTCGGTACCCGGCGGTGGATCCCCTCGGCTCGCTGAGCCGTCTCGCCGCCAAGCTGTGGACGGCGGAGCAGGAACGGGTCGTCACCGCCGTCCGGTCCGCCCTCGCCGCCGCCGCCGAGGTGCAGGAGCTCGTCGAGGTCGGCGCCTACGTCCCCGGCACCAATCCCCGAGCCGACAAGGGCCTCGCCGCCACCCCCCACCTCGTCGACTTCTTCCGTCAACGGCCACACGAGATCGACGATTTCGACGCCACCTGGCGTGCCCTCACCGATCTTGCGCTGCAGATGGAGCTGATATGAGGAGCCTGCGTACGCTGATCCGCCTTCGCACCATCCGGGAACGCCAAGCCCGGTCCGATCTCGCCTCGGCGAACGAGGCGAGCCGAATCGCCGTCGACGAGCTGGCCACACGGCGACGGCGATATGAGGAGACGGCGCGCTACGCCACCCAGGAGGCGGCGGACCCCCGGGAGCTGCAGGCCAAGGCGTTGGCCGGGCACCGCAGCCTCGAACAGGTCGCCGAGGCCGGCGCCGACCTGGCCCGGACCGAGCAGCGGGTCGCCGCCGCCCAGGGGTCGTGGCGCCGCGCCTCCCAGGAGCTCGACTCGGTCGAGGAGCTCGACGCCCGCCGCCGCCAGGAGCTCGCCTACTACGCCCGCCGCACCTCGGAACGGGTGATGGACGAGATGATGGCGCTCCGGTCGAGGAGGCGACCGTGATCGCCGACGTCATGGCCCGCATCGGGGCGATCGAGGCTCGCATCGCCTCGCTCCGGCCACCCGTCCCCTTCCCGGACCTTCTGCCCCCGGCTCGGACGGACGGACCCGCGGAGGCTCCTGCCGACCCTCCGACGACGACGGCAGCCGCCCTCCCCGCCGAGGCCCACCGTTGGCGTCCGGCGATCTTCCGGGCGGCACGCGCCGCCGGGATCGACCCGGCGCTCCTCACGGCGGTGGTGTGGACCGAATCCGGATTCAAGGCCGATGCCGTCTCACCCGCCGGGGCAATCGGCCTCGCCCAGCTCATGCCCGGCACCGCCGACCAGCTCGGCGTCGACCCCTACGACCCCTACCAGAACCTGGAGGGCGGCGCCCGGTTTCTCCGCACGATGATCGACCGTTTCGGTCGACTCGACCTCGCCCTCGCCGCCTACAACGCCGGTCCGGCTCGGGTCGCCCGTCTGTACACCGGCGGTCCGGGGGTTCCGATCGCCCAGGACTACGTCGCCACCGTCATCGACCGTTACCGGACCCTTGGAGGTTCACGATGAACATCCCGCTGCTGCCCGCCACCATCGCCACCCTCGGCGAGGCCTCCACCGACGCCCCCGCCGAGGCCGCCACGACCACCGCCGAGGCCGCCTTCGGAGACCTGTTCGCGGCCCTCGTCGGATCCCCCCCTCCC
>JALSJV010000236.1 GCA_026989215.1 Acidimicrobiia bacterium | reverse complement strand
CTGCCGCTCCACCATGAACTCCTCCGCCACGTCAGGACGCACCGCCCGCAGCCTGCGGACGTCCACTTGGCGGCGGGTCTGCGTCCGCCAGGTCACCACCGGCTCGCCGCCCACCGCACCGACCGCAGCCGACCCCAACGACGCCTTGAGCTGCCCCTCGAGGACGTCCCGGCGGGCCTCCAACGCCGCGATCTCCTCCCGCACCCGCGCCAGCTCCGCCACCACGTCGGCGTCCACCTCGACCGTCTCCCCGTCGTCCTCGGCCCACACCCTCGCCGCCACCTGCGTCGTCGACCCGTCCACCGGCGGCACGACCCCGGCCTCGACATGGTTGACCCAGAAGCGGCGGGCGGCGTCGGCGAGGGCCCGCTGGTCGTCCGGGTCGGCGGCGACCTCGTGGACGTCGAGGCGGCGGCCCTGATGCAGCACGACGATCCGAGCCTCGGGGACGCCGAGCACCGCCATCTGCCACTGCACCTGGCAGAGATAGTGGGGCGGTGGCCCGTCGGGCCAGCCCCGCGACGAGTCGAGCTTGACCTCGACGACGGCCTCCACCTCCGCCAGCTCGGTGGCGCCACGCGGCACGGCCAGCCCATCAACCGTGCACATCATCCACGGCTCCGAGACGTGGCGGAACAGCCCGCTCCGGAAGATCACGTCACGACCCTCCCGGCGTGACCATTCGTCGATGACGGCGTCCTCGAGGAGGCGGCCCCACAGCATCGGCTCGGTCTCCTCGGTCTCGAGCGCCCCGGTCTTGTCGGCCCAGACGTGCCATGGACCCGCCCACGGGGAGAGGCCGACGATGGCCGCGACGTCGGACGCCCCGATGCCGTCCCGCCGCAGCTTGAGCCATTCCTCCCGGGTCGTCCAGGGCACGGGGATCCCGGCGAACGTCATGTCGCCTCCTGGAGTGCGAGGCGGTCCCACCGGGCCCACACGTCCTCCCGCCGCAGCGTCCCGCGGCGGATCCGCCGCCGTTCGGCGGCCGTGGTGGACGCGCGGAACGTCGTATCCGACGACCTGCCGCGGGCGTGCGGGAGGGCGGCGTCGAGGCACTCCGGGCGGACCGGGCAGCGGGCACAGACCGCCGCCGCGGCCGCGAACCGCAGCTCGGCGCGGAGCGCCCGGTCGTCGAAGAAGATGGCCGCCGGCGCGTCGGCGCAGGCGGCCCTCTGCATCCAGCTCATGGTCCGCTCCTCTCTCCGGCCCTCCACGTCTCCAACACCGCAACCGCACCGCGCACCAGCCCCGCCGCGATCAGCCGGGCCTGCCGCTCCGGATCGCCCGTGTCGTCGACGAAGAACACCACCTCGACCCTCGCCATCTGCTCACCCCGGACCGGCGACGCCGACACCAGCCGTTCGCCGTCGAACAGCGCCTGCTGGGTCACAGCAGCTCCTCCTGCGGCACGTCCGTCGACGCCAACGCCTGGGCGAACTCGGCGATCTCCGCACGGCTGATCGGAGGGGCGGCCCGACGGCAGCCCACCAGCAGCAGCTGCACCACCGCCCGGGCGCCGAGCCGATGCTCGATCACCTGCCCACAGTGCGACCAGGTGGCCCGCCCCTGCTCCGGCCACACCGTCACCTCGCACGCCTCCAGCCACACCAGCAGCCCGCAGGCCGGACAGATCGCCGAGACGGCGGTCACGTCCCGCCCTCCATCGGCAGCGACACCCGACCGAGCCGGGCATCCTCCGCAGCCCGCAGCACCGACGACACGTCCCCCACCAGCCGCTCCGGACACCTGACGACATTGGACACCTTGAGCACCCAGGTCGTCTCCACGGTCCCGTCGTCGGAGAACTTGCGGGTCTCGGAGACGACCTCGCCATGCACCAGCGCCGTCATCCACTCGCCCGGCACCACCTCGTCCACCCGGGACGACAGATCCACACCGCCGGACAGCCTCAGCCTGTCACCCACCATCCACCTCCTCAGTCGAGCGGAGGGACCGGACCGGACCCCCGATGGGACTCCGCACCGTCGGCCCGGTCCCTCCACATCTCCAACATCA
>JALSJV010000235.1 GCA_026989215.1 Acidimicrobiia bacterium | reverse complement strand
CATCTCGGGGGGGAAGGGCACCGCCGCCGCCAAGGTGGCGGCGATGGAGGCCGCCGGGATCGTCGTCGCTCCCACGCCGACCGACATGGGTCAGGCGATGCTCGAGGCGTTGGGGAGGTGAGGCCGGGGTCGTGTCCGACCTCCTCCTCGGCCTGACCCTCGGTGCCGCCGCCGGGATCACCCCCGGGCCGCTGTTCACCCTGGTGGTGACCGTCAGCCTCCGCCGCGGGTTCGGGGCGGGAGCCCGGACCGCTCTCGCTCCCCTCCTCTCCGACCTGCCGGTGGTCGTCATCGCCCTCGCCGCGCTGGCGGCGCTCCCCGGCGTCGTCGTCCGAGGCCTGGGGCTGGTCGGGGGGCTCTACCTGATCTGGCTGGGCATCCGGACCGTGTCCGAGGCCCGGAATCCTGCCGACGACGGCGGATCCGCCGTCCGTGATCTCCGCCGGGGTGTGGTCGTGAACCTTCTCTCGCCCCATCCGTGGCTCTTCTGGTTCTCGGTGGGTGCCCCCCTCACGCTCGGTGCCTGGCAGCGGGCGCCGGTGCGGGCCGTCGCCTTCGTCGGCGCGTTCTACGCACTGCTCGTCGGATCCAAGATGGTGGCGGCGGCGGTGGTCGCCTCGGGCCGTCGTCTCCTCGACACCATCTGGCACATCCGGCTCGCCCAGGTGGGTGGCGTGGCCATCGCCGCCATGGGGGTCGTGCTCATCACCGAGTACCTCCGCTGAGCCTCGCCCCGGTACCGGGCCGCGGCGGCGCCGTCCCCTACACTGCGCCCATGCCCTGGGGTTGGATCCTCGTTGGTGTCGGAGGCGTGGTCGCCGTCTGGTTCGTCGTCGCCTACAACGGCCTCGTCCGGCGGCGGAACCGGGTGGACAACGCGTGGGGTCAGGTCGAGGTGCAGCTCAAACGCCGGTACGACCTCATCCCCAATCTGGTGGAGGCGGTGAAGGGCTACGCCGCCCATGAGCAGGACACCCTTCAGGCGGTGGTCGAAGCCAGGAATCGGGCGCTGGAAGCCACCACGCCCACGGAGCAGGCGGAGGCGGAGAACGTCCTCACCGGGGCGCTCCGCCGGCTCTTCGCCCTCGCCGAGGCCTACCCCCAGCTCCGGGCCTCGGAGAACTTCGCGGCGTTGCAGGCGGAACTGGCCGAGACGGAGAACAAGATCGCCGTCGCTCGTCAGATCTACAACGACTCCGTACTCGGCTACAACAACCTCGTACAGACCATCCCCACGATGGTCGTGGCGGGGGTTGCCGGGTTCCGACCCCGGGATTTCTTCGACGCTCCACCGTCGGCCGACGAAGCCCCTCCCGTCGCGTTCTGACGATGCGGCGGCTCCTCGTCGCCCTGCTCGTCGCCGGCACTGCCATGGTGGCCTCCTTCCCCCTCCCCGCGGCGGCGAAGAGCTTCTCCCTCCCCGAGGCGTCGGTCGTCGTCGAGGTGGAGTCGGACGGCTCGGTGGTGGTGACCGAACGCATCACCTACCAGTTCACGGGTGCCTTCTCCGGTGCGTTCCGGGAGATCCCGCTGCGGGCGGGGGAGCGGGTCACCGACGTCTCCATCTCCGAGGGCGCGGTCCGCTACCGGTCGGGCGGCTGCACCGACCTGGGGTGTTCCAGCCCGCCGGGCACCTTCGGTGTCCGCGATCTCGGTGGTCGAGTCCGCATCGTCTGGCATTACACCGCCGTCGACGAGCGACGGACCTTCACCATCGCCTACCGGATCGTCGGGCTCGCCAAGGTCTACGACGACGTCGTCGACGTGAACCTCAAGGTCTGGGGTGAGGAGTGGAGTGTCGGCCTCGACCGGCTCACCGCCACGATGGAGATCCCCGGCAGCGTCTCCCGCGGGGAGGTGCGGGTCTGGGGGCATCCGGCGGACGTGGACGGCACCACGTCGCTCGGAGCCGACGGGGTCTCGCCGTCCCTCGTCGCCACCGACGTACCTCCGGGACGGTTCGTCGAGATGCGGGTCGTCTTCCCCCGCTCGGTCCTCGCCTCCACCGGCGGGGCGACGGTCGTCACCGGCTCAGGCCTCGCCGACATCGTCGACGAAGAGACCAGATTGGCCGACGCCTCCAATCGTCGCCGGTTCTTGCTGCGGCTCCTGACCGTTCTCGTGGTGCTCGCCGCCTTCGTGCCCGCACTGGCGGCGATCGGGTTCTTCTACCTCCGATACGGACGGGAACCGAAGGTGGACTACGACCGGCGATACGAGCAGGAGCCGCCGTCGGACGATCCGCCGGCGCTGGTCGAAGGGCTGCTGAGCCAGGGGAAGGTGGACGAATACGGGTTCACCGCCACGCTCTTCGATCTCATCCGACGGGGGGTGATCGCCGCCCGACCCGTCAGCGCCGAGGTCCGGACGTGGGGTGGGCTCCGGACCGAGACCATCACCGATCTCGAGCTCTCCCTGACCGGGGAGCGGGTGGACCTCCGAGACTTCGAGCAGCGGGTCGTCACGGTGGTCCGGCGGGTCACGAAGGACGGACCGGTCCCGCTGCACCAGTTCCGCAAGCGCATCCGCGAGGATGCCGTCGCCAACGCCTCGACCTACCAGTCGTTCCACAAACAGGCCCTCGCCGCCCTGGAACGCTCGGGCCTGTTGGATGCGTCGGCGAAGTCCTGG
This sequence comes from Acidimicrobiia bacterium, assembly GCA_026989215.1. Classification (GTDB taxonomy): domain Bacteria; phylum Actinomycetota; class Acidimicrobiia; order Spongiisociales; family ZC4RG35; genus S012-128. The sequence goes on along the minus strand of JALSJV010000235.1, from coordinate 11,200 downwards.
GTGATGGGGCTCGCCGTGGTGTTTTTCCTAATGTTCTTCGGCTCGTTCCTCCTCATTCCCGTCTTCGCCGAGGTGCTGGACGCCGGTTGGCTGGCATTGCTCCTGGTGGTCGGTGCCCTGGTGAACATGGCCGTCTACCTGGTGTTCCTCGCCACCCGCCGCGGGTGGGTGCGCCGCACTCGGAAGGGAGCGCTCCTCGCCGCCCGCTGGGAGGCCTTCCGTCGCTACCTGCAGGACTTCAGCGCCATGGGCCAGGCACCTCCCGCCTCCCTCGACCTCTGGGACCGCTTCCTCGTCTACGCCATCGCCCTCGGCGTCGCCGACGACGTGCTCGAAGCCGCCCGTCTCAACGCCCCGCCGGAGGTCGTGGAGGAGTCGAGCCTGTACTGGTACGGCACCCACGGTGTCACCGGCGGGCACACCGAGAGCGCCTTCACGGGGATCGCCTCCTCCCTCGCCGGGGCCTTCACCGTCTCCTCGGGGAGCGGCGGCGGGGGCGGCTTCTCCGGTGGCGGTGGCGGTGGTGGCGGGGGAGGCGGGGGCGGAGCCTGGTGATCTCCGCAACCTCCCCGTCGGGCCGTCGGCGGAGCTGCTGGAATGGACGGTGGAGATGCGCCCCATGGGCACGATCGCCGTCGGTACCAGTGGGTGGAGCTACCGGCACTGGGCGGGCCGCTTCTATCCGGAGGGTCTCCGCTCGGGGGAGTGGCTCCGGTTCTACGCCGGCCGCTTCCCCACGGTCGAGGTGAACGCCACCTTCTACCGGCTCCCCGCCGAGACGATGGTGGCGCACTGGGCCGAGGTGGCACCGCCGGGTTTCGAGTTCGTCACCAAGGGCAGCCGTCTCGTCACCCATCTCCGCCGTCTCGTCGAGGTCGACGAGGCGGTGGCGAGGTTCATGGAGAGGGTCGGAGGGCTGGGCGGCGCTCTCGGGGCGGTCCTCTGGCAGCTCCCCCCCGACCTCGAACGGGATGCGGCCCGCCTCGACGCCTTCCTGAGCGGTCTCCCGCCCGTCCGATCGGCGGTCGAGTTCCGGCATCCCTCCTGGCTCTGCGAGGAGGTGTACGACGTGTTGAGCCGCCACGGCGCCGCCCTGGTGGCGGTGAGCTCGACGATCATGCCCGCCGTGCGGAGAGCCACCGCCGGGTTCGTCTACGCCCGTTTCCACGGGCTCGCCGGAGGCTACGGCCATTCCTACACCGACGACGAGCTGGCGCCGTGGGCGGAGTGGCTGGCGGCGGAGGCCGCGGCGGGGAGGGACGGCTACGCCTTCTTCAACAACGACGCCGAGGCGGCCGCGCCCCGCGACGCCGCCCGGCTGATGGAGTTGTTGGGGGACGTCGCCCGTCCGCCGGTCAGTTGATCCCCCAGTAGCGGGTGCCTTCGCCGACCAGGACCCGTCCGAAGGTGAGTCCCGACGCGAAATGACAGGCCGCACCGAGGGTGTCGGGTCGCTCCAGCTCCTCCAGGAGGCGCGCCCTCGTCGCCCGGGCCATCTCGGGATCCATGTCGAAGGCGATGTTCCATTGGGGCTCGGACATCTGCAGGGCGCAGTGCATGGCATCGCCCAGGATCAACAGGCGCTGCGTCCCCGACGACACCACGAGGGAGAGATGACCGGGGGTGTGTCCGGGGGTGAACACCACGTCGATGCCGGGGGCGATCGTCTCCCCGTCGGCCACGTGATCGAGATGGCCTTCCAGGGCCTGCTGCACCCGCACCGGGTCCGGTCCGGCGGGGTCGTCACCGCCGTGCCAGTGTTCCCACTCCCCGGCGGCGACGAGGTGACGGGCGTTGGGGAACGTGAGGCTGCCGTCCCGGGTCGTCCAGCCGCAGTGGTCGAGGTGGAGGTGGGTGTAGATCACGTCGGTCACCTCTTCGGGTGAGACCCCGGTGGTGGCGAGGGAGTCGAGGAACCGTCCCCCTTGGAAGTACCCCACTCCGGGGAAGTCCACCCGGGTGTCGCCGATCCCGGTGTCGACGACGACCCGGCGATCGGCGGTCTCGACGAGGAACCCTCCCACCGACGTGACGAACTTGCCGTCGTGGTCCAGATGGCGGCGGTGATGCACCCACGCCTCCGGCGTGGAGTCGGGCCAGGCGACGTTCGGGTCGGTCACTCCTCCTCCGTCGGCCAGGAACGTGACGCGTACGTCGCCGACATGGATCCGGTCGGGTCCTGCGAACGTGGGCATGGCTCCTCCTTCCCAATCGAGTCGAGGGTACCCGCCGACGCTCCACGAATCCCTCCAGGAGCCGACGCATCCGGCCGATGTCTCGATGCGAGGGGCCGGCCGGGGGGAGGGTCGATGGAGACTGGTCGGAGCGAACGGTTCGGGCCGGTGGAGCCGATGCGGGCTCGGCTGGCAGTGGCGACCGCGGTGGCGGCGATCGTGGCGCCGATCGCGCTCGCCTACCCCTCCGACGGCGCCTGGCAGCCCCTCGCGGCGGTGCCGGTGGTGTCGGCCGCCGAAGCCCGCGCCGCTCCGCCACCCCTCCGGGTTCCTTCCGGCGTCCGAACGCTCGAGCTCCCGGCCCTGCCGGATCCGTCGGCGACGGATCCTCCGCCCGGGCCGACCCCGGCGGCGGAGTGCGACCGGTTCTCCCTGGCGGACGAACCTTCGACCACCGACGTGGCTCGGATGGTGCATCGGGTGTTCCGATGCGTCGCGGCGGCAGCGGGGCTGGGGTCGGAGCCGCCGTCGATCGTCGACCTCGGAGATCAGACCTGGGACGGTGCCGAGATGTGGGGATTCCGGTCCCTCGCCGACCAGGTGGCGGCCGAGGCGGTGGTCGTCGGATACTGCGAGTCGGGGGGATTCGACCCGTGGGCCCTCTCCCACGACAACCGGTACGGCTACGGGGGGCTGTTCCAACTCGGCGATCGCGAGTGGGCCGAGTACGGGAGGGAGGGCGGCTCGAAATTCGATCCGGTGGACAACGCCGTCGCCGCCGCCCGCTACTTCGTCGCCGCCCGCGCCGCCGGGGATCGGTGGGAGGGCTGGGGGCCCTGGGCGGTGGTGAACACCGACTACGGGGGGCCGAACGCGGGCGTCCGGGTCCCCATCCTGCCCCGGTTCCTCTCCACCGACGACCGGGAGCGCGGGGTGGCGGGACCCGAACTGCCGCCCTGGGCGGTGGATCCCTGGGCCCACGAGGTGCCGGAGTGGCGGGGCTGTCCCCTGGCGCGGGCCGGGCAGTCGTGGTGATCGGGCCCGACGCTGCGCCGGGACGCGGATCCGGCCATAATGACGCGATGTACGAGGCCCATTGCTCAGGGACGCCGTCCCGATGAAGATGATCATCGTGGGGGCAGGGGGGATCACCCGGGACCTGCTCCGCCGTCTCGGTGACCGGTGGGAAGTCACGGTCGTCGACGTCGACCCCGACCGGCTCGACCTCGCCGACAAGGTGAGACCGATCGAACGGATCCTGGGGGACGGATCGAGCCGGGTGGTGCTCGACCGGGCCGGGCTGTCGGAGGTCGACGCCTTCGTCGCCGCCAGCAACGACGACGAGGTGAACCTGGAGGCCTGTCGGCTCGCCCTGGAGGCGGAGGTCTACCGGATCGCGGCGATCGCCGCCGACCCCGAGCGGCTCCCCGACTACCGGGCCCTCGGGGTCGCCGCCATCTCCCCGGACCGGCTGGGGGCGCGCCGGTTGGAGATCAACCTGGAGGACCGCCGTGTCTCCTCGGCCGCCTTCGCCGACGGGCGGGCGGAGGCCGCCGAGTTCCGGATCGAGGCGGACTCGCCGTTGGTGGGACGGGCGTTGCAGGACCTGCACCTCGAATCCTGGCTGGTCGCCGTCGTCCTCCGCAACGGTGAGCTGATCGTCCCCCACGGCGGCACCGTGCTCCGAGAAGGCGACCTGGTGACCGTCGTCGGGGCCGCCACCGACTACCCGGAGATGGTCGCCACCTTCACCGGCGGCGTCGCCCGCTTCCCCCTCGACTACGGCAAGCACGTCGGCGTCGCCATCGGATCGCTGCGTGACGTCGACGTCCTCGTCTCCGAGGCGGCCGGGTTCGTGCACGCCACCGCCGCCGAATCGGTGATCGTGCTCCACATCGGTGGGAGCGGAGACGACCGGTCCCGAGAGATCGAAGACCGGATCGCCACCTTGGACGAGCAGTGGCCCGGGGTGGAGATCCAGGCTCGTCCGGTGGACCGGACCGGCCTGGACGCCCTCGTGGAGCTGTGCCGCACCGACAGCGTCGGCACCCTCGTCGTCCCCAGGGTGCACGGTCGGCTCGGGGCGGCGAAGGTGCTGCGCATGGCCCAGGAGACACGGACCCCGGTTCTCTTCGCGCAGGGCATCGACCGCTACCAGGGGATCCTCGTACCTGCCCGGGAGACCGATGCGGGCCGACGCGCCGGTCGGGTCGGCATCGACATCGCCGCCCATTCGGGCCTCCCCCTCATCGGGGTGGGGGTCGTCCCCCCGGTGTTCATCGCCGGCGAGGAGGCCTTCGACGATGCCCGGCATGCCATCGCCCGACTTCGGGAGGATGCAGCCGTCCACGGACTCTCGATCAAACGCCGGATCCGTCAGGGGAACCCGGTGCAGGTCATCACCGAGCTGGCCCCCGGCCATCTGGTGGTGCTCGGGATCGGCCCTCGGCGCCCCACGGCCCTCGCCCCGGGGATCACCGGCCATGTCGTCGTGCGGGCGGAGACCTCGGTGCTCGCCGTTCCGGTGCGGGGTTCGGCGTGAGCCAGGCCGAAGCGGCCACCCTCATCCTGATCGCCGGTGCGGCCTTCGTGCTGCCCCTGGTGGGGCGGCGCCTCCGAATGCCGGCGGTGGTGTTGGAGATCCTGTTCGGGATCGCCATCGGCCCGGTGTTGGGGCTGGTCCAGCCGAGCGAGCTGGTGGAGGTGCTGGCGGAGCTGGGGTTGCTCCTCCTGCTCTTCCTCGCCGGGTTCGAGATCGAGCTCGAGGTGTTCGAACGGCAGGGGATGGCGCCGATCCTCGTCGGCCTCGGCATCTACGCCCTCACCATCGTCGGCTCGGTGACGATCGGTCTGGCGCTGGGGGTGGGACTGTTCGTGGCGCTCGTGCTGGCGACCAACTCGGTGGGGGTGATCATCCCCACCCTGCGCGGGACCAGGATGATCGCGACGGCCCTGGGCCAGGACATCCTCGTCGCCGCCCTCCTCGCCGACATCCTCACCCTCCTGGCGGTCGCCGGGTTCGCGATCATCACCGAGTACGGCTTCGGCGTCCGGCTGCTGGCGATCCCCGCCTTCTTCGTCGTCGCCGGCTCCGGGCTGGCGATCCTGCGGCGGGCGGCGTGGTGGCGGCCGGAACGGTTCGGGCGGCTCTTCGCCGCCGACGATCCCGACGAGCTGGGGATCCGGGCCAGCCTGGCGCTCATGCTGGTGTTCGTCGGCCTCTCCCTCGTCTTGGGGATCAAGCCGATCCTCGGCGCGTTCCTGGCCGGGACCGCCTTCGCCGCCGTCTTCCGCCATCGGGGCGGACTCGACCAGAAGCTCACCGGGTTCTCCTACGGCTTCTTCATCCCGATCTTCTTCATCAACGTGGGGATCGGGTTCCGGATCGACGCCATCTTCGACCCTGCCGCCATCCGATTGATGTTGTTGCTGCTGGCGGCCGCCCTCGCCGTGAAGATCCTCCCTTCGCTGCTGCTGGTGATCCGGCGTCATTCGCTGCGGGAGTCCTTGGCCGCCGGGGCGCTGCTGTCCGCTCGTCTGAGCCTCATCATCGCCGTTGCCGAGCTGGGCGTGGAGCTGGGTCTCATCAGTGAGGCGATGGAGTCGAGCATCATCCTGCTGGCGGCGGTCACCGCCACGCTGGCCCCGACGTTGTTCCGGTTGCTGCTGCCGTCCCGGCCTCCCGTCTCCGCCGCCGACTCCTCGGTGGCGGTCGCCGAACGAGGCCCCTGATCTCGGGGTGAGCCGCCGGCGCGCCGTCGGGGGGACGGCGACATGAATCCGCGACCGGTCTACGATTTCGGTGGCATGACGGATCCTCGTGTCGGGTTCGTGAGCCGGCTCACCGACGGCGACCTGCGGATCCTGGGCGCCGCCGCCGACATCGACCTGCCGGAGAAGCTCCGAGAGCGGCTGGTGGCCGAGCCCGCCGAGATCGACCGGCTCCTCGCCGACGAACGGGTGGTATCCGCGCTCTTCGCCGGTGAGTTCGACGCCGCCATCAGCCCCTGGCTCGTCTTCGGTGTCGCCGTCCACCATGCCGCCGCCGACCTCCAGGACGCCTCGTTCGTCACCGAGCGGGTCCTCGGTGCCGGTCGCCTGCCGGTGTTCGACGTCGGGCCGCTGCGGGAGCTCGTCTCCACTCCGGAGCGTCGGATGTATCTGGTGGGGCTGTTGGTCTCCTTCACGCGGGTGGCCGGGGGTGTCCGGTGGGTGCGGACCCCTCGGGGGATGCGGCGGCGCCGCTGGAGCGAGCTCGATCCCTTCCACCTGGCGGAGCTGGTCGACGAGGTGGCGTCCTGGCAGCGGCCGGCGTTGCTGCGGCGGATGGGCGACGTCGCCCTCTTCCTCGTCGGTGCCTACCCCCAGGCGACGTCGAGTCTGAAGGTGGAGCCTCAGCGCCTGGTGCGGCTCGCCCGCTCGGCGGGACTCGATCCGGGGGGCGCATACGAGCTCACCCAGGGTTCGGAGGGCATGGTCGGGTTGTTGGAGGTGGCGGGCGCCCGGTGGTACCGGGAGGCCGCCACCGGGACCCTCGGAGCGGTCCTGGAGGAGTTCGCCGAACGGTTCCCCACGGCCCGGCGGTTCCTCTCCCAGATCACCGACCGCTACCTGCACCGGATCGACACCGACTGGCTGCCCCGACCCGCCTGAGTCAGTCCCGGTCATGGAGCAGCCTGCTCCGCCAGTCGCCTCGGCGGCCCAGGAGGGGGCTCCCCTGGAGGCGGCGGATCATGGTGAGCGCCCCCGCCCCGAAGGCGTAGAGGGCGGCGGTCTCGCCGTCGAGGGTCCAGGCGAGGAGCGGGTAGACGGACGCGCCCACGAACCAGGCCTCGGCGAGTCGGGTCCTGCCCGCCCCCTCTCGGGGTCGCCAGAGCAGCCCGAGCGCGAGCAGGGCGAGGACGACGACCGTCGCCCGGGGTGCCAGCAACGCCCCGGCGACCAGGGTGACGAGCTCGCCCCGGCCGCCCACGAATCGCAACCAGATCGGCCAGTCGTGTCCGACGATCACCCCGAGGGCGGCGGCCACCCGGACCGGCTCGGCGGCGTCCACGGTGGGGACGACGACGGCGAGCGCCTTCCCCGCGTCGAGGAAGAAGCTGGCCACCGCCCACGGCGTCCCCACCAACCGGGCCACGTTCTCGGTGCCGACGTTCCCCGTGCCCTGCCGACGCAGATCGACACCCCGCAGGGCGCCGATCAGGTAGGGGAAGGGGATCGACCCGACGAGGTAGCCGACGGCGAAGGCGATGAGACTCATGGGGGAGCCGGACCCCAGCCCAGTCCGACCAGACCGGGACCGGTGTTGGCGGCGATCAGCGGGGGGAACTCGATGACGTCGGGCGGGTGGCCGCCGGTGCGGCGGGCGACCAGCTCGGCGAGACGGGAGGCTCCGTCGGGGGCGGCGGCGTGGAGCACACCGATCGCCCAGCGGGTGGCGTCCTCGGGCAGGCGCGACGCCATCCGAGCGTACGCAGACTCCGCGGATCGGTTCACCGACGCCAGCTTGATCTCGCCTTCGGGACGGAGCTCGAGGAGGAGGGTGACGCCGAGGCCGGATCCGACCCGTCCCACGAGATGGGGGATGCGACCGGTGCGGACGAGATGGTCGAGATCGGGAAGGGCCGCCATGAGGTGGACGTCGGGTCGGATCTGCTCGAGGGCGGCGACGAGCTCCTCCGGTGACGCGCCTTCGGCGGCGCGCCGGGCCAGGTGGACGACGACGAGACCCTGGGACCAGGCGGCGGCCTTCGTGTCGACCACGGTCACCGGGATGGGGGCATCCTGGGCGGCGAGACGGGCGGCGTCGAAGGAGGCGGAGAGGCGGGCGCTCACCGGGGCGACGACCACCGCCCCCTTCCCTCGGGCCGCCATCTTCCGGTACGCCTCCAGGTACTCGCCGGGTGACGGGGAGGAGGTGTTCACCTCGGCGCCGGCGGCGAGACGTTCGTAGAGGTCGTCGGTCTCGACCACTTCGACGCCGTCGAGGTACAGGTGGGTACGGACGACCTCGACGCCGAGCCGCTCGGCCTGGTACGGATCGAGGCAGGACACCGAGTCGGTGACGATCCCCGTGTCGCGCATCCTCCGATGGTATCGGCGACGCGCCGGTGGCGGGGAGGGGGCACAATGGAGGTCCACGGAGGAGGTGGAGATGACGGTGGATCTCGTACGGGTGGCGGCGGTGCAGGCGACCCCGGTGTTCCTCAACCAGGAGGCGACCACGAACAAGGCATGTGAGCTCATCGCCCGGGCTGCCGAGGCCGGCGCCGGGCTGGTCGTGTTCCCCGAATCCTTCATCCCGACCTACCCCGATTGGATCTGGAGGCGGCGTCCCTGGGACGACGGGGAGGCCCGCTGGTTCACACGCTTCACCGAGGAGGCGGTGGAGGTGCCGGGGCCCACCATCGATCGCCTCGCCGAGGCGGCGGGGACCCACGGTGTCTACGTGACGATGGGCATCACCGAACGGGCCGCCGAGAGCCACACCCTGTACAACAGCATCGTGTTCCTCGGACCCGACGCCGACGTGTTGGGGGTCCATCGCAAGCTGATGCCGACCGGTGCCGAGCGCCTGGTCTGGGGCCAGGGGGACGGGTCGAGCCTCCGCACCTACGAGACGCCCTTCGGGAGGCTGGGCGGGCTGATCTGCTGGGAGAACTACATGCCGTTCGCCCGAGCCGCCCTCTACGCGCAGGGGGTCGACATCCTGGTGGCCCCGACCTGGGACAACGACGACGTGTGGGTGCCGTCGATGCGTCACATCGCCAAGGAGGGCCGGATCTACGTGGTCTCGGTGAGCCCGGTCCTGCGGGGCTCCGACGTCCCCTCCGAGATCCCCGGGAGGGACGAGATCTACGGCGGCGAGGACGACTGGATGTCGAAGGGGAACGGTGTGGTGGTGGATCCCTACGGGCGGGTGCTCGCCGGGCCGATGGTGGGCGAGGAGGGGATCGTCTATGCCGACGTGGATCCTCGTCGGCTGGCGAAGGCCCGCCAGCGGTTCGACCCGGTCGGCCACTACTCCCGCCCGGACGTCTTCACCCTCAGGGTGCATCCGATCGGCCGAAGCCCGGTCGTGGTCGAAGACTCGTCGGCGCCGACATTGCATCACGAACCGGGGTAGGTTCGAACCGAGGAGGTGATGCAGCATGCGTCGGGTCGTGTCGCTCCTCGGCGTCGCCGTCGGCTGCGGGTATCTGGCCGCGCGGTCCGCGGCGAGCCGGATCCGTCGACGTCCCGATCGGTATCCGGAGGAGCGGCTGCGGCGAGACCCGGCGGGGGAGGAGGTCTCGATCCTGCGGCCCGACGGCACCCGGATTCGCGCCATCACCGCCGGCCACGGGGCGACGACGGTGATCCTCGCCCATGGGTACGGGGCGTCGGTCAGGGAGTGGACGATCCTCTGGGAGATGCTCGCCGAGCTCGGCTACCGGGTGATCTGTTTCGACCAGCGAGGGCATGGGCGCTCCACGATCGGGGCGGCGGGGATCGGCCCGTCGCAGATGGCCGGGGACACGATGGGGGTGCTGGAGCACTTCGAGGTGACCGACGGGATCCTCGTCGGCCACTCCATGGGCGGCTTCCTCGCCCTCCGATGCCTGCTCGACCACCCCGAATGTCAGCAGCGGTTGAGAGGTCTGGTGCTGGCGGCGTCCTTCGCCGGTCGGGTGACGGAGCGGGCCCCCCAGAACCGACTCCAGATCCCGTTGCTGGCGTCGGGGATCCTCCCCGCCTTGGCCGCGACCGAGACCTTCGGGATGCTGTTCGGAGCGTCCCTCTCCGGGGACCACCCCTCCCCTGCCGAGATCCGTGTCTTCCTCGACGATTTCATCGCCCACAACCATCGCCGTCTGCTGCCGATCTTGCAGGCGCTGGTCTTCGAGGATCTCTATCCGCGGCTGGGCGAGATCCTCGTTCCGACGATGGTGTTGTGCGGGACGAAGGACCGTACGACGCCGCCATGGCATTCCGAAGCACTCGCCGCGGGGATCCCGGAGGCGGAGCTGCGGTGGGTGGAGGGGGTCGGCCACATGATCAACTACGAGGCTCCGGATCGGATCGTGGCCGCCGTCCGTTCCCTCGCCCCCCACCTCGAAGCGGTCCGCTGAATCGGGGCGGAGACCCGGTCGCTATCGTCGGAGCGCCCCATGCAGGTCCATGTGTCGTCGCGTCCACGCCATCGGCCGGAGGTCGAGTTCGTGGAGCGCAAGGGCCCGGGGCATCCCGACTCGCTCGCCGACGCCGCCGCCGAGGAGCTGGCCAACCTGCTCGCCCGGCATTTCCTCGCCGAGGCCGGGCATCTTCGTCACTTCAACGTCGACAAGGCGCTGTTCGCCTCGGGCTCGGTGGAGGTGGGGTTCGGCGGAGGGCGGGTGATTCGTCCCGCCCGACTGGTGGTGGCGGGCAAGGTCGACCTCCGCGTCGCCCCTCCCGACCTTTCCCGACTGGAGGCCGACCTCGTCGCCGCGCTGCACCGGCTCCTCCCCGCCGCCGACGAGGACGCCTTCGGTGTCGAGGTGTGGCTCTCCCCGTCGTCGGTGGATCTGGCACCCCTCGTGTCGGGGAGGGCCGTGCCCAGGGCGAACGACACGTCCCTGGCGGTGGTGTCCTGGCCTCGATCCCCCCTGGAGGAGGCGGTGCACACCGTCTCCGACGCCCTCGTCGCCTCGGAGTTCCGGGACACCGTCCCGATCGGTCCCGACGTCAAGGTGATGGGCCGGCGGGTCGGCGACGAGGTGGGGATGACGGTGGCGGCGGCGGTGCTCGCCGAGGAGGTGGCGGGGCTCGGCGACTACGAGGCCGCCGTCGACGCGGTCGCCGCCGAGGCGTCCCGGGTGGCGTCCGAGCTCCTCTCCCGGCCGGTGGAGGTCGCGGTCAACCAGGCGTCCGACGTCCCGTATCTCACCCTGTCGGGCTCGTCGGTGGAGGCAGGTGACGACGGTCAGGTGGGGCGGGGCAACCGATTCGGGGGGCTCATCACACCCCACCGACCGATGAGTATGGAAGCCTGCGCCGGGAAGCAC
>JALSJV010000234.1 GCA_026989215.1 Acidimicrobiia bacterium | reverse complement strand
TCCCGGCACACTCGAAACGTGATGTCAGAGCTCGCCGGGTACAACGTGAAGCGTTTCACCGTGCCGTTGCCGCTCCGGTTGTACAGCCGGGTTCCCGAGCTGCACGACGTCCCCCAACAGTACTCCGCGTAGACGGAGTATCCGTCCGCCCGGGTGTCGTGCACGTACATGTAGTTCGGGCTGCTGTACCACACCGCCTTCCCGCCGGTCGTCGTTGCCGTCACGCCGCCATGGGTGGCTGCGGCGACCGACGTCATCGCCATGACCAGGAGTAACACCACCGCTGCGAGGCCTGCGCGTCTCACCGCACTCTCCCTTCTCCTCACAGCCCACCCTGGCGGCAATCCTGACACACACACGCGTCAAGAGACCGGTACAGGACCTTTACGCGGCCCCCGCCGCCCACCACCTAGGGCCGTCCCTTCTCCCGTTCCTCCAGCGGTCTGCGCCCCGGCACGGCCTCATGTGGAGGGTCGAAGGTACAGGGCACCGACGGCCACCACACCCGGAATCCGCCGAGGGTCTCCCCCACGATGCGCCGTTCCAAGGCCTCGAGCTCGATGACGATGTCAGGGAGTCCTGGCATGGAGGCCACCCTTGGCCCCGTGCCAGGGCGTCCGCGTCAGCCCCGGGTGAGATCCTCGAAGGTCTCCTCGAAGGAGGGGGCCACCCGTCGCCGCTCGGACTTCTGTTGGGACTTCTGTCCGGACTGGGCCTCGGGCCGTTCCCGGCGCTCACCTCGGTCACGGGCACCCCGGTCACCGCCGCGACCTCGGTCGCGCCCTCCGCGATCGCGGCGGTCCCGACCGCCATCGCTCGGAGGTCGGCGCTCGCCGCCTCCTTCGCCGCCCGGGCCTTCCAGGGCCTCGGCGAGATCCAGACTGAGCTTGCCGTTGCGGTCCACCTCGCGGAGCACCACCTTCACCCGATCGCCCAGCTTCAGGTAATCCTCGACTCGTTCCACCCGGCGGCTCGGATCGATCTTCGAGATGTGCAGCAGGCCGTCCCGACCGGGGAGGATGTTGATGAACGCCCCGAACTTGGTGATGTTCACCACCTCGCCCTCGTAGGTCTTGCCCACCTCCGGCTCCGGCGGGTACACGATCTGCATGATCCGCTGTTTGGCGTCCTCCAGCACCCCACCGTCGTTCGAGGCGATCCGGACGATGCCGTAGCCGTCCTCCTCGTCGATCTCGATGGTGGCTCCGGTGAGCTCCTCCAGCTCCCGCACGACCTTGCCCTTCGGGCCGATCACCTCGCCGATCTTGTCCTTGGGGATCTGGATCGACTCGATCCGCGGAGCCCAACGGTTCAACTCGGGCCGGGGTGCAGGGATCACCGCCTTCATCGCCTCCAGGATCTGGAGGCGGGCACGCTTCGCCTGATCGAGGGCCTTCGTCAGCACCTCCGAGGGCAGACCCTGGATCTTCGTGTCGAGCTGCAGCGCCGTGATGACGTTCTCGGTCCCCGCCACCTTGAAGTCCATGTCGCCGAGCGCGTCCTCGGCTCCGAGGATGTCGGTGAGGGTGACGAACTTCCCGTCCTGATGGATGAGTCCCATGGCGATCCCCGCCACCGGCTCGGAGATGGGCACCCCGGCGTCCATGAGGGAGAGCGACGACGCGCACACCGACGCCATCGACGTCGAACCGTTCGAGGACAACACCTCGGAGACGAGACGCAGGGCGTAGGGGAACTCGTCCTCGGTGGGCACCACCGGCAGCACCGCCTTCTCGGCGAGGGCGCCATGTCCGATCTCCCGACGCTTCGGGCCCCGCATGAAGCCCGCCTCTCCGACGGAGAAGGGGGGGAAGTTGTAGTGGTGCATGTAGCGCTTCGACTCCACGATGCCGAGGTTGTCGAGCATCTGCTCCATCTTCAACATCCCCAACGTGGTGATGTTGAGGACCTGGGTCTCCCCCCGCTGGAAGAGGCCGGATCCGTGGGTCCGCTCCACCAGCCCCACCTCGACGGTGAGGGGACGGAGATCCTCGGGGCCTCGTCCGTCGAGGCGGACACCCTCGTCGACGACCCGTTCCCGCATCATCTCCTTGAGGATCGACTTGAAGGCCTTCTTCACGTCGGCCTCCCGGTCCTCGTCGACCTGCATCTCGGCGACGACCTCGGCGAGGGCGGCCTCTTCGGCCTCCTGTCGTTCGTGCTTGGCCGCGACCCTGATCACCTCGCGGAGCTTCGGAGCCGCGACGGCGCGGACCTGCTCGACGAAGGCGTCGTCGAGGGGCTCCACCCGCGGCCAGTCCACCTCGACCTTCTCCACCTGGGAGAGCAGTTCGAACTGGAGGTCGATGGCCTGGGCGATGTAGTCCTTCGCCTCTTCCAGACCCCGAGCCACGGTCTCCTCGTCGCTCGGAGTGTCACCGTCGGCGACGAGACGCAGCCCGTCGGGGGTGGCCCCGGCCTCCACCATCATGATGTCGATCACGCCGTCCGGGTTGCGCCTCCCCGCCACCACCAGCTCGAACACCGACTGCTCGAGGTCTTCGTGCGTGGGGAAGGGCACCCAGATCCCCTTCTTGAGACCGAGCCGGACGGCACCGATCGGCCCCTGGAAGGGGATGGGGCTCACCATGAGCGCCGCCGAGGCACCGTTGAGGGCCACGACGTCGAAGGGGTTCTCGGTGTCGACGGCCAGGGTCGTCACCACGACCTGGGTCTCACACCGGAACCAGTCCTCGAAGGACGGCCGAAGCGGCCGGTCGATGAGGCGGGCGGCGAGGATCGCCTCTTCGGTGGGGCGACCCTCCCGACGGAAGAACGATCCGGGGATCCGTCCCGCGGCGTACATGCGTTCTTCGAAGTCGACGGTGAGGGGGAAGAAGTCGATCCCCTCTCGCAGTCGTTTGTTGGCGGTGGCGGTGACCAACATCTCGGTGCCGCCGAGTTTCGCCACCACGGCGCCGTCGGCTTGGGGGGCGAGCTTGCCGGTGCTGAAGACGAACTCTTTGTCGCCAATCGCACCGCGTACGGTGATTTCGGGCACGGTCGTGCTCCTTTGTGGTCGGGGAGCCCGGCCCGTTACCAGTGGTCACCGCTCCGGAGGGGAAGCGGTGGCAACTGACAACCGGCCGGCTGCTCCGTCGTCGTTCCTTGTCGTCGATCCCGGTCCCGTCGGACCGGAGCTCACGTCTGGGGACCTCCCCAAACGTCTGGAGGAGCGGCCATGCCGCCCCTCCGAGAGTTTCAGCGCCGCAGACCCAGCGCCGAGATCAACCTCCGATATCGCTCGACGTCCTGACGCTTCAGGTAGTTGAGCATGCGACGCCGCTTGCCGACCAGCAGCAGCAGGCCACGCCGGCTGTGGTGGTCGTGCTTGTGCACCCGGAGGTGCTCGGTGAGGTGGTTGATGCGCTGGGTCATCAACGCCACCTGCACCTCGGGTGAGCCGGTGTCGCCCTCATGGGTGCCGAACTCGGAGATGATCTCTTGGGTGGTCTTCATGCGCGAGAAACCTGTACGACTGCGGGGAACGGACGCCAGTGTAGCACCCCGATCACCCTCTCCGACCGGTTCGCCACGGCGAGCTCACCGTCGTCCTCCGTCGATCTCCGGCACCACTCCGGAGAGGACCTCGCGAGCCGTCTCGGTGTCGGCGCGAATCTGGGCGACCAGCTCGTCGATCGAGGCGAACCGGCGCTCGCCCCGGAGCCGGGAGACGAACCGGAGACCCACCGTCTTCCCGTACAGGTCGCCGTCGAATCCGATGAGGTGCGCCTCGACGACCCGCCGCCCCCCATCGAAGGTGGGACGGACGCCGATGTTCACGACGGCGGGGTGGACCGCCCCCTCGACGGCCGCCCACGCCGCGTAAACCCCGTCACGGGGGATCGCCACCATCGGATCCGGCTCCAGGTTGGCGGTCGCGATCCCGATCTCACGACCTCGCCCGTCGCCCGGCACCACCCGTCCGCGGATCTCATAGGGTCGTTCCAGGATGTCGGCGGCCTCCCCCACCTTGCCGTCGGTGATGAGTCGCCGGATCCGGGTAGAGGAGATCGGATGATCGTTCTCGTTGAGGAGCTCGACCGCCACCACCTCGTACCCGCAGCGTTCCCCGACCTTGCGGAGGGTGTCGAGGTCGCCGGCTCGGTCGTGTCCGAAGCGAAAGTCGGTGCCGACGGCGACCAGCCGGGCGTCGAGACGCTCGGCGAGCACCCCCTGGGCGAAGGTCTCCGGCTCCATGTCGCGGATCCGTTCGAAGGGCAGCACCCCGACCACCTCGACCCCGAGGCCTTCGAGGAGCTCGATCCGCTGGTCGACCGTGGTGAGGAGCCGGGGAGCACGCTCGGGAGCGACGACCGCCAGCGGGTGCGGATCGAAGGTGAGCACCGTGGGCACGAGGTCGTCGCGCCGGGATCGCCGCAGGAGTCGCTCGATCACCGAACGATGGCCACGATGGACCCCGTCGAAGACGCCGATGGAGATCGCCGTGGGACCCGGCGCGGACCAGGTGAGGGGATCACCCTCCAGCACCTGCGTCATGCCACGACCACCTCGGGGACCGCCTTCTCACCGGATGCACGGTAGACGGCCAGCAACCGGCCCGAGTCGTCGAGCACCCTGAAGGGGACGCCATCGGGGATCTCAGGAGCGGGACTGCGGGCGAAGCGGATCCCGTGGGAGACGCCCCGGGCCGTGTCGGGATCGACGACGACGCCGGGCAGGTCCCGAAGCCCCGAGGCCGGGTCGAGGATGGCGTCCTCCCATCCGCCTTCGAGGTCCGCCAGCGTGTAGGCGTCGTCGAGGGTGATGCTCCCCACCCGGGTGCGGCGCAACGCGGTGAGGTGGGCTCGACCTCCGAGGGCGGCGGCGATGTCGTCGGCGAGGGTCCGCACGTAGGTCCCCTTCCCGCACACCACCCGAAACCGGACCTGCGGGTAGGGGCCCGGGGTGGCGTCGAGCAGCTCGAGCTCGTAGATCTCCACCGGCCGCGCCTCCCGTTCCACCTCCACCCCCTCCCTCGCCAGCTCGTAGAGGCGCCGCCCGTCGACCTTGAGCGCCGAGACCATCGGCGGGACCTGGAGGATGGTGCCCCGGAAACGGTCCAACACCTGCTCCACCTCCTCGGGGGTGACCTCCATCGGCTCCCGAGACACGATCGCCCCGTCGGCGTCGAGGGTGTCGGTGGCGACCCCGAACAGGGCCTCGGCCACGTACTCCTTCGGGAGGTCCTGGAGGAATCGGATGAGCCGGGTCGCGCGACCCACCGCCACGATCACGATCCCCGTCGCCATCGGGTCCAGGGTGCCGGCGTGGCCCGCCTTGCGGATCCCCGTGATCCGGCGGATCGCGGCGACCACGTCATGGGAGGTCGGCCCGCGCTCCTTGTCGACGACCAGAAACCCGTCCCTCACCGCGGGATCCTCTCCTTCACCGCGGCGATGGCCTCGACCACCGACCCTTCCCAGGTGAACCCGGCGGCGTTGTGATGCCCGCCCCCGCCGAGCGCCACCGCGATCGCTCCCACGTCGACTCGACCGCGAGAGCGGAGGCTCACCTTGACCCGCCCCCGATCGAGCTCCTTCATGAGGACCGCCACGTCGGCCTCCTCGGCGATCCGCACCAGGTCGATGAGGTTGTCGGTGGCCTCCAGGCCGATCCCCCCGGCGGCGAGGTCGTCCTGGGTGAGCACCGACCACACGAGACGATGTCCGGGCTCGAGAACCGCCCGGCTCAGGACCGCTCCTGCCACCCGCAGGTAGCCGAAGGGCACCTCCTCGTAGACGTGTCGCCCGATCACCTCCGGCCGGGCACCCGCCTCGACGAGGGAGGCGGCGACCCGCAGCGTTCCCGGCGTCGTGTTCGAATACTGGAAACGACCCGTGTCGGTGACCAGGCCGGTGTGGAGCGCCATCGCCACCGGCTCGTCCAGGGGCCAGCCCAGGGCCGCGACCAGGTGATAGACGATCTCGGCCGTCGCCGCCGCCTCCGGCACGACGAGGTCGACGGTGCCGAACCCCGGGTTCGACGCGTGATGGTCGATCACCAACACCGCCTCGGCCCTCTCGACCCGCGACTCGAGGTCGCCGAGCCGGTCGGCCGATCCGGCGTCGAAGGTGACGAAGAGCTCCGGGGCCTCGGTGACCCGAGCCGGCGGGACCAGCAGATCGAGGGGGAGGAACCGGTAGGCGTGGGGAAGGTCGAAGGGCTCCCCGAAGGAGGCCTCCACCTTCTTGCCTGCTCCCTCGGCGGCGACGCCGAGCCCCAGCATCGAGCCGAGGGCGTCACCGTCGGGTCCGACGTGACAGGCCAGCGTCATCGACGTCGCCGACCGGAGCAGCTCGACGGCGTCGGAGAAGGCAGGATGTTCACGAATCATCGTCGCCTCCTCGGAGATGACGCAGAACCGCCTCGATCCGCTCGGCGCCCACCACCGCCGGGTCGGGACGGAACTCCAGCTCCGGGACTCGTTTCATCCGCACTTCCGATCCCACCTGCCTCCGGATGCGGGGAGTCGCCGCGACCAGCGCCGCGCCGGCCGTCTCCAGCTCCCCGAGATCCACCGTCGAGTAGTAGACGACCGCCCGTCGCAGGTCCGGGCTGGCCTCGACTCCGGTGATCGTCACGAGCGACAGCCTCGGGTCCTTCATCTCCTCGACGAGGTCGGCGATCACCTCCCGCAGGATCGCGTTGACCCGCCGGACACGCGGATAGGGGTGCCGGCTCATCGCTCGAAATAGTCCACGCTCATCTCCAGCACCTCCACCTCCAGGCGGTCGTCCAGGTACCGCCGCACCGATTCCAGCAGATACTCGAGCTGAGCGGCGTCGGGTGCGACGATCGCCACTCCGATGGAGGCCCGCTGCCACGAGTCGTGGCGACCGACCTCGGCCACCGACAGGGAGGCCAGCCTCTTCATCCCCTCGACGACGGGTCGGAGCACCGACCGCTTCGCCTTGAGGGAGCGGACGTCGCGTATCCGGAGCTCGATCCGCAACGCCGCGGCGTGCATCAGGTGCGGGCCACCTCGCGGATCTCGTACACCTCGATCACGTCGCCCTCCTTGACGTCGTTGAAGCCCTCGAAGCCGATCCCGCATTCGAATCCGGACGCCACCTCGCGGACGTCCTCTTTGAAGCGGCGCAGCGACGCGATCCGCCCGTCGTGGATGACGACGCCGTCCCGGACGATCCGGGCCCGGGCACCGCGCTGGACGACGCCTTCGGTGACGTAGCATCCCGCCACGGTGCCGACCCTGGGCACCTTGAAGGTCGCCCTCACCTCGGCCGACCCGAGGACGATCTCGTGCTCTTCGGGCGCCAGCTCGCCGACGAGGAGCTGCTCGATGTCGTCGAGGAGCTCGTAGATGATCCCGTAGGTGCGGATCTGGATCCCCTTCGCCTCGGCGGCTCGCCGTGCCTTGCCCTCGGGACGGACGTTGAACCCGACGATGATGGCGTCGGTCACCTCGGCGAGGGTGACGTCGTTCTCGTTGATCCCGCCCACGGCGCCGTGCACCACCTCGATGTGACCCCCCTCCCGGGTGATCTTGGCGATCGAATCCCGCAGCGCCTCCAGGGAGCCGTGGGCGTCGGCCTTCAGGATGACTCGCAGCTCCGCCTCCTCCGTACGGAGCTGATCGAGAAGGTTCTGGAGCCGCTCCTGGGCCGTCGGGATCCGCTGCTTCGAGGCCTTCAGGGCCTCGGCACGTTCGGCGGCGATCTTCCGGGCGATCCGGTCGTTGGCCACGACCTCGAAATGGTCTCCGGCCTCGGGAACGTCCGACCATCCCATGACGAGGACCGGAGTGGCCGGCGGCGCCTCCTTCACCCGGTCTCCGGCGTCGTCGAGCATCGACCGGACACGACCGGCGACGGCCCCCGCCACGAAGGAGTCGCCCTGGCGCAGCGTGCCCCGCTGGACGATCACGGTCGCCACCGGTCCCATCCCCTGGTCGAGGCGGGATTCGATCACCACACCCGAGGCAGGGGCCTTCGGGTTGGCCCGGAAATCTTCAAGCTGGGCGATGAGGTCGAGCACCTCGAGGAGCTGGTCGATACCCTGTCCGGTCGCCGCCGACACCTCCACACTGGGAACGTCCCCGCCGAGCTCCTCGACGATGACACCGTGCTCGGTGAGCTGGGTGCGGATCCGGAAGGGGTCGGCACCCGGCAGGTCGATCTTGTTGATGGCGACGACCATCGGCACCCCGGCGGCCTTCGTGTGGCTGATCGCCTCGATGGTCTGGGGCATCACCCCGTCGTCGGCGGCGACGACGAGCACGACGATGTCGGTGACCTCGGCCCCTCGGGCCCGCAGCGCCGTGAACGCCTCATGGCCGGGGGTGTCGATGAAGGTGATCTTGTGGCCGCCCACCTCCACCTGGTAGGCGCCGATGTGCTGGGTGATGCCGCCCTTCTCGGTGGCGACCACGTTCGTCTTCCGGATGGCGTCGAGCAGCGTCGTCTTGCCATGGTCGACGTGACCCATGACGGTCACCACCGGCGGACGCGGGGCCAGATCCTCGGGAGCGTCGTCGTAGGCGGGCTCCTTCCTGGTGACGGTCTCCTGCGCGGCCGGCTCGGTGACGTCGACGATCACCCCGAAGGACTCGGCGATCTCATCCATCAGCTCCGACGGCATCGGATGTCCGGCTCCGACCGCCTGTCCACGCGTCAGCAGCGCCCGGACCACGTCCGCGGTGGATCGCCCGATCGCCTCGGCGAACTGCTCCACCGTGACCCCGCGGGCGACCTCGACGATCTCGATCTCGTCGCCGGTCTCCTCCTCGGCGACCTCTTCCGGCACCGCGGACGGCGACGGCTCCTCCGCCGCGGGGGCCTCGGTGACGATCACCTCCTCCGGCGTGGCAGTGCCGGAGCCTGCCGTCTCCTCCACCTCGCCGGTGTCCGCCTCGGCGAAGGCCAACCGGATCAGCTCCGCCGCCTCCTCGTCCACACCCGAGGAGGCGGTCTTCACCTCGATCCCGAGATCCCGGGCACGCTCCAGGACCTCCTTCGATTCCACCCCGAGCTCGCGTGCCAGCTCGTACACCCTCAGTTTCGCCACCTGACGCTCCGTCCTTCGCTCACCCGCGCTCCCCTCACTCCTCGGCGGTGACCGCCTGAGGCGTCTCCTCCGCCTCGCCGACCGGCGGCTCCTCGGTGTCGGCAGCGACGGCCTCGGTCGTCGATTCCGCATTCTGGTCCGCCGTCTCCCCCTCGACGACGGTCGCCGACTCGACGTCACCGGCGGCGTCCTCCTCGGGCGCGGCGGGCGGTGTGTCCGACCGAATGTCGATCTTGTATCCGGACAGCCGCGCGGCGAGGCGGGCGTTCTGTCCTTCCTTGCCGATGGCGAGGGAGAGCTGATGTTCGGAGACGATCACCTCGGCGGTCTTCGTCTCCTCGTCGATCCTCACTTCCTTCACCTTCGCCGGCCCCAGCGCCTCCGCGATGAACTGTGCCGGGTCTTCACGCCACTGGACAACATCCACCTTCTCGCCCCGCAGCTCATTCACGACCTGGCGGACGCGCGAGCCGCGGGCGCCGACGCAGGCGCCCTTGGGGTCGACATTCGGGTCGTGGCTCACCACCGCGATCTTCGTGCGGTGGCCCGGTTCCCGGGCGATCCCGACGATCTCCACGGTCCCGTCGACCAGCTCGGGGACCTCGAGCTCGAGCAGGCGCCGCACCAGGTCGGGATGGCTGCGGCTCACGATGATCTGCGGCCCCTTCGCCTCGTTCCTCACCTCGAGGATCAGCGCCTTCACCCGGTTTCCCCGCTCCAGACGCTCATAGGGGATCCGCTCCGAGCCGGGCATGAGCGCCTCGGCATCCCCGAGGTCGAGGATCGTGTATCGGCCGTCCACCTGTTGGACGATGCCGGTCACCAGGTCGCCCTCACGGCCCTCGTAGAGGTCGTACACCTGGTCCCGCTTGGCCTCGCGCAGACGCTGGGCGATCACCTGCTTCGCGGTCTGTGCGGCGATCCGCCCGAAGTCGCTCGGCGTGTCCTCCCACTCACGAACGACGTTGCCTTCCTCGTCCAGCTCCTGGGCGTAGACGATGATCTCCCCCGAGTCGGGATCGATCGTCACCCGCGCCTCCTCGGCGGCGCCGGGACTTCGTTTGTAGGCCGACACCAGCGCGTTGGCCAGGGCGTCGAGGATCGTATCCACGGGGACGCCGCGCTCGCGCTCGAGCATCTCGAGCGCCTCCATCACCTGTGCGTCGATCCGCATTCCTGCCTCACTTCCCCGGTTTCGGCGCGCGTTGCCAGCGAAACACGGTACGCGCCGATTCGATCTCTTCGTATCCCACCCGTCGAACCTCCCCATCGACCTCGACGGCGATCCCGGTCTCGTCGGCCTCCACCAGAACGCCCCGGAGGGTCTCCGCACCCGGACGTTTGACGACGACTTCCCGTCCGACCGACTTCTCGTAGTGACGGGGCCGGCGGAGTCTCCGCTCCAGGCCGGGGGAGGTCACCTCCAGCCGGTAGGGCCCTTCGATGTCCCCCTCGTCGTCGAGCAGTCGCGACAGGTCCTGAGAGACGGCGGCGAGGCGATCGATGTCGATCCCCCCTTCGGCGTCGACGACCACCCGCAGGGTGCGGCCTTTGCCGCGTCCGGTCAGCTCGAGGTCGTCCAGCTCCAGCCGCTCGGCGGCCAGATGACGCTCGATCGCCTTCCACAGATCCTTCGTCTTCGTCGTCATCGTCCCATCTACTCTCCGGACGCCGTTCGCCACGCCGTTCACCACTCGCCACCACCGCGCCAGACGGACCGCGAGCCGTCCAGGGCCGACGGTCCTGGTGCTCGCGGCCGCCGAAACGGTGGCAGGTGACCCGAACGGCCACCACACATGAAGGTGGGCAGGGCGCCCACCTTCACCGTCAGCGTCCTTCGTTGTTGGGAGGGAGTATAACGAACCTCCGCCGGTTCAGCGGCGCGCGAATTCGTCCATGAACTCGGCGAGACGCTCGACGCTCTCGAAGGTCAGCCCCGCGTAGAGCGACGCCCGGCACCCTCCGACGCTGCGGTGACCCCGCAGCCCCACCAGCCCCGCCCGGGCGGCCTCCTCCACGAAGCGGGCCTCCAGTTCTGCGTCGGAGAGCCGGAACACGACGTTGGTGTGGGAGCGGTGGGCCGGGTCGACCGGAGACCGGTAGAAGCCCTCGGACCGGTCGATCGCCCCGTAGATGAGATCGGCTTTCCGCCGAGTCTCCTCGGCCAGCGCCGCCACCCCTCCCCGCTCCTCGATGCGGGCCAACACCTTCCCCATCACATAGATCGTGAACATCGGCGGCGTGTTCCCGAGGGACCGGTGCTCGACGTGCCACCGGTACGAGAGGTAGTTGGGGAGCTCCGAGGTCGCCTCGAGGAGGTCGCGATGGATGAACACCAACGCCGCCCCGGACGGACCGAGGTTCTTCTGCACGCCCCCGTAGACCAACGCCACCCGCCCCCAGTCGACGGGCCGCACCATGAAATCCGAGCTCATGTCGGCCACGATCGGCACCGCGACCCGGGGCCATTCGGGGTAGCGGATCCCCCCGATGGTCTCGTTCGTCGTGATGTGGAGGTACCGCGTTCCGGCGTGGACGACCAGCTCGTCGTCGGCGGGGGTCCGTCGGAACCCCTCCGCGGTGCCGTCCCACGCCGCGTACACCGGCCCGACGCGGGAGGCGTCGGCCATCGCCTTCGCCGCCCACGTCCCCGTCACCGCGTACCCGGCGGTGAGCTCCGGCTCCAGCAGGTTGAGCGGCACCATGGCGAACTGGAGGCTGGCGCCGCCCTGGACGATCGCCACCTCGACGTCCTCGGGCGCTTCCACGAGACGCCGGGCGGTGGCGAGCACCTCGGCGTGGAGCTCCTGGTAGGCGGGGCTTCGGTGACTCATCTCGATCACCGACATCCCCGAACCCTGGTAGTCGAGGAACTCCTCGCGTGCCTCTTCGAGGACGTCGAGGGGGAGGGTGCTGGGCCCGGCCCCGAAGTTGTGAACCCGCATGACGATATGGTGCCACCCACCCGCCCCGGGGCGAAACCCACCACGCCGCACCCCGGTCGTGTTCGGCGGCGTGCCAACCGGTAGGGTCTCCACCGTGGAGACGACCGGGAGGCAGGTGATCCGCCTGCGCGGCGGCGACGCCGAACGCCTCGTGGACCAGGTGGCGGTGGAGGAGCCCCTCGAGATCAGGCTCGGGGGCGTCCCCATCGCCGTGGTGATGAGAACCCCCGGCGCCGACCTCGATCTGATCCGAGGGTTCGTGCTCACCGAAGGGATCCTGCTCTCCCCCGACGAGATCGCCGACGTCGCCGAGCTCGACCCCCACCGCTGGAACGTCGAGCCCACCGTCCCCATCGACGCCGAGCGGTTCCGGCGCACCATGTTCGCCTCCTCCTCGTGCGGCGTCTGCGGCAAGGCCTCCATCGACGCGGTTCGGGTCGCCGCCCGGTCTCTGCCGGCGGGACCCGTCGTGGACACGGGCCTCGTCGACCGGGTCATGGAGCGTCTGGCCCGGGCTCAACCCGCCTTCGCGACGACGGGGGGTTTGCATGCCGCCGGAGTCTTCTCGCCCGAAGGCGAACCGCTCGTCGTCCGCGAGGACGTCGGACGTCACAACGCCGTCGACAAGGCGATCGGGGCCGTCGCCGTCCACCGTTGGCCCGTCGGAGCCTCCATCCTCGCCGTCTCCGGCCGCCTCTCCTTCGAGATCACCCAGAAGGCGGCGGTCGCCGGGATCCCCGTCGTCGCCGGGATCTCGGCGCCGTCATCGCTGGCGGTCGATCTGGCCCGTGACCTGGGGATGACCCTGGTCGGGTTCGCCCGCCAGGGCTCGATGGTGGTCTACGCCGGAGAGGGCCGCCTCGGGGAGTGATCTTCAATCCAGGTGTCGGTCGAGGACCTCGAAGAGGCGCTCGACGTCGGCGCCGTCGTTGTACAGGTGCGGTGAGATCCGGATCGAGTCGCCGCGGACGCTGACGAACACCTTCTCCGCCGCCAACCCGGCGGCGAGTCCCTCCGGCAGCCCTCCAGGCACCCGAAGACCGAGCATGTGGGGGGCGCGACGGTCCGACGGCGTCGGATCCAGACCCCGTTCGGCCGCCAACCGGGCGATCCGGGCGGTCGTCTCCCCCAAGGCCTCGGCGATCGAGGCGACACCCCAATCGAGGAGCTGCTCCAGCGCGGCGATCGCCATCGGCACCAGCACGAAGTTGCTCCGCTCCCCGACGTCGTATCGGCGCGCCCCGGGTTGGAAGGCGTCGGTGTAGTCGACGAGCCGAGAGAAGTCCTCCGCCCCCTCGCGCACGATCCATCCATGCTCGAGGGGTGTGCCCTCCCGCCGTTGGGGGGCCGCCCAGAGGAACCCGAGGCTGTAGGGACCGAGCAGCCACTTGTAGGCGGCCGCCACCAGGAAGTCGGGTTCGACCTCGTCGATCGGAAAGGGCATGGCGCCGAGCGACTGGGTGGCGTCCACGACCAGCGCCGCGCCCACCGTCCGTGCCTCCTCGGCGATCGGGACCAGGTCCACCACCGAGCCGTCCGTCCAGTGGACCTGCGGCACCGCGACCACCTTGGTCCGGGGCCCGATCGCCTCCACCACCCCCTCCGCCCAGGGCCGGTCTCCGCTCCTCGGCACGACGACGACCCGGGCACCCGCCCTGAAGGCCGCGTCGCGCCACGGGTAGACGTGGGAGGGGAACTGCTCCGAGAGGACGACGATCTCGTCCCCCGACGACAGCTCCACGTTGACCACCGCCACCCCCACCCCGTAGCTCACCGCCGGGATCAGGGCGACGCCGTCCGGATCGTGGGGGCGCCCGAGAACGGCCGCGAAGAGGGAGCGGAGACGTTCGGCGGGGTCGAAGAAATCGTCCA
>JALSJV010000233.1 GCA_026989215.1 Acidimicrobiia bacterium | reverse complement strand
GGGCGAGTTTCACCGATCACGACCCGGGGACCGACGGCCTCGTCGCCGCCCTGTCCGATCCCGAGGCCCTCGCCGCCGCCCGCGCATACCTCTCCCGCATGAAGGCGTGATCCCTCTCCGGACCCGAAGCCGGGGTGCCGGATCCTCGAACCCTGGGTTCCCAGAGGGACCCACCCCACCACACGACCCACGGATCGCACACCAACCCCCCACCCCAACCCAGGGTTCCCAGGGGGACCCAGTCCACCACACGACCCACGGATCGCACACCAACCCCCCACCCCAACCCAGGGTTCCCGGGGGGACCCACCCCACGACAGAACCCAGGGTTCCGAGCGCTCCGACATACCACCGCTCCCGTCCAGCCCCGACGACGAGCCTGCACACCCCACCCGACACCGGGTACCCTCCCGGGGGACGTCGCCGAGGAACGCCCATGACCAGCACCGCATACCGGACCTGTCCTCTCTGTGAAGCCTGCTGCGGACTGGAGATCACCCTGGAGGACGGGAGGGTGAAGGTCATCCGCGGTGACAGGGCCGACCCGTTCTCCCGGGGATACCTGTGTCCGAAGGGCACCACCCTCGGCAAGCTGCACGACGACCCGGACCGGCTCCGCCGACCCCTCGTCAAGCGGGACGGCCGCCACGTCGAGGTCTCCTGGGAGGAGGCCTTCGCCGCGGTGGACCGCGGGCTCACCCCGCTCCTCGCCGCCGACCGGAACTCGGTCGCCATCTACCTCGGGAACCCGAACGTCCACAACGTCCACGCCGCCTTCGCGGTGCGACCCCTCGTCAAAGCCCTCGGCACCCGCAACGTCTACTCGGCCTCCACCATCGACCAGATGCCGAAGCACGTCGCCGCCGGCCACATGTTCGGCCATCCCCTGGCGATCCCCGTCCCCGACCTCGACCGCACCCAGCACCTCCTCATCCTCGGTGCCAACCCGGTGGTCTCCAACGGGAGCCTCGCCACCGCCCCCGACTGGCCGGGACGGCTCAAAGCCCTGAGAGCCCGCGGCGGCAGGCTGGTAGTGGTGGATCCCCGCCGCACCGAGACCGCCGACCGGGCAGACGAGTGGGTCCCGATCCGGCCCGGCACCGACCCCGCCCTGCTCCTCGCCATGATCCACGTGGTCTTCGCCGACGACCTCCTCGACCTCGGCGACGCCGCTCCCCACGTCACCGGCGTCGAGGTCGTCGCCGATGCCGTCAGGCCCTTCACGCCCGAGGCGGTCGCCCCCTTCACCGGGGTGGATCCCGACCGGATCCGACGCCTCGCCCGCCAATTCGCCACAGCCGACCGGGCGGTCGCCTACGGCCGGATCGGCACCCACACGGTCCCCTTCGGGACGCTGGCCGCCTGGGCGGTGGACGTCCTCAACACGGTCACCGGCAACCTCGATCGGCCGGGAGGCGCCATGTTCGCCCACGCCGCCCACGACCCGGTTCGCCGCCCGCCTCGACGCTTTCGGACCGGACGGTTCCGCAGCCGGGTGCGCAACCTGCCGGAGGTGCTCAACGAGCTGCCGGTGGCCACCCTCGCCGACGAGATCACCACCCCGGGAGAAGGGCAGGTCCGGGGGCTCGTCACCGTCGCCGGGAACCCGGCGCTCACCGCCCCCGACGGCGGACGTCTGGAACGAGCCCTCGCCGAACTGGAGTTCATGGTGTCGGTGGACCCGTATCTGAACGAGACGACCCGCCACGCCGACGTGATCCTGCCACCACCGTCGGTGCTGGAGCGTCCCCACTACGACCTCCAGTTCCAGTCGTTGTCGATCCGAAACCACGCCCGATGGTCGGATCCGGTCTTCCCCCTCGAGCCCGGCCGCCCCGACGAGTTCCAGATCCTCTCCCGCCTGGCGGCGATCGCCGCCGGGATGGGACCGGAGGTCGACACCGACGCCCTCGCCGAGGCGACGCTCGTGTCGATGGTGCAGACGGCCGTCACCGACCCGAACTCCCCGATCGCCGACCGGGATCCGGCCGAGATCCTCGGGATGGTCGGTGGGGAGTCCCCCTTCGAGCGGCTGTTCGACTTCCGGATCCGCACCGGACATCGCGGCGACGGATTCGGGGCGGACCCGGAGGGACTCACGTTGGAACGTCTCAGAGCCCATCCCCACGGCATCGACTTCGGTCCGCTCACCCCCCGCCTCCCCGACGTGGTCTCCGATCCCGACGGGACGGTGCGCCTCGCCCCCGCCGAGATCCTGGAGGACCTCCCGCGGCTCCGTCGGGCGATCGAGGCGGCACCCAGCAACGGACTGCGCCTCGTCGGCCGCCGCCAGCTCCGCACCGCCAACTCCTGGACCCACAACATCGAGGTGCTCGTCAAGGGCAAGGAGGCCTGCACCCTGCAGATCCATCCCGACGACGCCGCCCGGCTGGGTCTGGAAGACGCGGCGGCCGCCCGAGTGCAGACGGAGCGCGGCTCCGTGGTGGTCCCGGTGGAGGTGACGGACCGGATCATGCCGGGCGTCGTCTCCCTGCCCTACGGATGGGGTCACGACCGGGAGGGGACCCGCCTGTCGGTGGCGTCCCGCCGCCCCGGCGTCAACATGAACCTGCTCACGTCGTCTGCCGAGGTCGAGCCGCTCTCGGGGAACGCCATCCTCAACGGCATCCCCGTGGAGGTCGCCCCGGCGTGACCGTCGACCGGGCCCGCGAGCTCGACGAAGCCGACCCGCTGGCGCCACTCCGGGAGCGGTTCCTGCTGCCGCCGGGAGTGGTCTACCTCGACGGCAACTCCCTGGGACCGCCGACGGTCGACGCCGCCGAACGCCTGGCGGCGGTGGTGACCGAGCAGTGGGGACGGGATCTCGTCCGGTCGTGGAACGTCCACCGCTGGGTCGACCTTCCCCATCGGGTCGGCGACCGGATCGCACCCCTCATCGGGGCGCCAGCAGGCTCGGTGGTCGTCGGTGATTCCACGACGGTGAACCTGTACAAGGCGTTGGGCGGCGCCGTGGACCTGTGGCGGTCGGAAGGTCACCGACGAACGGCGGTGATCCTCACCGACACCGCCAACTTCCCCACCGACCTGTACGTGATGGGTGCGGTGGCGAGACGGTGGGGTGCCGAGGTCCGGACCGTCGAGCCGACCGGACTCGAGGAGGCGCTGGAGGCCGGTGACGTCGCCTGCCTCGCCCTGACCCAGGTGGACTATCGGACGGGCCGGCTTCACGACCTGCCCCGACTCACCGCCGCCGCCCACCAGGTGGGTGCGATCACCGTCTGGGATCTCTCCCATTCCGCCGGGGTGATGCCCGTCGACGTCACGTCCGCCGACGTCGACCTGGCGGTGGGTTGCGGCTACAAGTATCTGAACGGCGGCCCCGGCGCCCCCGCCTACCTCTATGTGGCGCCGCGCCTCCTCGACCGCTTCTCGAATCCGATCGCCGGCTGGTTCGGACACGCCGCCCCCTTCGATTTCTCCGCCGAGTTCCGCCCCGCCCCGGGGATCGCCCGGGGACGTGTCGGCACCCCCCATGTCCTGTCGATGCTCGCCCTCGACGCGGCCCTCGACGTGTTCCGCGACGTCGACCTGGATCTGGTGCGCGCCAAGTCCCACTCCCTCACCACGCTGTTCATCGAGCTGGTCGACGGCCTCGACGTCGAGCTGGTGACTCCCAGGGATCCGGACCTTCGTGGCAGCCAGGTGTCACTGCGCCACCCCAACGGATACGCGGTGGTCCAGGCTCTCGCCGCCCGCGGGGTGATCGGCGATTTCCGAGCCCCCGACGTGGCACGGTTCGGGTTCGCGCCGCTGTATATCCGCCACGTCGACGTCGTCGACGCCGCCCGGACCCTCGCCGAGGTGCTGGAGTCCGAGGCTTGGCGCGATCCCGAGCTGGCGCGTCGGGACCCCGTCACCTGAGGTACCGCCGGGTAGGCTGGGGACGACATCCGGCGTCTTCGAAGGGATGGGCTGTGGGAGGCCTCGACGCGCAGCCGGACGACGCCGCCGGTCGGTTCGGTGAACCGGCGCGCCGTCGACTGTGGTGGCTGTGGGTGGTGGCGAACGGCGTCGGCGAGGCGCTCGGCCTCGGAGGCGCGGCGGTCGCCGGCGTCCTGGTCCTCGACTCGCTCCGCGCCGACCTCCCCACCGTCTGGGCGCGCCTCCTCTCGGCGGTGGTGTTCGGTGTCATCCTCGGAGCGGTCGTCGGTCTCGCCCAGGCGACGGTGCTGCGCTGGCCGTTGCCGTTCCTCCGCCGGAGGACCTGGGTGGCGGCGACGACCCTTGGCGGGACGATCGGGTGGTTGGCCGTCTCCGTGCCCCTCCTCGACCAGATGACGGGCCGGGCGACGTCGGGTCTCGCCGGCCAGCTCGTCACGGCGGCCGGGTTCGGCCTGGTTGCCGGCCCGATCCTCGGCGTCCCGCAGTGGGCCGTGCTCCGGGAACATGTCCACCGGGCGACACCGTGGATCTGGGCGAACGCCGCGGCCTGGACCCTCGGTGCGCCGGCGGTGGTGCTCGCCGCCGGGTCGGTCCCCACCGGAGCGGCGTGGTACGTGGTGGCCGCCCTGGCGCTCCCCGGCCTCTCGGCTGCCGGGGCGATGGTCGGCGCCATCCACGGCCTGGTCCTCGTCCGGCTGGTGGGGTATCGCCTGGAACCGAACGTCTACGCCCACCGGGTGGTCGAAGAGCTCGGCCACACCGAGCTCCGGTACGGACGCGACGACGAACCTCCGCCCCCGCACTGAACCGACGGCGATTCGACAAACTGTCGGTTCATCGTAGAATCCGGGTGACGACGAGGTGTCGAGATGAGTTCGGCCGGTCAGCCCCATCCGTCCCGTTGGTTCGCCCTCACGATGCTGAGCCTCGGCGTGGCGATGGTCATCGTCGACGCCACCATCGTCAACGTCGCCATCCCCCAGATCATCCGGGATCTCGGCCTCTCCCTGGCCGACGCCGAGTGGGTGACGACCATCTACTCGCTCGTCTTCGCCGCCCTCCTGGTCACCCTCGGGCGCGTGGGCGACCTCCGCGGCCGCCGCCGCCTCTTCCTGATCGGGCTCGTCGTCTTCGTCGGTGCCTCCATCCTGGCGGGCCGCGCCCCCTCCGGAGGCCTCCTCATCGGCGCTCGGGTCCTCCAGGGGGTCGGAGCGGCCGCGATCCTCCCCTCCACCCTGTCGTCGGTGAACGCCATCTTCCGCGGCCGCGAGCGCGCCATCGCCTTCGGGATCTGGGGAGCGGTGATCGGCGGGATGGCCGCCCTCGGACCGCTCCTCGGCGGGTGGCTCACCACGAACCAGTCGTGGCGCTGGGCCTTCTACATCAACATCCCCTTCGGGCTCCTGGCGTTCCTGGGCGGGCGACGCTTCATCCCCGAGACCCGCGACGAGCACGACGACCGACGTCTCGACGTCTTCGGGTCGGCCAGTGTCGGGCTCGGGATGCTGGGTCTCGTCTACGGCCTCATCGAGGGCCCCCGCTACGGATGGTGGACCCTGACCGCCCGACCCGCCTTCGGGCCCTGGACCTGGCCCTTCGAGCGGTCGCCCGTCGTGGCGGGCATCGTGGTCGGCGTGGTGGGGCTGGGTCTCTTCGCCATCGTCGAGCGCCGCCGGAGCCGGAGAGGGCTCCCCGTCGTGTTCGACCTCGGCCTCTTCCGCCATCGCGGCTTTCGCTGGGGGAACCTCACCTCCCTCGTCCTCGCCCTCGGCGAGTTCGGTCTCGTCTTCGTCCTCCCCCTCTTCCTCCAGTCGGTCCTCGGGATCACCGCCTTCCGGACCGGGGCCATCCTCGCCGCCCTGGCCGTCGGCGCGTTCATCGGAGGACCGGTGGCCGCCTGGTTCGCGCATCGTCTCGGACCCCGCCGGGTCGTGAGCCTCGGCATGGCGATCGAAGCGCTCGCCATCCTGTGGGCGACCGACACCCTCGACCCTGCCATGTCCGCCACCGACCTCGTCGCCCCCCTCTTCGTCTACGGCATCGGTGTCGGCCTCGCCACCGCCCAACTCACCAACGTCATCCTCGCCGAGGTGCCACCCGACCAGTCGGGCCAGGCGTCGGGGATGCGCACCACCTTCCGCCAGGTGGGATCCGCCCTCGGTATCGCCGTGCTGGGCACCGTCCTCGCCGCCGGGCTGCGCACCGCCACCGTCGAGCACCTGGCTCCCCTCGGCCTCCCCGACCGAGCCGTCGCAGAGGCCGCCGAGGGGGTGAGCCGCACCGCCGGTCAGATCCTCCCCGAACTGGCGGCCCGTGCCGGATCGGCCCCGGTCGTCGCCGCGGTCCAGCAGGCGGTCACCGAGACCGCCCGCTCCGCCGCCCATCTCGCCAACGGCTTCGTCGTCGCCGGATTCCTCATGAGCCTGCTCCTCCCCGACCTCCGGCCCGGGGCGGGGGGTGTGGACCGCGACGAGACCGAGACGCGCGCCGCCACCACCCGGTCCGGCTGACCAGGCCCAGCGATCAGAAGGGGGGCGGGTCGAGACCGACCACCTTCACGGCGATCATGTCCTTGCCCACCTCCGTCTCGTCGGCGCCGAGCTGGGCTCGGGCCTCCCGTCCGTCGGGGAGGCGGAGGATGGCGGTGAGGCTCTTGCCCTCGATCGCCGAACCCCTGAAGACGGTGACGGTCCCGCCCCAGGCGTCGCGGTCGGTGACGGTGAGGTCGGCGAGGCCGACGGTGAGGAGCCAGCCGTTCGGATCCGAGATCCGGACCGGCCCTTGGAAGCTGCGGGTTTCGGTGGCCATGGTCACGTCCACAGCGTACCCGTCGACGCCTCTCCCCCGGTGACGTCGGGCTCCGACCACAGACTCGGAGGGTCGCCCGGGCCCCGACGGTCAGCGGTCCCGACGGATCTCGGGCAGCATCGACGACCGCAGCACGATCTCACGACGGTACGAACGATGGACCTGCCGCACCGCCTGGGCGGCCGCCTCCTCGGTCTCGGCGAGGCGGCGCTTCAGCCGCTCCACCTGGGCTTCCAGCTTCGCGACCCGCTCCCGCAGCGCCAGGACCTGCTTGACGCCTTCCAGGTTGAGGCCCTGCTCGGTGAGCTGTTGGATCAGGCGAAGCCGATCGATGTCCTCGAGGGAGTACCGTCGGGTGCCGCCGGCGGTCCGGAACGGCTCGATGAGGCCCTTCCGCTCGTAGATCCGCAACGTCTGCGGGTGCATCCCGGCCAGCTCGGCAGCCACCGAGATCACGTACACGGCCCGTTTCCGTTCCCGATCGGTCATCTCACACCTTCAGATGGGCCCGCACGTCGCTCGTCTCGTAGGTCGCGAGCTGCTGCAGGAGCTTCTTCTCTTCCTTCGACAGTTTGCGGGGCACGACGACCTCCACCTTCACCAGCAGGTCGCCGGGCTTGCCCTTCGCCGGATGCACCCCCCGGCCCCGGACCCGGAAGGTCTTGCCGCTGGAGGTGCCCGGAGGGATCTTCAGGGTCACGGACGATCCGTCGAGGGTGGGGACCTCCACCTTGGTGCCCAGGGCGGCCTCGGTGAAGGTGATGGGGACCGTGATGAGCAGGTCGTTGCCTCTCCGCCCGAACAGCGGATGCCGACCCACCCGGACATGGACGAGGAGATCGCCCGGAGGACCGCCGTTGCTTCCCGGCGC
The DNA here is from genome assembly GCA_026989215.1 of Acidimicrobiia bacterium. Lineage (GTDB taxonomy): Bacteria > Actinomycetota > Acidimicrobiia > Spongiisociales > ZC4RG35 > S012-128. The sequence continues at coordinate 6,294 of JALSJV010000233.1, read as the reverse complement.
TCCCTTCCCCCGGAGGCGGATCGTCGCTCCGTCCTTCACCCCGGCGGGGATCTTCACCTTGATGTTGCGGGTGCGGACTTCGGTACCGGTGCCGCGGCACTGGGTACAGGGCTGCTCGATCAGCCGCCCGGATCCATGGCACTGCGGACAGGGTTGGGTGAACGAGAACAGGCCCTGGTTCTGGGCGACCGTACCGGACCCGCCGCAGGTCGGACAGGTCCGGACGGCGGTGCCGGGTTCGGCGCCGCTGCCCCCACAGCGGGAGCAGGGGGCCTCCCCACGTACCGACACCGTGGTGGTCGCGCCCCTCACCGCGTCCTCGAAGGACAGGTAGAGGTCGGCGGTCAGGTCGGCCCCCCGGCGGGGCCCGGCCCGACCCGCCCGGCCGCGGGCACCGGTACCGCCGAAACCGAAGAGGTCACCGAAGCCGCCGAGGCCACCCAGCAGGTCGCCGAGGTCCTCGACCCGGATCCGCTGACCGCCGAACCCGCCCGGGCCGCCGAATCCGCCGAACCCGCCCGAGGAGACGAGCCGGCGGACCTCGTCGTACTCCTTCCGCTGTTCGGGATCCGACAGGGTGGCGTAGGCCTCGGAGATGTCCTTGAAGCGCTCCTCCGCCTTGGGATCGTCCGGGTTGGCGTCCGGGTGGTACTTCTGGGCGAGCTTCCGGTAGGCGCGTTTGATCTCGTCCGCCGACGCGTCGGGGGACACGCCGAGGACTTCGTAGAAGTCCTTGTCCACCCAGTCCCGGTTCATTCCTCGTTCCGTTCGTGTGCGACCGCCACCAGTGCGGCCCGGATCACCCGGCCCCGGAGGCGATAGCCCCGGCGAAGCTCCTCGGTCACCATGAGCCGCCCCTCACCCGGCCCGGGCGAGTTCACCGCCTCGTGGATCTCGGGGTCGAAGGGCTCGCCCCAGGTGGGGATCACCTCCAGCCCATGCTTGGAGAGGACGTCGAGGAACTGCGTGTGGGTACTGCGCATCCCCGCCAGCACCTTCTCCTCGGTCTCGGTCTGCGGCTCGATCGCCAACGCCGCGTCGAAGCTGTCGAGGACCGGGAGCAGGTCGACGATGAGCCGTTCGGCGGCCCGCTCCACGATCTGCGCCTGCTCTCGGAGGGCCCGCTTGCGGAAGTTGTCGAAGTCGGCGGCCACCCGCCGCAGGTCGTCCAGGTAGGAGGTGGCCTCCTCCCGGGCGTCCCGCAGCTCGCGGAGCAGCAACGCGATCGCCTCCTCCGGGTCGGCGGGCAGCTCCAGACCGAGGGAGGCCGGGTCGGGGACCTCGGCGACCACCTCGGCCTCCACGACCTCCTCGGTCTCGGCCGCCTCGGTGACTTCGGCCCGTTCACTCATCGTGACACCTCGTTGGGTCGGAGGGCGACGCGACTCACGTCTCGTCACCCTCGTCCACGATCTCGGCCTCGACGACCTCTTCGTCGCCGACGTCCTCGGCCCCCGGCGCCTCACCCTGGGCCTGCGCCTGGGCGTAGAGACGCTGCGCCATCGCCTGGCTGGCCTGGATGAGCGCCTCCATCTTGGACCGCAGGGCCTCGGTCTCGGCCTTCTCGTCCTCGACGAGCTCCTTCAGCTCCTGCAGGGCGCTCTCGACCTGGGATTTCTCCTCGTCGGTCATCTGCTCCCCCTGCTCGGCGAGGAGCTTCTCGGTCTGGTGGACGAGCTGGTCGGCCTGGTTGCGGGTCTCGACCCGCTCCCGGCGTTTGCGGTCCTCCTCGGCGTGGGCTTCGGCGTCTTTGATCATCCGCTCGATCTCCTCCGAGGAGAGGGCGGTACCGCCGGTGATCGTCATCGCCTGCTCCTTGCCCGTCGCCAGGTCCTTGGCCGAGACGTTGACGATGCCGTTGGCGTCGATGTCGAAGGTGACCTCGATCTGAGGCACCCCCATCGGCGCCGGCGGGATGCCGGTGAGCCGGAACTTGCCGAGGGACTTGTTGTCGGCGGCCATGGTCCGTTCGCCCTGCAGCACGTGGATCTCCACCTCGGGCTGGTTGTCCTCGGCCGTGGTGAAGATCTCCGACCGGCGGGTGGGGATGGTCGTGTTCCGCTCGATCATCTTCGTCATCACCCCGCCCTTGGTCTCGATCCCGAGGGTGAGGGGCGTGACGTCCAGCAGCAGCACGTCCTTGACGTCACCCTTGAGGACCCCGGCCTGGATGGCGGCTCCGGCGGCGACGACCTCGTCCGGGTTGACCCCCTTGTGGGGCTCTTTCCCCGTGAGCTCCTTCACCATCTCCTGGACGGCGGGCATCCGGGTGGAGCCCCCGACGAGGATGACGTGGTCGATGTCGGAGATGTTGATGCCGGCGTCCTTCACCGCCTGATGGAACGGACCCTTGCAGCGCTCGAGGAGATCCTCGGTGAGCTTCTGGAACTCCGAGCGGGTCAGTTTCCGCTGCAGGTGCAGGGGCCCTTCGGCGGTGGCGGTGATGAAGGGCAGGTTGATCTCGGTCTCCATCACCGACGACAGCTCGATCTTGGCCTTCTCTGCGGCCTCCTTGAGCCGCTGCAGCGCCATCCGGTCCTTGGAGAGGTCCACCCCGTGGTCGTTCTTGAAACCCTGGACGAGCCAGTCGATGATCGCCTGGTCCCAGTCGTCGCCCCCGAGGTGGGTGTCACCGGAGGTGGCCTTCACCTCGAAGACCCCGTCCCCGATCTCCAGCACCGACACGTCGAAGGTGCCGCCCCCGAGGTCGAAGACGAGGATCGTCTGGTCGTGCTCCTTGTCGAGGCCGTAGGCGAGGGACGCCGCCGTCGGCTCGTTGATGATCCGCAGGACCTCCAGACCGGCGATCTGACCGGCCTCCTTGGTGGCCTGACGCTGGGCGTCGTTGAAGTAGGCGGGGACGGTGATGACCGCCTCGTTCACCGTGTCGCCCAGGAAGGCCTCGGCGTCCCGCTTCAGTTTCATGAGGATGCGGGCCGAGATCTCCTGGGCGGTGTACTTCTTCCCGTCCACCTCGATGGTCCAGTCGGTGCCCATGTGGCGTTTGACGGACCGGATGGTGTGGTCGGGGTTGGTGATCGCCTGTCGTTTGGCGACCTCACCCACCAGCACCTCGCCGTCCTTGAAGGCGACGACCGACGGGGTCGTCCGGTTGCCTTCGGCGTTGGGGATGATGGTCGGCTCACCGCCGTCGAGGACGGCGATCACCGAGTTGGTGGTCCCGAGGTCGATTCCTACTGCGCGTGCCATGGATCCCTCCAATATTGAGAAGTGTGCGAGATGGGTGAGCCACCTCGGATAGTAGAACCTGAGTCGGGTATTGTCATATTTCCACCTTTGGTGGAATATCATGCTGCCAGATCCCGTTGGCGGACTCAACGGGTGTCTCCACCGAGCGTCGAGAACCCGAGACGACATGAGCGACACACACGAATCCACCCTCACCCTTCCCGTCCTCCCCCTCCGCAACGGGGTGGTCTTCCCCCACATGGTGGTGACCCTCCGCATCGAGACCGAGGAGGGACGCAAGGCGTTGGCCGCCGCCCGGCAGGCCGACGACCGGATGCTGCTCGTCCCCCGGATCGACGGCTCCTACGCCAAGGTCGGGACGATCGCCGAGATCCACGAAGCCGACGACCAGGGCAACGTGGTCGTGTCGGGGATCTCCCGTGCCCGGGTCGGATCGGGCTCCACCGGGCCCGAAGGAGCGCTCTGGGTGGAGGCCGAACCCCAGCCGGAGGCCGACGTCCGCGACGCCGCCCTCGACGAGCTGGCCGCCGAATACCGCGCCGTCGTCACCGAGATCCTCGCCCACCGAGGCATGGAGGCGGTCGCCGAACGTGTCCTCGGCATCGACAACCCCTCCCAGCTCGCCGACCTCGCCGTGTACTCCCCCGACCTGACCCTCGCCCAGAAGGTGGAGGTGTTGGAGACCCTCGACGTGCGGGAGCGGCTCGGCAAGCTGCTCGGATGGATGCGGGAGGTGCTCGCCGACCTGGAGCTGCGGAAGCGAGTCCGCGACGAGGCGGCCGAACGCATCGAGAAGAGCCAGAAGGAGTATCTGCTCCGCACCCAGCTCGAGGCGATCAAGAAGGAGCTGGGCGAAGAACACGACGTGGCCGCCGAGTACCGGGCCCGTCTGGAGGAGCTCGACGCCCCCGAGCAGGTGGTCGAGGCGATCACGAGGGAGATCGACCGCCTGGAACGGATGAGCGAACAGTCGCCCGAGCATTCGTGGATCCGCACCTGGCTGGACACGATGTTCGACGTGCCCTGGGGCCGCCGCACCGAGGACCGCCTCTCCCTCGACGAGGCCCGAGCGGTGCTGGACGCCGACCACACCGGCCTCGGGGACGTGAAGGAGCGCATCATCGAGCATCTGGCGGTGCGCAAGCTCCGCCTGGAACGTGGGGTGGAGGACGCCGAGCAGGAGGCGGGAGCCATCCTGCTGCTGGTGGGACCTCCCGGTGTGGGCAAGACCTCCCTCGGTGAGTCGGTGGCCCGGGCGCTGGACCGGAGGTTCGTCCGGGTCGCCCTCGGTGGCGTCCGGGACGAGGCCGAGATCCGAGGCCACCGCCGGACCTACGTGGGTGCCCGTCCCGGACGCATCGCCCGCGCCCTCATCGAGGCCGAGACGATGAACCCGGTGTTCCTCCTCGACGAGATGGACAAGGTGGGAGCCGACTGGCGGGGGGACCCCTCGTCGGCGCTGCTCGAGGTTCTCGACCCCGCCCAGAACCACACCTTCCGAGACCACTACCTGGAGGTGGACCTGGACCTGTCCGACGTCCTCTTCATCGCCACCGCCAACGTCACCGAGACCATCCCGGCCCCGCTCCTCGACCGGATGGAGGTGATCCGCATCGACGGCTACACCGACGACGAGAAGGTGGAGATCGCCCGAGACCATCTCCTCCCCCGCCAGATCCGAGCTGCGGGCCTTCGACCCGACGAGGTCGAGGTGCCCGACGAGACCCTGACGGCGATCGTCGACCGCTACACCCGGGAGGCCGGGGTCCGCGGACTGGAACGGGAGCTCGGCAAGCTCGTCCGCAAGGTGGCGACCCGTATCGCCCGCGGCGACGGGACCCACACGGTGACGGTCCATCCCGACGACCTGGTCGAGTATCTGGGGAAGCCGAAGGTCTGGAGGGACGAGGCCAAGGACCGAACCGACGTGCCGGGGGTGGCGACGGGCCTGGCCGTCACGGGGGCGGGCGGGGACGTCCTCTTCGTCGAGGCGTCGACCATGGAGGGAGACACCGGCCTCACCCTGACCGGCCAGCTCGGGGACGTGATGAAGGAGTCGGCGCAGATCGCCCTCTCCTACGTCCAGGCCCATGCCGACGAGCTCGGGATCGTCACCGATGCCCTGCGACGCCGCTTCCACCTGCACGTCCCGGCGGGCGCCATCCCCAAGGACGGCCCTTCGGCGGGGGTGACGATGGTCACCGCGCTGGTGTCCCTGCTCACGGGCCGTCGGGTCCGACCCGAGGTGGGGATGACCGGGGAGATCACCCTGACCGGGAAGGTCCTGCCCGTCGGCGGGATCAAACAGAAGGTGTTGGCCGCGCAGCGAGCGGGCCTCTCCGAGGTGATCCTCCCCGCCCGGAACGAGGTGGACCTGGACGACCTCCCCGACCCGGTCCGCAAGGAGATGACGATCCACCTGGTCGACGCGATCGACGAGGTCCTGAAGCTCGCCCTCTCCTGACGCCGCGTCGGGCCGCGCACTGCTGCACCCCCATCCCCCCACGCCTCACGGCGTGGGGTACTTCCCCCTCAACGTCACGCGCGGCAAGCCGCGCACTGCTGCACCCCCATCCCCCCACGCCTCACGGCGTGGGGTACTTCCCCCTCAGAGAGGGGGAAGAACTCGGGCGAAGCGAGGGGGAGGGGCCTCTCCGAGCGAGACGGCGAAAGCAAACGAAGGTCGGGGATGCGACCTTCGGGGCGAGATCCCCGGGAGACCGACATTGAGGTATACAGAGACCGGGAAGGACCCCATGGACACGATCGACGCCGCAATGCTCATCCTCCGGGTGTGGCTGGCGCTGGTGATCGTCCGCCACGGCGTCAACCACGGCCGAAACCTGGAGGGGACCGCCTCGTGGTTCGCGTCGAAGGGGTTCCGGAGCCCCGAGACCCAGGCACGCATCTCGGCGGTCGGGGAGATCGCGATCGGGTTGGGCCTGCTGGTCGGCCTGCTGACCTCGTTCGCGGCCGCCGGGCTGATCGCCATCATGTTCGTCGCCTTCTGGGCGATCCACCGCTTCGCCGGGTTCTTCGTGTTCGCACGGCCCGACGAGGGCTACGAGTACGTCTCCACCCTCG
>JALSJV010000232.1 GCA_026989215.1 Acidimicrobiia bacterium | reverse complement strand
TCAGGGTGAAGTCAGGGGCCTTCGAGCCCACCTGTGCTGCCATGTCTCCTCCGTCGTCGAATCTCGGAGGCCGATCCTACCCCCCGGCGGTCAGGCGAGATCGTCCAACAGCACCCGGGCCGCCCATGCCACCGGATCCTCCACTTCGGCGGCGGTGGGGAACCGGCCCGGCTTCCGCCACACCGAGTCGAGAGCCTCCTCCCCGTAGCGGCGAGCCACCTCACGGCAGAAGTCCGCTCCCTTGGCGATCGCCGACGGCTCGACGAAGGTGGCGGCCAGAGCGGTGCCTTCGGCTCCGAGCCCTTCCGCCCGGTCGTCGTCCCGGTGGGCGTAGAGCCGTTCCAGGTCGGGGAGGAGTTCGGCGCCTGCCCGTTCCACGAGCAGGCGGGTGAATCCTCCGACGAAACCGAGGAACGCCTCCAGCTCGGCCTGCTCCCGGCGCAGGTCCTCGTTGTCGAACAGCTCGGCGAACACGTCCGGGTCGATGGTCCCCGGCTCGATCCCCCCCTGCATCCCGGCGAGGAGCTCACCGAGGCGTTCGGGGTCGATCCGGACGGCGCCGCCGAACCGGGCGAGCAGCTCGGCGAGATGGTCGAAGGCCCACGGCACCCGGAACACCCCGCGGTGGGCGGTCTCGTTGAGGGCCACCCACAGCCGGACGTGGCGGGGGTCCAGGCCGTGCCGGGCCGTGAAGTCCTCGATGTTGGGGACGACGAAGGTGGTGGGGCGGTCTCCCCGCACCGGCACGCCGGCGTCGAAGCTCGCCATCACCCAGCGGGCCAGGGCGCCGACCAGCGATCCGAGCTGCATCCCCGCCAGGGCCGGACCGAGGGGCCCGAGGATGGCGGCGGCCGGCCCGGCCGCGCCCTCGGCGATCCCCGAGAGCGAGTCGGCGAGGTAGGCGAGGCCTTCGAGGGACTCCTGGGCCCAGGTGGGTGCGTCGACGGGGAGGACGTCGGGTGCGGGCGTGATCGGGAACGGGGCGACCTGTTCCAGGCGGAACTCGGCGAGGCGGGTCAGCTCCCGAAACTCTTCGGCCGCCCACGGTTCGATCGGTTCCCGCTCGCCCGCCAGGTGCCGTGCCACCTCTGCCGCCAGCCTCAGGTTGACCGGTCCCGGCTGGTCGAACAGCTCGAAGAGTCGGGAGAAGAGGTCGTCGTCGCTCATGGCCGGAACCATCCGAGGGTGACGTCGAGGTCGAGCCGGTTGCCGTTTCGTTCGACGGTGACCGTCACCTCATCCCCTGCGCGGAGATGCCGGAGCCGGGTGATGAGTTCGTCGAGGGAGGAGACCGACTGTCCGTCGAGGGCGACGATGACGTCGCCGATCTGGGCGCCGGCTCGCCGGATGGCCGAATCGCCGGCGAAGTCGGTGATGACCGCTCCGCTCGGGGCGACACCGCCGGCCGCACGGGCCGTCGCCGTGGTGCCGGTGATGCCGAGGAAGGCGTGGCGGACCTCGCCGTCGACGATGAGGTCGGGTACCACTCCGGCGACCAGGTCGGAGGGGACGGCGAAGCCGAGCCCCTCGGCGCCGACGTCGGAGACGCCGATCGCCGTGGTGATGCCGATCAGCTCCCCGCGGTCGTTGACGAGGGCCCCTCCGGAGGAGCCGCGGGTGATGGGGGCGTCGGTCTGCAGCAGGCCGTACAGGATGGTGTCGGGACTCACCTGGAGGGTGCGTCCCACCGCCGACACCACGCCGGCGGTCACCGACGGCCCGCCTCGCAGACCCAGCGGGTTTCCGACCGCCACGGCGACGTCCCCGACCTGAAGGGCGGCGGCGTCGCCGAACACGATCGGGGTGACGCCCGCCCGGTCGACGTCGAGCACCGCCAGGTCGGTGAGGGGGTCGGACCCGACGAGGGTCGCCGGGACCGAGGTGCCGTCGGTGAACTCGACGGTGAAGGACTCGCCGCCCTGGACGACGTGGTCGTTGGTGATCACGTACCCCGAGGCGGAGTAGACGACCCCGGAGCCGGATCCCGGTCCGCCGAACCCTTCGACCCGCACCGTCACGATCGAGGGCAGCA
>JALSJV010000231.1 GCA_026989215.1 Acidimicrobiia bacterium | reverse complement strand
TGACCTGGGCGGCACGGGCACAGAACCCGCCCCCCGCCGGCCCCGGTGGTGGCGGTGCCGGTTCCTCCTGCCGGCCGGCCGTGGCCTCCTCCTGCCGGCCGGCCGTGGCCTGCTCCTGCGGGGGGGGCATTCTCGGTGGTGCCGCCGCCGCCGCAGGCGGCGACCACCAGCGCCAGGGCTGTCGCCAGGCGAATCATGGTGTTCATCTCGATACCTCCTCGGGTTCGATCGTCTCCTCGACGGCGGCACACAGCAGCTCGGTGTCGGGCAGGTCGCATCGGTGCTGGTAGCGGTAGGCGAGTCGGATGATCCCGGCGGTGTCGATGACGAACTCGGCGGGTATCAGCCAGGGGTTGTCGACGCGATGCATGCCGCTGGCCCGCCCTTTCTCCACCATCGCCCGACCGGTGGCCCGGCTGTGATCCCGACGGAACGGGGCGACGTCGTAGAGGACCTGCGCCAGCGTCCCCTCCCGGATGCCGGATCCGCTGTGGGCGCTCAGGTCGGGGTCGCAGAGGAGGGTCGTCTGGAGGGAGTACAGCCCCGAGAACTCGGCCGCTCTCACCGGGTCGGCCTGACAGACGGCGACCACGGCCGCTCCCAACCTCCGTGAATCGCCCTCGGAAAGTTGGAGGCTCTCGGCCTTGGAAGCGAGCATGAGAGTTATGAGTAGAGAGATGACACCGGGGAAGCCGACGACGCGGCGGTACTCCCCTGAGGAGAAGGCCCAGGCGGTGCGGCTGGTCCGCCGGTTGCGAGCGGAGACGGGGCAGCGGCACGGGGCGGTGAAACGGGTCGCGGAGCAGCTTGGCTACGGGGTGGAGTCGGTGCGCACCTGGGTGCGGTAGGCCCATATCGACGAGGGAGTGACCCCCGGGTTGACCAGCTCGGATGCGGCGAGGATCAAAGCCCTCGAGCAGGAGAACCGTGAGCTGCGTCGAGCCAACGAGATCCTGAAGAAGGCGTCGGCTTTCTTCGCATAGGGGCTCGACCGCCCACACAAGAGATCGTGACGTTCATCGACGACCATCGCGAAGCGTTCGGGGTCGAGCCCATTTGCAGGACCCTGCAAGTGGCCCCGTCGACGTACTACGCCGTCAAGAAGCGGGGCCCGTCGGCGAGGGCGCGGCGGGACCAGGTGATGATGCCGATCCTGTTGGCGCTGTGGGTGGCGAACCGGAAGCTGTACGGGGCGCACAAGCTGTGGAAGGCGGCCCGCCGGGCGGGTCACGGCATCGGCCGGGACCAGCTGGCACGGCTCATGCGCCGGTTGGGCATCCGTGGGGTCACCCGCCGCCGGCGGATGCGTACCACCCGACCCGATCCTGCTGCCCCACGGCCGGCGGATCTCGGGGATCGGGACTTCACCGCCGAGGCGCCGAATCGCCTCTAGGTGGTGGATCTCACCTATGTGGCGACCTGGGCCGGGATGGCGTACGTGGTGTTTCATCACCGACGCGTTCTCTCGGATGATCGTCGCCTGCGCGGGTCGCCGGCCACATGCGCACCTCCATGGTGCTCGACGCCTTGGAGATGGCCCGCTGGAAGCGAGGCACCCGACTCGAAGGCCTCGTGGCGCATTCCGATGCCGGGAGTCAATTCACCTCGGTGCGGTACGGGGAACGCCTCGCCGAGCTCGGCGCGGTGCCCTCGATCGGATCCGTCGGCGACAGCTTCGATAACGCCCTGGCTGAGACCGTCAACGGCCTCTACAAGTCGGAGCTGATCCACGGCCCCGACCAGGGGCCGTGGCGCAGCGTCGACGACGGCGAACTCGCCACCCTGGGGTGGGTGCACTGGCACAACACCCAGCGGCTCCACGGCTACCTCGGCGACGTCCCACCCATCGACTACGAGGAGGCCCACTACGCTCAACCAGCCACACCAGCAACGATTGGAGACCAATAGAACGAGTCTCCACCAAACCCAGGGCGATTCAGATCGCTCCTGAGGCAACGGTTGGCTGTCATGCTTCGAGCGAACGTGAGGCTCGGCGTGGTCCGCCTCGCCAACGGGATGGGTGCTCGACGCCTCGCTCGA
>JALSJV010000230.1 GCA_026989215.1 Acidimicrobiia bacterium | reverse complement strand
GACAGGCTACGCCGACCCCGCCCTCGCACCAGCCCGGGATCCGCCGGGTCTCCCACGGCCCTCCCCCGGTCCCGCCGGGCCCCCAGCCCAGGGCTCGCCACCACCCCCACGGTGGCCCCCAGCCCTCAGAACCCCCCAGCCCAGGGCTCGCCACCACCCCCACGGTGGCCCCCAGCCCTGGGCTGGAGACCGGACCGAGGCGCTCCCCACCTCGGCGGGCGGGTGCCCTACGCTGGAGCCATGACCGGGCCCACCGACCCCCACCTCCCCGACCGACGTTCCGGCTACCTTCCCGCCGTGTCCCACCGACGGTTCGCCCTCGCCCCCGACGAACGTCTCGCCGAGGGGATGCGTCGGGTCACCCTCGAGCAGCTCGATTCGGCCCTCGAGGGACTGACCCGCCCCGACGGCGACATCGATTCGGCCGTGCATCGGGCCCGTAAGGCGATGAAGCGACTCCGAGCGATCCTCCGGCTCGTCCGTGACGCCATCGGCGACGACGTGTACCGGGCCGAGAACGCGTTGCTGCGGGACACCGCCCGGCTGCTCGCCCCGATGCGTGACGGAGCGGTGATCGCCGCCGCGGTACGCGACCTCCGGGCGCGATACGACGATCGCCTCGCCCCGGGGATCTTCGACGATCTGGTGGCACGCCTCGACGAGCGCCATCTCCGCCGGCGACGGCGAGTGTTGGAGGATGAGACGATCCTGCCGACCGTGGTCCGGAACCTTCGAAGTGCCCGAGCCAGGTACGCGTCGTGGCCGGTGGAGGGCGACCATCGTCTCCCCGGGGTGGCTGCGGCCCGACCCCTCGTCCATTCCTTCTCGACGGTGGCCGGAGGGTTGGCACGCACCTACCGCCGCGGACGTCGCGAGATGCGCCAGGCCTTCGACGAACCGACCGAGCACAACTTCCATCGGTGGCGGAAACGGGTCAAGTATCTGCGCCATCAGGTGGAGATCCTCCGTCCCCTGTGGCCGGAGGTGCTGGAGGCGGAGGCCCGGGAGCTCGACCGGTTGGGGGAGGCCCTGGGCGAGGAACACGACCTGGCGGTCATGCTGCGGTTGGTGGCTGCGCTCCCCGACCTCTGCCCCGACCCGGTGGATCGGTCCCTGCTGGCGGCCCTCACCCAGCACCGTCGAGCCGAGCTCCGCACTGCAGCCCGCATCCTCGGAACCCGTGCCTACGCCGAGGAGCCGGACGCCTTCGTCGCCCGCTTCGCCTCGTATTGGAGGGCATGGCAGACCCCACTCCCCGTGGGGATGGAACCGATCGACCCCTGACGACTCCCCACCGCTCCCGTCCCTCTCCGCTCTCCGAACCCAGGGTTCTCCGGGGGACCCGCCACCCCCGACGGCCCCCAGAACCCCTCCCCCTCTCAACCCCGGGTTCCCCGGTGGCCATACCCCTCTCCACAACCCAGGGTTCCGAGCAGGGAATGGGCCGCCCGCGACGCCGGTTGGTGCAGAGACGTAGACGACGAGCGAGGTGAGCCATGGCGGAACGGGGACGAGTTCGGGCCGAGCCGAGCCAGAAATGGGTTCGTGTGTACCTCGGCGGGGAGAAGGTGGCCGACTCCCGCCGTCCGCTGTTGGTGTGGGAGAAGCCGTACTACCCGACCTACTACTTCCCCCTCGGCGACGTCCGCACCGACCTGCTGGTCGAGACCGGCGAGACCCGCCGGTCGCCCAGCCGAGGGGAGGCGACGGTGTACACGGTCAAGACCGAACGGGCCGAGGCCACCGCCGCCGCCTACCGGTATCCGGACTCGCCGTTGCCCGAGATCCGTGACCATGTCGCCTTCGTGTGGCGAAAGATGGACCACTGGTTCGAGGAGGACGAAGAGGTGTACGTTCACCCGAGGGATCCCTACACCCGAATCGACGCCCTCCCCAGCTCTCGACACGTCCGGGTGGAGATCGACGGGGTGACGGTGGCCGAGTCCCGGCATCCGACGTTGTTGTTCGAGACGGGGCTTCCGGTTCGCTACTACCTGCCGAAAACCGATGTCCGTCTCGACCTGCTCCGACCCAGCTCCACCCGTACCTCCTGTCCCTACAAGGGGGAGGCTCGGTACTGGTCGGTCGAGATCGACGGGACCCTCCACGAGGACATCGTCTGGAGCTATCCGTTCCCCCTCCCCGAGTCGATGCCCATCGCCGGGTTGGTCTGTTTCTACAACGAGAAGGTCGACATCTACGTGGACGGCGAGCTACAGGAGCGACCGAAAACGGTCTTCTCCTGACCGCCGCCTCGGCCCCCGGCCCAGGGCTCGTCACCACCGCCACGGTGGTCGCCGGCCCCCGGTCGGATCGCGACCCAGGGCTCGTCACCACCGCCACGGTGATCCCCGGCCCTGGGCTCGCCGCCCCACGCCCCCTCTGCCCTCCGGCCGACCCGCCGTGCAGGCCTCGACCCCGAATCTCGCGTATCGTGGACCCATGACCCGTTTCCGCCTCAACGGCCTCGACGTCGAAGTCGGCGACGACCATCCCCACCTGCTCTCCGCGCTCCGTGACGGGCTCGGGATCACCTCCCCGAAGGACGGTTGCGCACCCTCGGGCCAGTGCGGTGCGTGCACGGTGATCGTCGACGGCAAGGCCCGGGTCGCCTGCCAGACTCCGCTCGCCAAGGTCGAGGGTGCCGAGGTCCTCACCCTCGAGGGCCTCGACGAGGCCGAACGCTCCCTCTACGCCGACGCCTTCGCCGCCCACGGAGCCCTCCAATGCGGATTCTGCACACCCGGCATCGTGATGCGCGCCAAGGCCCTCATCGACCGCAGAGGGGACGCTCTCACCCGGGACGAGGCGGCCCGGCACCTCGGCGCAAACCTGTGCCGCTGCACCGGCTATCTCTCGATCCTCGACGCCGTCGACGACATCGCCCACGGGGTGATCCCCAAGGTGGAACCGGTTGGCGGCGTCGGCACGTCGGGGATCCGCTACGAGGCGCGCGAGCTCACCCTCGGCGACCGGGACTTCATCGACGACCTGCGCCTGCCCGGGATGCTTCACGGGTTCCTCCGGCTGGCCGACCATGCCCGGGCCGACGTGGTGCGCATCGACACGACCCGAGCGGCCGCCGCCCCCGGCGTGGTCGCCGTCCTCACCGCCGCCGACGTCCCCGGTGAGCTTCGGGTGGGGATCATCCACCGGGACTGGCCGGTCTTCATCCCCGAAGGCGGCCGCACCTCCTACCTCGGCGACGTCCTGGCGATGGTGGTGGCCGAGACCCGGGAGCAGGCGCGGGCCGCCGCCGAGCTCATCGACGTCGAATACCGGCCGCTGCGGCCCATCACCGACCCGGAGCGGGCCGTCGACGACCCCGACGACGCGGTGTGGGGACTGGACGGCAACGTCCTGTCGGTCTCCTCGTACCGCCGAGGCGACGTTGACGCCGCCCTGGCGGCGAGCGCCCACGTCGTGCGGGAGGTGTTCTGGACCCAGCGGGTCGAACACGCCTTCCTGGAGCCCGAATCCACCGTCGCCGCGCCCCTCCCGGACGGGCGACTCAAGGTGTGGTCGGGAGGTCAGGGAATCTGGGACGACCGAGACCAGATCGCCTCCGTCCTGGGTGTCGACCCGGCGGTCGTCGAGGTGGAACTGGTGTCCAACGGAGGGGCCTTCGGCGGGAAGGAGGACATGTCCAATCAGGCCCAGACGGCCCTGGCGGCATGGCTGCTGCGACGTCCCGTCAAGTGCACCCTCACCCGCGAACAGTCGATGTTGATGCACGCCAAACGTCATCCGATCCGCCTCGAATACGAGGCGGGCTGCGACGCCGAAGGGCGCCTCACCGCGGTCCGGGCCCGGCTGCTGGGAGACTCCGGCCCCTATGCGTCGGTGGGGATGAAGGTCCTCGAGCGGGCGGCGGGGCACGCGGGCGGGTGTTATCGGATCCCCAACATCGACGTCGAGGCCGTGGCGGTCCGCACCAACAACCCGGTCTGCGGGGCCTTCCGGGGCTTCGGAGCCAACCAGGCCCAGTTCGCCATGGAGGGGATGATCGACCGCCTCGCCGCTGCCGTCGGGCTCGACCCGTGGGAGATGCGGGCCCGCAACGTGGTCGATCCCGGGGACGTGTGGGGCCCCGGCCAGATCATGGACGAGGGCGCGGCAGGCGCTCGGGCCTGTCTGGAGGCGATCCGCGACGCCTACGAGGAGGCGAAGGCCGCCGGCAAGGCGGTGGGGATGGCCCTGGCGATCAAGAACAGCGGGCTGGGGAACGGCGCCGTCGAGGTCTCCCGGGCCGTGGTGCGTTTCGACGACGACGGGACGGTGGAGGTCCGCCACTGCTGGACGGAGATGGGTCAGGGCGTCAACACCGTCGTCCAGCAGGTGGCGGTGGAGGAGCTGGGGGTCGCCCCGGAGTCGGTGCGGGTGGTGGTGGACACGACCCGGGAGCTGGGCGCAGGTCAGACGACCGGCTCCCGGGGAACGCTGATGGGGGCAGGCGCGGTCGCCGCCGCCTGTCGGGCCGCCGAGGCCGACGGACGCCGGCGGGGCGTGGACTACCCGGGCGAGTACCGGGTGGACTGGACCGATTCGATCGAGTCGGGCAAGGAGCACCCGCTGGTGCATTCCGCCTTCGGCTATGCCTGCCAGTTGGTGGTGGCGGATCGGGAGTCGGGTCGGATCGAGCGGGTGGTGGCGGCCCACGACGTCGGCCGGGCGGTGAATCCCACCCTGGTCCGCGGCCAGGTGGAGGGGGCGGTCCACATGGGCCTGGGCTACGCCCTGTCCGAGGAGTTCCCCGCCGACGCCGAAGGGCGCCCGACGAACATGAGCTTACGGAGCCTGGGGATCCTCCGGGCGAAGGACATGCCGCCGGTGGAGACGATCATCGTCGAGGTCCCCCAACCCCGGGCCCCCTTCGGGATCAAAGGGGTGGGGGAGATCGGACTGGTCCCCACCGCCCCGGCGGTGGCGGCGGCGTTTCACGACCTCGACGGTCGGTGGCGTTCCCGCCTCCCGATGGGCACCGTCGAGCCTCGGTCACCGGCCCAGGGCTCGACACCACCCTGACGGTGGCCGACGGCCCACACCGGCGACAAGCCCAGGGCCCGGGGCCACCCCCACGGTGGCCGGCGGCCCAGGGCCCGGGACCCCGTTCACCCTGCGACGAGGGCGGCGATCACGTCCTCGGCGGCCGCCTCGGCCAGCCGACGCATCTCCTCGTCGGTGCGATCCTGGATGGGGTGGGGGACGAACACCCGACGTGGTTCCACGCCGAGCGCACGAGCCTGGGCATCGGCGGCGTCGACGAACTCGACGGATGCCACGAACACCCCCGGGATCCCCCGGGCCTCGAAGTCGGCGATGTCGTGCACACTGCACGACGTGCACGACCCTCAGTCGGCGAGCGCCTCGATCACCGCCCCGCATTCCTCGGCGATCCGTCGCCGCAGGTCGGCGGGGGCCGGTTTGGCGAACGTCGGCTTCGTGTAGCGGCGGATGCCGACTCCTCGGGCCACCAGGAGCTCGGCGAGTCGATCCAGGAACACGTCGCCCCTCGGCTTGGAGATGTCCAGTAACGCCACCGTGACGCCGTCGAGGGACGAGGGCCGCGCCGCGAGCGGGCGGAGTGCCGGGGTCTTCTCGGCGGTGGGGTCGAGCAGGATCGTCATGCCCTCCGACCCTAGCCGTCCCACCCCGTCCGGAGCCCGTGTCTCCGGACGAACCGCCCCGGTCAGGTGCCCACCTCGACGGTCGTCATCTGGGATCCGCCGGGACCGTTGACCCACCCGGCGATGATCCCCGAGAACAACCCGGCGGTCCCACCGGCGTGGACGAACCACAGCCCGTCGGCGGAGAACTTCGGCACCGACCCCTCGGCAAAGGTCTCGGGAAGACCCTCGGCGACGCCTCCGGCGCCGCGCACGAGCTCTCCTCCCGGCCGGGTCGAGCGCTCCAGCACCTCCTCCCGGAGACGCCGCTTGGACCAGCCGGCCTCCCGGAAGATCCGAGCATGTTCGGGCGAGACCACGACGATCGCGTCGAAACGGATCGCCAGTTTGGCGTGGGCGACGGTACGGAGCTGTAGGGCGAAGGAGGTGGCGAGGGACTCGGCGGTGCGGGAGAGCTGATCGACGATCTCGTGGGGACCGTGCCCGGCGAACAACGTGACCGTCGAGGCGTCGCCGTCGAATCCCCGCTCGACGGCCAGCGACTCCCACGGCGATCCCGCCTCGTCCTCGGCGAAACAGAACGTCAGCTTGCCGGGGCTGCCCAGGGTGGCCCGGTCGATTCCCCCCGGGACCGCCCCGCCGACGTTGCGGACCACCAGGTTGAGGGCCCGGCCGATGGTGGCGTTGGCGCGATTGCCGGGGCCGAGAACGTTGATCCCCGAGTTCATGCCGATCCGGCGGGCGACGGGCCCGTTGACGATGACGACCGGACCCGAGAAGTAGGTGGTGGCGGCGAGTCCGTGGATGTTGAAGCGGTCGGTGGCGGCGGCTTCGACCGCGGCGAGGACGACGGGGAGGTACTCGGGCCGACATCCCGCCATGACGGCGTTGATCGCCACCTTCTCCACCGTACATTCGACGAGGTCGGGCGGCATCACACACACCACCTCGGCGGGGTCACGGGTGGTGCCCGCGAGCATCGCCTCGACCCGCTCCTCCGTCGGTGGCACCAGGGGGAGCCCGTCCGACCACCCCCGCCCGAACATGGCCTCGATCGGGTCTTCCGAGATGCCGAGGGGGATCCGCCGGGAGGTGAGACGGCTCCCGGCCTCCCGTCGGCGGATCCGTTCGTACACGTCCGGTTCGAACAGTCTCGAGCCACATCCGGGACGGTGGGCCGGGAGGTCGGGCGCGAGGTCCGCCACGCCCGACACCCGCTCCCATTCGCTTCTCCTCCAGCCCGCCGCCGTCGCCACCGGTTCGCCGTCCTCGATCCGGTAGAGGGTCGGTGTCACCTCCGTCTGGAGACGCCAGGAGATGGCGAGGTCGGTGTCGTCGACGGGTGCGAACCCGGGGGGCCAGGACGGGTCGTCCTGGGAGACGACGACGAGTCCGGGGCCGTCGAGGATCTGGCCGAGGACCGGCAGGACGAGTTGGCAGGTCTCGCAGTCCCGTTTGACGACGACGAGCAGCCCTTCGCTGATCGGCAGGTCCATCCCACCGCACGCTACCGCCCGCGCCCCTTCGATGCCCAGTGGGCCACCGGCCCAGGGCTCGGGACCACCGCCACGGTGGTGACCGGCCCAGGGTGGGGACGAGCCCAGGGCTCGAGACCACCGCCGCGGTGGCCACCAGCCCTGGGTCAGAGGTGCCGTGCCGCCAGGTCGGCGATGTGGGCACCGATGGCGAACGACGCCGTCGCCGCCGGTGACGGCGCGTTCAGGACATGCACCATCGCGTCGCCCTCCACCAGGACGAAGTCGTCCACCAGCGTCCCGGCGGGATCCACCGCCTGGGCCCTCACCCCCGAACCGGCCCGTCGAAGGTCCCGGGCCCCCAAGGCGGGCACCAGCGTCCGGGCGGCGGCCGCATAGGTGAGCCGGGACGCCGACCGGGCCAACTCCGCCGCTCCGGTCCGCCAATACCGCCGCACGATCCGCCAGAATCCCCGATACCGCAGCACCTCCCCCAGGTCCCCCAGGTTCGGGCGGGTCCCCCGATACTGCTCCCGCCCCAGGGCGAGCACCGCGTTGGGGCCGACTTCGACGGTCCCGTCGATCCGCCGGGTGAAATGCACCCCGAGGAAAGGGAACCGGGGGTCCGGCACCGGGTAGATGAGGGCCCGGACGAGACGGTCGGCGTCCGCTGCGAGCCGGTAGTAGTCGCCGCGGAAGGGGACGATCCGCACCGGTGGGTCGACCCCGGCCAGTCGGGCGACCCGGTCCGAGTGCAGCCCGGCACAGTTGACGAGGAATCGGGCCGAGATCGGTCCGGCGGTCGTCCCCACCCGGATCCCGCCCCCGGTCCGGACGATCCCGACGACCGCTCTGCCGGTGAGGACCTCCGCGCCGTCGGCGGCGAGGCCTGCGGCGAGCCGGTCGGCGACGGCGGCGAAGTCGACGACCCCCGCCTCGGGCACCCAGAGGGCGTCGAGCCCGGTGGCGTAGGGCTCCACCTCGACCAGTTCCGCGGGTCCGAGCCGACGAAGCCCCCGCAGTCCGTTGGCCCGCCCCCGCCGCTCCAACTCGTCGAGGACGGTGACCTGGCGCTCGTCGGTGGCGACCACCACCTTGCCCGACACGTCGAGGGGGAGCCCGTGTTCGGTGCAGAACTCGATCATGCGCCGTCGTCCTTCGACACACAGACGGGCCTTGAGGGAGCCCGGGCGGTAGTAGAGGCCGGAGTGGAGCACCCCGCTGTTGTGCCCGGTCTGATGGACTCCGACCCGCCCCTCCTTCTCCACCACGGTGACGGCGAGCCCACGGTCGGCGAGCGCCCGGGCGGTGGCCAGCCCGACGATCCCAGCCCCGACCACGACGACGTCTGTCACCTGCGCGACGGTAGTCCCCTCCGGGCCTGCCGCGATCCCCCTCCGGATCCGGCTCCCCCGTGGCGACGACGATCAGGCGGGGCGGCAGGTCCGGCAGGGACGGAACCCGGCGGCGACCGCCTCCTCGTCCGTGCCGAACTCGATCCGGTGGCGGTCCTCGATCCGCCGGGCGTGCCGGCAGGTGGGCAGACAGAACACCCCGGTGGTGTCCGATCCCACATACCGCACCCCCCGCGCGGCGAACCGTTCCAGACGGTCGGGGTCGGCGCCCTCGTGGGCGAGCAGCCGCCGTTTCCGATGTGACCCGCCGAGGGAGTAGGCACCGAGACGTCCGTCGGTGCGGACCACCCGATGGCAGGGGATGATCAGCGGCACCGGGTTGCGGGCCAACGCGGTGCCCACCGCCCGAACCGCCCGGGGGGAGCCGACCGCCCGGGCCAGCCAGCCGTAGGGCCGCACCTCCCCCTTCGGGATCGTGGCGGTCACCTGCAACACCGTCCGCTGGAACGGGGTCACCGAGCGGAGGTCGACCGGGAGGTCGCCGGGGGTGCCCCGCTCGATCGCCCGGCCGATCCTCTCCTCCCAGCCCCGGGGAGCCCGGGCGGGGACGAGGGGCCGTCCGAACCGGTCCCGGAACCGCTCCTCCACGTCATCGTCGGCCAGGTCCACCGCCGACACCCCGGCGGCGTTGAACGCGACGACGACCTCCCCGACGGGAGAGTCGAAGATCCGGTATCCGTCGGCCAGGCCGACGCCCAGCAGGGCTCCGGCGGCGACGGTCGGTGGAGCTGGCTCACACAGCGCCTCGAGTTGGCGTTCGATGCTCATGTCTCCTCCTGGAGGATGCGCCGAAGCCGGGCGAGTCCCCGGTGGACGTCGGCCTTCACCGTCCCTTCGGGACGTCCGGTGACTTCGGCGATCTGCGGATAGGACAGCCCGGCGACGTGGCGGAGCACCACCGCCGTCCGCTGCGGCGACGGCAGCGCCGCGAGACGGCGATCCCACGCCGCCAGGTCGGCGGGTTCGGGGTCGGAGACGCCGTGGCGGTCGTCGAGGGGCACCGGGGTGGGGCGCCGGGCCCGGTCCCGGGCGTGGTTCCGGCCGAGGTTGAGGGCGATCGTCCAGATCCAGCCGTCGAGGCGGAGGCGACGGATCCGATCCGGGTCGTATCCTCGAAGCGCCCGGTAGGCGCGGATGAAGGTCTCCTGGGCGAGGTCTTCGGCGGCGTCGCCGTGGAGGCGGCGCAGACCCGAGTACAGCCTCCCCTGGAGATGGGCGACCAGGTCGGGGAAGGCCCCGTCGAGGTCGCGGGCGAGGCGTTGGCGCAGTTCGTCCATCGACAGGGGAACCCTACGACACCCCGGATAGTTGCAGCGGGCGACGATGGTCCGATGGTCACGCGGGATCGGGAAGGAGGACTGCGGACGTCGGCGGGTCCGGTGAGTCAGAATGATGGTGTCGACCAACCGGGAGGTACGGCGTGGTGACGATCGACCTCACCGACGACGAGGCCGCCGCACTGGTGGCTCTGCTGGACGCCCGCCTCGGCGAGCTCTCCGAGGAGATCTACCACGCGACGGTGTCGTCGTTCAAAGACGAGCTGAAGACCCTCCGCCGGACGTTGGAGACGGTCAGGGAGAAGGTGGCCGCCGCCCGCGGATGAGAGGGCTCTCGAGCCCAGGGCTCGGGACCACCGCCACGGTGGCCACCGACCCACGGCGAACGCGAGCCCAGGGCTCGGGACCACCGCCACGGTGGTCACCGGCCCGGGGCCCGGGCAATCGCGGGTGACTCACCCGGCGACGGATCCACGCAGCTCGAGCACGGTTCGAATCTCCTCGACGACCCGATCCGGTCGGAGCTGCAGGTCCTCCCAGGTGAACCGGAGCACGATCCAACCGTGGGCGGCCGCCTCCCGGTCCCGTTCCCGGTCCGACTGGAAATCCTCTCTCCGAGTGTGCCAGCGGCGCGAGTCCCATTCGATCGCCACCCGCTCGGCCGGGTAGGCGGCGTCCCACCGGCGGTCCGGGGCCCAGGGGATCGGCATCTGCACGGCGGGAGGCGCCAACCCGCCCGCCCGCAGCACCGCCAACCCCCGACGCTCCAGCCG
This sequence comes from Acidimicrobiia bacterium, assembly GCA_026989215.1. Taxonomy (GTDB): domain Bacteria; phylum Actinomycetota; class Acidimicrobiia; order Spongiisociales; family ZC4RG35; genus S012-128. Next base: position 3,402 of record JALSJV010000230.1, on the reverse strand, counting down.
GGTGGCGACCACCATCCCCGGCTCGGCGCGGTCTTCGACCAGCCGGCGGAGCAGCGCCGAACCCCTCTTCCCCGGTCGGGCCACCTCGTCGATCGTCGCCACCAGCGCGCTCCAACCGAGCCGAGACGAGGCGACGAGCTCGTCGACGAGGTCCGAGAGTCGCCGCTCGCCGTAGATCGCGGCCAGGTCGACGACGGTGCGGGGAACCGTCGTCACCGGCAGCCCGGCTCGCTGCTCCACGTGGTGACGGGCCAGGTCCCGGGTGCGTCGCACCGTGACCCCCGGAAAGCTGTGGGTGGTGGACGAGTGGACGGTGACGGTGGGCGGCGTGTCGGGAATGAGGGGGAAGCGGTGGAGGGCGGCGGCCGACTCGTGGGAGACGACCGCCCCCGGCAGCGCCGCCACCGCCGCCTCGACGAGGCGGCGGGGATCGGCGACGGCGAAGAGCCGGTACACACCTCTCGTCACCAGAGTCCAGTCCCCCGAGGCCAGCCGCCGCTCGATCATCCGGGAGGTCATCCCCAGTTCGAGGACCTGGTCGCGGCGGACGACACCGCCTTGGCGCAGTGCCAGGTCCCGACAGTCTCGTTCGATGGTCATGTACCGAAGGTGCCGGACCCGGCCCCGGGATTCAAGACCCTCGTCGCCGACGGCGGAACCCGCCGAGGTTCCGAGGGCTGCAGACCACCGCCACGGTGGTCACGAGCCCTGGGCTCGGGGCCCCTCTCCGTGCGGGCGGGTGACGTCCGGAGCGATCGGGGCGCCCGAGTCCCGCTCCCGCACCGCCTGGACCCAGCCCACCTCCTCCGCCCGCCGCTTGAACCACACCCCTTCCGGGCTGTGGCGGGCGATCCCGTCGAACAGCGTGGCAATCATCTGGGTGGTGGCCATCCCCATGTTCTCGAAGGCCTGATTCACCATCATCTTCTGCATCATGAGCTGGTTACGGGGGATACCCTTGATCCGGTCGACCAACGCCGCCACCCGATCGTCGAGCTCGGCCTCGGCGACGGCGTCCAGCACCAAACCGATCCGCTTGGCTTCCACGCCGTCGATCAGGTCGCCGGTCAGCAGCATTCGTTTCGCCTGCTCCGCCCCCACCCGATACACCCACATCGCCGTCGTCGGACAGCCCCACACCCGGGCCGGTGGATACCCGATCTTGGCGTCGGCGGCCATCACCACCAGGTCGCACGCCAAGGCGATGTCCGATCCCCCCGCCACCGCATACCCCTGCACCTTGGCGACGGTCGGCTTGGACGACCTCCAGAGGGACATGAAATCCTCGGTGTTGCGGGACATCATCCGGAAGTCCTCCATCGGATCCCACGGCATGTCCTGGCTGTGGGGGGCGTCGGGCCGTTGGGCGAACAACTCCAGGTCGTATCCCGAGCAGAACGCCCGGCCCGCCCCGGCGACCACCACGACGTGGACGCCCGAGTCCGCCTCCGCCGCCTCGACGGCCCGCCGGATCTCCCCCGGCATGTGCTCGTCGATGGCGTTGAGCCGGTCGGGACGATTCAGCGTGATCGTGGCCACCCGGTCGGCCACCTCGTAGCGGATGCTGTGGAACTCCATGCAGGCCCTCCGTCGTCGACCGCCCCATTGAAGTCGCCGTCAGCGGGCCGGCTGGTCCGAGGACAGCGGGATCGACCCGTCCCGGGCGTGGTACTGCTCGTGGGCGGCGACGAGCCGCTGCCAATCCTCGGGGTGTTCGACGTCGACGGCGACCAGATGCCGGGTGACGGGGTCTTCCCTGCCGAACCGGCGGGCCCGCCGCAGCAGCTCGGCGGAGGCGTCGTCGATGCGACGATGCTGGGCGAGATGCTCCTCCCAGGAGACGGTGAGGAACACCTCCGAGAGCCGGTGCGGGTCGGCGGCATCCCGGTACAGTCGCCAGCGGTAGGCGCCGGTGCGGAGGCGGACGAGACGCACCTCGTGCATCACCTCCAGGAACGGCTCGATCTCCTCGGCGTCGAGCACCCAGGTGTTGACGACCATCACCGGGCCGCCCTCGGTGTCGACGTGTTCGGGGATCGGACGTTCCTCTTCGAACAGCGGCGACTCCACCTGTTCGAGCGGTGGGATCCGGAAGACGGGGGCGACCAGGCCGAGGACCACCGCCCCGCCGGAGAGCAGCATCTCGGCTCCGCCCGCCCCCAGCCGGTCCGCCACCCACCCGGCCAGGATCGACCCGAGGGGGAGCACACCGACGAAGGACAGGGTGTACAGCGACATCGCCCGCCCCCGCACCCACTGCGGCGACATGAGCTGCGCGGTGGCGTTGAGGGTGGCGAGCGTCCACACCCAGGCGGCACCGGCGACGACGAGGGCGACGACGGCGACGGCGATGGAGGGGGCGAGACCGAGCCCGACCCCGGCGAGCCCGAACAGGACGATGGTGGCGGGGACCGACCGTTCCCCGAGACGTTCGGCGATCGGGCCGCGGGTGAGCCCCCCGAAGAGGGCTCCCAGCCCCATGGCCCCGAGGAGGATCCCGTACGACCCGGGCCCGCCCCCCAGCTCTTCGGTGCGGTTGGGGAGCACGGCCTGCACCACCGCCGAGGTGAGGGCGAAGAGGGCGGCGAGGGCGAGCAGCCGCCGGAAGGTGGGGGTGAAACGGGCGAACCGCACCCCGAGGGCGATGGCGTTCACCATCGACGCCTCCTCCCGGTCGGCGGCGGGGAGACGGCGGGCCATCCAGGCGAGCACGACCACCACCCCGAGGTAGGAGAGGGCGTTGATCCCGAACCCGGCTTCCGGCCCGACGGTGGCGACGAGGAGACCGCCGATGGCCGGGCCGACCGAACGGGCGACGTTGAAGGCCACCGAGTTGAGGGCGACGGCGGAGGCGACCATCCCCCGAGGGACGAGATCGGGGATGAGGGCCTGCCAGGCGGGGAGGTTGAAAGCGAGTCCGACACCCATCACCAGTCCGAGGCCCAGCAGCAGCTCGGGGGTGATGACCCCGACCCAGGTGAGGACCGCCATGGCGGCGGCGGCGGCGCCCATGGTGAGCTGGGCGGCGATGAGGACTCGGCGACGGTCCAGCATGTCGGCGACCGCCCCGGCGGCGAGGGCGAGGAAGAGGAGGGGAAGGGTGTTGGAGGCGACCATCATCCCCACCCAGGTCGCCGATCCGGTGAGTTGCAGCATCAGCCACGCCCCGGCGACGGCCTGCAGGAACGATCCGAGGTTGGAGAAGATCGACGCCAACCAGAGGGCCCGGAAACGGGCGATGCGGAGGGGGGCGACGGCCTGGGCCATGCGGGGCAGTGTACGGAGCGGAGAACCGGGCGGAGCCTCCCGGTGGTCACCAGCCCTGGGTTGGAGACCACCGTGGGGGTGGTGGCGGACCCTGGGTGGCCGCCGGCCCTGGGCTGGAGACCACCGTGACGGTGG
>JALSJV010000229.1 GCA_026989215.1 Acidimicrobiia bacterium | reverse complement strand
ATGGTGTCGATGAGGCGGACCTCGTCGAGGTCGTCGACGACGTCGTCGCATTCACACCGGGCGTCGGTGGTGCGGCAGCGGCCGTGGTCGGCGAGCTCCCGGTCGGTCCAGATCTCGGTCTGGCCGCAGTCGGGGCAGCGGACGATGTGGGTGTCGTCGTCGCCCGGGGTGAGGTGGCGGGGGTGCAGGTCCCGGACGAGTTCGGTGACGAGCTCGTCGCGGTCCCAGACGTCGCCGTCGGTGTTGAGGACCCAGGTGCGGGTTCCGTCGGTGGTGGTGGCCATGCGGTGTCTCCTCTCGGGTCGTGGCTCGTGATCAGGACCGGGCCGCCTCCTCGGCGCAGTACTCGCCGTGGAGGACGCAACCCTGGTCGTCGGTGTACAGTCCGCAGCCGCCGCCGACGGGCCGCAGGTAGTAGGCGGCGAGGTTCTTGACCTCGGGGCGATCGGCGGGGATCTGCCAGGTCTTGGTGGCGGGGTCGAACCGGCCGCCGAATCGCTTCGCGTACTTCACACCCTTGGCGAAGTTGCGGCCCTTGATGACCTCGACGGTGATGGTGGTGGTGGCCATCTGTCTCTCCTCTCTGGTGGCCTGTCCTGCTTACATGGACAGTATCGCGCATCTCCGCCTACCTGTCAACCCCATATGGACAGATTTTTCGCGATCTCATCCGAAGGATCAGACATCGACGTCTCCGAGGTAGTCCAGCGCCGACGCCACCGCGCGGAGTTGCCGCGCGGACGTCCGGGTGTAGAGCTGCGTCGTCTCGACCCGGGCATGACGGGCGAACGCCGCCACCGCCCGCAGGTCGCCGAGCCGATCGTTCGCCGTCGCAAGCGCGGTGTGGCGGAGCCGATGAGGCTCGACGTGGCCGACCCCGGCTGCCCGGCAGACCTCGGTCGTCCAGTTCCAGATCGTCGCCGGGTGGACGTGCGCGCGACCGCGCGAGCCGGGGAACAGCCAACGCCAGGCGGTCTGTGCGTCCTCGAGCTCGGCTGCGAGGATCGGATGCACCGGCAGGTCGGCGGTGACGTCGCCCTTGCCGGTCACCGTCACCCACTCTAGGTCCCGGTCGAACTGGTCCCATCGGAGCGCTGCGATCTCGGATGCCCGCAGCGCGAGATAGAGACCGCATAACACCGCGAGCCCTTTTGGGCGCCAGCCGAGCGCGACCTTGACGACGGCCCGCGCCTCGTCCGGCTCGAGGGCCCGACACACGCCGCGGCGCTTTGGCGGCACACGCACCGCGCCGACGGGCGGGTCGTCGCGTCCCTGCCATGCCCACCAATGTCCGAGCGCGACCCGGAGCTGCCGTCTCGTCGACGCCGTGTTGGGTGTCGTGGTTGCGAAGGCGCGGATGTCGGAGGCGGTGGCGGTCGCCAGGTCGACGTGGCGATGCTCGGTGAGCCATCGGGCGGCCGCATCGACCTTCGCGCGGTAGTTGCGGATCGTCGCGTCGGCCAGCCCGAGCCCGATCAGATGATCGACGAACCCTCGTCCCACAACGCCCGTTATCGGCGCGAAACGGCGAATGCTTTAGGCCGCGGCGCTAACGGAGGCCGCGGCCGATTTGAGAGAACCCGGATTAGCGCGAACCGTAGCAGCCGGGCCCTCGAGATAGAACTGCATCGGCAGGCCCTGGATCTCGGCGATGAGGGCCAACGTCGAGACGTCGAGCTTGGTGCGCCCGTGCTCGAGGTTGGTGATCATCTGCGCCGTCCACCGCTTGCCGGTCCGCTCCTCGAGGGCCGCCGCCAGCTCGGCGCGGGTCTGGGACAGGAACGCTCTCCCTGCTGCGATCGCCCTGTGTGGCTGAGGTGTCATCTTTGCTCCCATCTGTGCCGCCATGGCGACCACCTTATCCACAGGCGCAACTTTTTGTCAAGAGCGCAAGAATGGTGCTTGACAAGTTTCGCCCCACAGTGCAAGATGTTGCGCATGGTTGCGACAACGGACCTCGACAGGGGCCTCCGGGCGACGGTGGACCGGCTGCTCCGCCGTGACCTCGGCATCCCCCTCGACGCCTGGCTGCTGGACCTCGTGGACGACG
>JALSJV010000228.1 GCA_026989215.1 Acidimicrobiia bacterium | reverse complement strand
TACGATCGGGGGCCATGGGATATCCGCGACGTCTGCTGAGCCCCGGTGAGGAGATCATCCGGGAGTTCCGACCCCACTGGCAGTTCCTCATCACTCCCATCCTCGTCACGGTGCTCGCCGTCGCCGTCGTCGTGGTGGTCATCCTCCTCACCGAAGGCACGACGCGGACGATCGTGCTCGCCGTCGTCGCCGGACTGTGGCTGATCCTCGTGGTGCGGCGGATTCTCGAATGGCTCACCACCCAATACGTCATCACCAACGAGCGGGTCATCTTCCGAGCGGGGATCCTCGCCCGGCGGGGCAAGGAGATCCCCCTCGAGGTCATCAACGACGTCTCGTTCAGTCAGTCGTTCCTGGAGCGCATCGTCGGATCGGGCGACCTGCTCATCGAGTCGGCCGGGGAGATGGGTCAGAGTCGGTACACCGACATCCCCCATCCCGAAGAGCTCCAGTTGCTCATCTACCAGGTGCGGGAGACGAGGACGATCGCCCTGTCGGGGACGCCGGGTTCGACGGCGGCCGAGCTCGAGGCGCTGGCCCGCCTCCGTGACCAGGGCGTCCTCACCGACGAGGAATTCGAAGCGCAGAAGCGTCGACTGCTGGGAGACCCCTGAGGCGAAAGGAGATCGGATGACCCACATGATGGACGACTTCCCGCTGCTGCTCTCGACGTTGTACGACCGCGCGGTGCGGATCTTCGGTGACCAGGAGATCGTGTCGGTCGAATCGGACCGCAGCATCGTCCGGTACCGCTACGCCGACGCCGACGATCGGCTCCGGCGACTCGCCACGGCACTGGGGACGAGGCTGGGGGTCGACCGCGGCGGGGTGGTCGGGACCTTCGCCTGGAACAACCGGCGCCATCACGAGCTGTACTGGGCGACGGCGAATTCGGGGCGCATCTGCCACACCCTCAACATCCGCCTGTTCCCCGATCAGCTCGTCTACATCGTCAACCACGCCCGGGACGAGGTGATCTTCGTGGATCCCGACCTGGTTCCCGCCTTGGAGCGGATCGCCTCCCGGTTCGAGACGGTCCGTCATTTCGTCGTCATGGGTGAGGAGGTGGGGGACGTCTCCCTGCCGAATGCGATCGCGTACGAGGACCTGATCGACGGGGTGGAGCCGGCGGGGTCGTGGCCGCTGCTGGACGAGCGGTCGCCGATGATGCTCTGCTACACGTCGGGGACCACGGGCAATCCCAAGGGGGTGGCCTACACCCAGCGGTCCACCTACCTGCACACGATCTCGAACCTCGCCAACTTCTCGATCACGGCGGCCGACAACGTCCTCCCCGTCGTCCCGATGTTCCACGCCGCCGCCTGGGGGTACCCCTTCATGGCGACCACCGTCGGTGCGAAGCTCACCTACCCGGGACCCGACCTCAGTCCCGAAGGTCTGGTTCGTCTCTTCGAGGAGGAGCGGGTCACCTTCTCGGCGGGGGTGCCGACGGTGTGGCTGGGGATCCAGCATTACCTCGATGCCCATCCCGAGGCCGACGTGTCGTCGATCCGGGGATTCCTCTGCGGCGGTTCGGCGGTGCCCAGGGCGATGATCGACTGGTACTGGCGGAACCGCGGGATCAGAGTCGTGCAGGGGTGGGGGATGACCGAGACGAACCCGGTCGCTTCGGTGGCGTTGCTCAAGCCGGGGATGGAGGACTGGGATTTCGAACGTCAGCTCGACGTCATGGAGACGGCGGGGCTGCCGATCCCGGGTCTGCAGGTGAAGATCGTCGACGACGAGGGCAACGAGCTGCCCCAGGACGGCGAGGCCTTCGGCGAGCTGCTCATCCGGGGACCGTGGATCGCCGCCGAGTACTACAAGGATCCTCGCAGCCCCCAGTCCTTCGTCGACGGCTGGCTGCGAACGGGAGACGTCTGCAAGATCACCCCGGAGGGCTACATCAAGATCACCGACCGCGCCAAGGACGTCATCAAGTCGGGCGGGGAGTGGATCTCCTCCCTCGACCTGGAGAACACCTTGATGGCGCATCCGGCGGTCGCCGAAGCCACCGTCGTCGGGGTGAAACATCAGAAGTGGCAGGAGCGTCCCGTCGCCTTCGTCGTGGTCAAGGAAGGTGCCGACGTCACCGAGGACGAGCTGAAGGGGTTCCTCGCCGACAAGGTGGCGAAATGGTGGATCCCCGACCGGATCCTCTTCATCGACGAGATCCCGAAGACCGGCACCGGCAAGTTCGACAAGAAGGTGGTGCGCGACCAGTACGCCGACATCCTCCTCGACGAATAGGTGCTTCTCCGACCGGGGGCGTCGGGGTAGAATGTCGCTGGGAGGCTGTCGATGTACGAAGCGGTCGAATTCGTGGAGCGTAAGGACGCTCCCGGGGCGCCCGTCGAGGAGCGGGTGCTCGGGGAGTTCCGGAGTGAAGAGGACGCCGTCACCGAGGCGCGCGCCGCCCGGGAGGCGTTCCTCCTGCTGGGATCCGACGACTACGCGTGGTGGACGGTGCGCCAGCGGGGCGCCCGTCTCGCCCGGTGGATCGCCGACTCCCGCTCCGACAAGGAGTTCGTCCTCGACCTCCGCAGCGGACAGCTCATCGAGGTCGTCTGAGGTCCGTCTCCGACGGCGCTAGCCTGCCCTCCCATGGTTGCCGAGTCGTCGGGGTCGGGCGCGTGATCGGAGAGGTGCATTCGTTCTGGGGCTGGATCGCCATCGGCATCTCCGGTGCCGTCGGCCTGTGGGGACTGATCCTCGGGCTCGCCGGGAGGGAGCCCGGACGTCCCTTCTACGCCGGGCTCGGGGTCGCCGTCACGGCGATGCTTCTCCAGGTGGCGATGGGGGTGTACTCCTTCGCGGTGGAGGGGATCCAGCCCGGCACCCAGCACGTCTTCTACGGTGTCGTCATCACCTTCACCTTCGCCTTCGCCTACATCTACCGGATCCAGTTCCGGCGCCGTCCGGCGCTCTACCTCGGGCTCCTCATGCTCTTCGTCATGGGTCTGGGGATCAGGGGTGTGATGACCTTCGGAAACAGCTTCTGAGAGGAGACGTCTCATGTTGTTGGAGGGGAAACGGCTCGTCGTGACCGGGGTGCTCACCGACGACTCGATCGCCTGGCACGTGGCCCGGATCGCCCAGGAGGAAGGTGCCGAGATCGTGGCCACCGGGTTCGGCAGAGGGCTCCGGCTCACGGAACGTTCGGTCCAGCGGCTGCCGCGTCCCTGCCCGGTCCTCGAACTGGACATCAACGACCCCGAGCACGTGGAGCGGCTGGTGGACGACCTGCGGGCACGGTGGGGCGCGGTGGACGGGGCGCTCCACGCCATCGCCTTCGCCCCCGCCGACGCCCTCGGCGGCAACTTCCTGTCCACCCCCGCCGACAGCGCCGCCACGGCGTTCCTCACCTCGGCGTTCTCCTTCAAGACCCTGGCGGTCGCGTTGCTCCCCCTCCTCGACGAGGCCGGGGGAGGGTCCCTCGTCACCCTCGACTTCGACAATCGCCAGGCGTGGCCCGCCTACGACTGGATGGGAGTCGCCAAGTCGGCCCTCGAGTCGGTCACCCGATACCTGGCCCGAGACCTCGGGCCGCACGGGGTGAGGGTGAACGCCGTCTCCGCCGGGCCGCTGGCCACCGTGGCCGCCAAGTCGATCCCCGGGTTCACCCGTTTCGACGAGGTCTGGAAGGAGCGGGCGCCGCTCTCCTGGGACACGGGTGACCCCGACCCGGTGGCACGGATGGTGGCGGTGCTCCTCTCCGACTGGGCTCCGATGACGACGGGGGAGATCATCCACGTCGACGGGGGATTCCACGCCGTCGCCGCCGGCGTCACACCGGGCTGAAGGTCTCGACGCTCGCCGGCGGGAGGCTGATCGTGAACGTGGCGCCGCCTCCCGGGGTGTCCGTCAGCGACACCTGACCGTCCATCGCCTCCACGAGGCCCTTGACGATCGACAGCCCCAGACCCGTCCCACCGGCGGTGCGGGTGTCGGAGTGCTCCACCTGGGTGAACCGCTCGAAGACGCGATGGCGTTGGGCGGCGGGGATCCCCGGCCCGTGGTCGATCACCGAGATGTCGACCCGGGATTTCACCGCCCTGGCGATGATCTCCACCGGGCTCCCCGCCGCGTACTTGGCGGCGTTCTCCAGCAGGTTGATGAAGATCCGACCCAGATGGTCGGGGTCGGCCCGGATCACCAGGTCGGGAGGGTCGACCGAGATCGTGAGCTGTTCGATCCCGGCGATCGACGCCGCCACGTCCTCCAGGAAGGGCTGCAGCTCGATCGACTCGGGGAAGACGGGGACGGCCTGCCGGTCGATCCGGGACACCATGAGCAGGTCTTCGATGAGTCGCTGCAGCCGGGCCGCCTGTCGGCGTGCCGACTCCAGCAGATCGCGGGCCGACTCGGCCTGGGGGGCGAGCTCGGGCCGGGCGACGGTGTCGAGGGAGCCGATGATCGAGGTGAGGGGCGTGCGGAGCTCGTGGCTCACCACCGAGACGAAGTCGGTCTTCATCCGGGCGATCTCCTGCATACGGCGGGTCATCTCCGCCGCGGCCTCGTATCGTCCGAGCTGGCTCAGCACGAGGGCGGCAGGGGCGGCGAGGGAGGCGAGCTGTTCGAGCTGCTCGTCCCGGAACGATCCGCGGTAGGGGTCGCCGATGGCGATCACCCCGACACTGAACCCCTCGACCCGGAGGGGTGCGACGAGCGCCTGGTTGAGGCCGAGCTCGCCGAGGATCCCGAACTGCTCGGGGGCTTCGCCGATCCGGTCGAGCCGGAGGGGCTTCCCCGACCGGAAGACCTGGGGGAGGATGCCGCCCTCGGACACCTTCGTCTTCAGCTCCGTCACCTCCAGGGTGTGGCTGTTCACCCACATGGGGCTCACCACCTGGAGGGTGTGATCCTCCGGCTGGTAGAGGAACACCACTCCGACCTGGGCGTCGAGGAAGCGACAGATCGTGCCCACGAGCTGGGGGAGGCCCTCGTCGAGGGACTCGGCACCTGCCAGGGTCGCCGAGACCGCGTAGAGGCGTTCGAAGTCGATGCGCTGCTGGGTGAGTTCTTCGAGCCGCTCCGCCGACTTCCCCGCCTCCCGTTCGAACTGCGAACCGAGGAGGGCGGTCGCCAAGGCGACCACCGCCACGGTGAGGACGGGGATCACGATGTCGGCGACGGGATCGACGGTCCCCTGCAGGAAGGTGGCCATCGCCAGCAGCGACGCCGCCAACACCGAGACGAAGGCGTGTTTGGCGCGGTCCAGGGTGAGGCCGGTGAGCACCACGATCCCGGCGAAGAGGGGCTGGGTGGTGGGCAGCATGGATTCGACCACCGCCATCGAGCCGAGCGTGAGCGTGGTCATCGTCGCCCACGCCCAGGCCAGCCACGGTCCGAAGGCCTTGGGGAGGGCCCGATCCCAGTTCACGGCGGTGGAGAGGGCGAGGACGAGGACGAACCCGGCGGCGGAGCCGAGGAATCGGGGGTCGTCGATGATGTTGTTCCGGACTCCCTGGGCGAGGAGCAGGACGAGCACCACCCATGTCACGTACACGCTGCGCCGGAGGGCAGCAGCGCGAAAGGCCAGCATCGGCTGGGTCGTGACGGCTCGCACGGCCTTGATCATCGTGGCATCGGGATCCTCAACTGTATTCTCGGCTGTCGTGCCTGAGGGATTGAGCGCCACGTCATGGCCTTGAAGGCGTTCCTCGGCGGCCGGATCTTCGGCCACCGGGTCGGTTCGTCGACCCCGGAGGTGCTCGCCCTCCACGGCTGGGGTCGGTCCGGCGCCGATCTCCTCGGCGTGCTCGACGGCCTCGATGCGGTCGCCCTCGACCTGCCCGGGTTCGGTGCCAGCCCCCCTCCCGACGACCCGGTGGGGGCGGAGGGATACGCGGCGATGATCGCCCCCGTCCTCGACGAGATGGCCGACCGGGTGGTGGTGTTCGGTCATTCCTTCGGGGGTCGGGTCGCCGTCGCGTTGGCGGCCGCCCATCCGGGGCGGTTCGACCGGCTCGTCCTCTCCGGGGTGCCCCTCCTCCGAATCCGACCTCCGGCGCCACCGTCGGTGGGATACCGGCTCCTCCGGTGGGCTCATCGACACGGCATCGTCTCCGACGTCCGGATGGAACGGATTCGGCGCCGACGAGGGTCGGCCGACTATCGCGCCGCCCGGGGGGTGATGCGCGACGTCCTCGTCCAGGTCGTGAACGAGTCCTACGAGGAGGAGCTCGGCCGCCTCCGTCGACCCGTCGACCTGCTGTGGGGTGCGGAGGACACCGAAGCCCCACCGGAGATCGCCCACCGGGCCCGCGACCTTCTCGTCTCCGCCGGGGTGCCGGTCACCCTCGAGGTCGTCCCCGGTGTCGGCCACGACCTGCACCGGGAACGGCCCGACGTCGTCCGGTCTCGTCTGCGTCTGCCATGAGCCTCGCCGTCGCCCTCGCCTCCGTCCTCGCCGCCGCGGCCGCCCTGGGGAGGTGGCTGCGGGTGGCCCAGCGGGAGCACTATCTCCCCGGCTCGGTCTTCCGCTTCACCGTGCGTTGGTGGAGACGATGGCCCGTCGACGCTCCGCTGGCGGCGCTGATCCTCACGACGGCGGCGCTGAGCCTCCGACCGGGACTGGAGGGTTTCGCGTGGGTGGCGCTCGCAGGCGTCGCCGTCGGTCCGACCCGGCTCTCGATCCGTGGCGTCACCTCGCCGCTGGCGTGGACCCCGCGGATGCGCCGCCTGGCCGCGGTCGCCGTCGTCCCCCTCGTCGCCGCGGCCGTCACCTCCATCGTCACGGGCTCGGTGGCTCCGGCGACCTGGGGGGCGGTGCTCGTCCCCGTCTGGGTGGAGGGCGCTCTCGTCCTCACGGCGCCCCTCGAACGGCGTCTCGGGTCGACGTGGGTCCGGCGGGCCGCCGCCCGTCTCGCCGACGCCGACGTCTCCGTCGTCGCGATCACCGGTTCCTTCGGGAAGACGACGACGAAGGCATACGTCGCCCACCTCCTGTCGGGGAGACGTTCGGTGGTGGCCAGCCCCGCCAGCTTCAACAACCGGATGGGTCTGGCACGGGCGGTCAACGAGCATCTCGGCCCCGGCGCCGACGTCTTCGTCGCCGAGATGGGGACGTACGGTCCGGGGGAGATCGCCGAGCTCTGCGACTGGATCCCGCCCGACGTCGCGGTGATCACGGCCATCGGACCGGTCCACCTGGAGCGGATGGGCACCGAGGAGGCGATCGTCGCCGCCAAACGGGAGATCCTCACCCGGGCCCCGGTGGCGGTGCTCGGCGTCGACCATCCCCTGCTCGCCGCCGTCGCCGAGGAAGAGCGGGCCCGACGGCGGGTGATCACCTGCTCGGCGGTGGGGGAGGCCGACGTCGTCGTCTCGCCCGACGGACGAGTCCACGTCGCCGGACGGGTGGTGGGCACCACCGACCGCACCGGCCGGGCGGAGCGATCCAATCTGGCGGCGGCGGTGGGCGCCGTGCTGGGGCTCGGCGTCGACCCGGGCGACGTGGCCGACCGGTTCACCGACCTTCCCGTCGTGCCCCATCGCCGGACCCGAGGCACCTCGCCTCGGGGGTTCGTCGTGATCGACGACACCTACAACGCCAACCCGGCCGGTGCCGCCGCCGCCCTGGCCGACCTGGTCGACGCCGCGCCGCGGGGACGGCGGGTGGTGGTCACCCCGGGGATGGTCGAGCTGGGTTCTCGCCAGCAGGAGGAGAACCGCCGGTTCGCCGCCGCGGTCGCCGCGGCCGGCGCCGAGCTGGTCGTCGTGGGGGAGACCAACCGGAGGGCGCTCGTCGACGGGGCGAAGGAGGCCGGCGGACCGGTTATCGTCCTTCCCGACCGGGCGGCCGCGGTCGAATGGGTACGAGACCGGCTCGGCCCCGGCGACGCCGTGCTGTACGAGAACGACCTTCCCGACCACTATCCATGATCGTCACCACCGAGGAGGCGCCGTGAGCCGTCCCGCAGTGATCTTCGGCGGACCGTCGCCCGAGCACGACATCAGCGTCTCCACCGGGCTGCAGGCCTGCCATGTCCTCGACGACGTCTACGCCATCTACTGGAGTCTGTCGGGTCGCTGGTTCCTCGTCGATCCCCACCTGGAGGTCGGCGACTTCGCCGAGGGCGTGCCCCGCAAGGCCCGGGAGCTGACCTTCGTCGCCACGCCGGATGGCGGTTTCCTCGCCAAACGAAAACCCCTGGAGATCTCGGTGGCGGTGCTCGCCTGCCACGGTGCTCCCGGCGAAGACGGGACCCTGCAGGCGGCCCTGGACCTCGCCCAGATCCGGTACACGGGCCCCGGCGCGTCCGCGTCCGCGTTGGGGATGGACAAGTACGCCTTCGGTGCCGTGGTGGCCGCGGCCGGGCTCCCGACCTTACCCCGGGTGCTGTTGACCGACACTCCCCCCGGGTTCGACCCGCCCTACATCGTCAAGCCACGGTTCGGTGGCTCGTCGATCGGGATCGAGGTCGTCGACGACCACGCCACCGCCGTCGCCCTCGCCGCCACCTCACCGAACCTGGCCGACGGAGCGGTCCTGGAGCCGTTCATCGCCGAGGCACGGGACCTCCAGATCGGCGTCCGCACCCACCCCGAACCGGACCTCTCCCTCATCGAGGCGCCGGTGAGGGGAGAGGGGATCTTGGGCTACCGGGAGAAGTATCTGGCGTGGGGCGGCTCCGGTCGGGTGGACCGGCAACTCCCCGCCGACCTCCCCGGCGACCTCGTCGAGCGGATCCACACCCTGGCTCGGCAGGTCAGCGAGCTGGTGGGGCTCCGTTCGGTGGCCAGGATCGACTTCCTGGAGCGGAACGGCGAGGTGTGGGTGAACGAGGTGAACACCATCCCTGGCAGCCTCGCCGCCTACCTGTGGCCGGATCTCGAACGGCGCGAGCTGCTGGAGGGGATGATCGCCGAAGCCGCCGAGCGACCGCCCCGGCGCTTCACCACTGCAGGCGCGGACGGGCTGGCGTTACGGGCCGCCGGGTCGGTGGCGGCGAAACTGGGTTGAGGGGTCACCCCCCGATCAGAGATGCACCACCGGGCAGGTGAGGGTGCGTGTGATCCCGTCGATCGCCTGGATGCGGGCCACCACCAGCTTGCCGAGCTGGTCCACGTCGTCCGCTCCCGCCTTCACGATCACGTCGTAGGGGCCGGTGACGTCGTCGGCGGACTCGACGCCCGGGATCTTCCGCACCTCTTCGGCGACGATGGCGGCCTTGCCGACCTCGGTCTGGATCAACACGTACGCCTGGACCACATGACCTCCCTCGGGACTGGTGCCGCCGACTATACCCGGCGCGGTCCCGGCCTCGCCGGGGGCGGAGGGTCAGTGGCCGGCCTGGCCGACCTTCACGTCGGTGACGTAGGGGATTCCGTCCTCTTCGACCACGTCGAAGACGATGCGCTGACCCTGGCGCAGCATGCGGAAGATGGAGCCGTCCAGGGAGCCTGGACGGAGGAACACCTCGGAACGGTCGTCGTCACGGACGACCACACCGATGCCGGTGCTCGGGTCGTAGGTCTTGACGACGCCCTGCATCCTCAGGCCTTCTCGATCTTGCCCGCCCGGATGCACGAGGTGCAGACCCGGATGCGGCGGGTGTTCGACCCGTGACGCACCCGGACCCGTTGGATGTTGGGCAGCCACCGACGGCTGTTGCGCTTGTGCGAAAAGCTCACGCGCTTGCCGTAGCTGGGGCCTTTGCCGCAGATCTCACAGCGATAGGACATAGAAACTCCTGGGAACGGCGCCGGAGGCTAGCAGGGACCGGCTCCGGAGCTCAATCGGCGGGAGTCGACCCCTCCGTATACTCGACTCTCCCATGGCGGATCTTCGATCCGAAGACCTCAAGCGAGTCATCACCCGTTTCTACGAGCGCCTCACCGAGTACCGTCACGCCATCGACGAGCTGAACGTCTACCCGGTGCCGGACGGCGACACCGGCACGAACATGGCGTTGACGGTCGGGTCGGTCGTCGAGGCGTTGGACGGTGCCCGCACCATGACCGAGGTCGCCCGGGCCGTCTCCCACGGATCCCTCATGGGGGCGCGGGGAAACTCGGGGGTGATCCTCTCACAGATCCTGCGGGGGATGACGGAGGTGATCGACGGACGCGACGTCCTCGACGTCGCCGCCCTCGCCGAGGCCCTCCGTCGGGGCTCCGACGGAGCCTACGGCGCGGTGATGCGACCCGTGGAGGGGACGATCCTCACCGTGGCCCGAGAGGCGGCCGACGCCGCCGCCGAGGCGGTGACGGAGGTCGGTGACGACCTCGGCGCCTTCTGGCGACGGGTGTACGACCGGGCGGTGGACGCCCTCCGTCGGACCCCGGAGATGCTTCCGGTCCTGGCCCAGGCCGGGGTGGTGGACGCCGGAGGGGCCGGGCTGCTGTTGCTGCTGGCGGCCTTCTGCGAGATCGCCGGAGACGCGGAGGTGGAGCTCCCCGAGCAGCTCCTCCGAGCCCACGCCCACCTCGAGCGGTTGGAGGAGACGACGGGAGATCCCGATGTCGCCGACCTCCGCTACGAGGTGATGTTCTTCCTCGACGCCGACGACGAGGGAGTGGAGCGTCTGCGGCGCAGATGGGCGGAGCTCGGTGGCTCCATCGTCGTGGTGGGTGGGGGCGGTACCTACAACTGCCACATCCACACCGACCACATCGGGCCGGCCATCGAGGCGGCGGTGGAGGTGGGTCGGCCCCGCGACATCCGGGTCACCGACCTCCAGGAGGAGGTGGAGGCGCGTGAGCACCACCGGCCCGAGCTCCCTCCGGAGATCGCCGCCGCCCAGGTCGGTGTGGTGGCGGTGGCGGCCGGAGAGGGCCTGATGCGGATCTTTCGTTCCCTCGGTGCGCAGGCGGTCGTCGGCGGGGGCCAGTCGATGAACCCCTCCACGCTGGACCTGCTGGAGACCGTCGAACACGTCCCCGCGGCCGCGGTGGTGCTGCTCCCCGACAACAAGAACATCGTCCCGGTCGCCCGCCAGATCGCCGACCTCACGTCGAAGCCGGTGCAGGTGGTCCCCACTCGGAGTGTCCCCGAAGGGTTGGCGGCGATGTTCGGGTACGACCCGAGCCTGCGGACCGACGATCCGGCCGAGGCGGTGGAGGCGACGGCGGAGGCGATGGCCGCGGCCGCCGCCGATGTTCGATGCGGTGAGGTGACCCGGGCGGTTCGTGACGCCACCGTCGACGGAACCTCGATCTCGGAGGGCGACTACCTGGCCCTGGTGGACGGGGCGATCGTCGGGACGGCGGAGACCCCCGAAGGTGCCCTCCGGCTGGTGGTGGACGAGCTGATCGACCCCGTCACCGAACGTCTCACGCTGTATGTCGGGGCGGGCATCGACCGAGGCTCCGCCGAGGCGGCGGTCGCCGGTCTCGGGCTGGACGGGATCGACGTCGAGATCCTCGACGGAGGCCAGCCCCTCTACCCCTACCTCGTGGCGGCCGAGTGAGGACCCGGAGTCTGGCGGAGCTGGCCGGGATCCGCCTGGCCGACACGAAGATCCGGGGTCTCGGGCCGAAGTTCGCCGCCATCCTGGAGAAGGCGGGGATCGTCACCGTGGCCGACCTCCTCCTCCACGTCCCCCGCCGCTACATCGACCGTCGCCGGATGGCGCCGATCTCGGGACTCCGGCCGGGAGACGAGGCGACGGTACTCGGGCGTGTCCGGAGCATCTCGTCGCGGCCGCTCCGTGGGCGGAGGGTGCTGGTGGAGGCGACGGTCGGAGACGCATCGGGGAGCATCCGGGTGATCTGGTTCAACCAGCGGTGGTGGGTCGAGAAGCTCCCCCCGGGGACCGAGGTCGCGCTCTTCGGGACGGTCGAGACCTTCCGGGGGCGGCTCCAGCTCACCAACCCGGTGACCGAACCCATGAGGGGCGGGTTGACGAAGACCGGCCGGATCGTGCCGATCTACCCGAGCGTCGCCGGGCTGCCGACGTGGAGGATCCAGCAGTGGATCGAGCATGCCCTGCCCCACGCCCGTCCCCTCGTCGACCCCGTCCCACCGGACGTGAGGGAGCGGGTCGGGGTGGTCGACCGTGATCGGGCGATCGCCGACATTCACCTCCCCGAGAGCTCCGCCGCCGCCGACCGGGCACGGGAGCGTCTCGTGTTCGACGAGTTGTTCCGCCTCGAGGTGGCGCTCGCGCTCCAGAAGCGGCGGCAGATCGACGAGGCTCGGGGCTTCGCCCACCCGGTGGGAGGTCCCCTCGTCTCCGCGTTCCTCTCCGGGCTCCCCTTCGAGCTCACCGACGCCCAACGCAGGGTGCTCGCCGAGATCGAAGGGGATCTGGCCGTCGAGCATCCGATGCACCGTCTGCTCCAAGGTGAGGTGGGGTCGGGGAAGACGGTGGTGGCGGTGGCGGCGCTGCTCACCGGCATCGACGGCGGCTGGCAGGGGGCGGTGATGGCGCCCACCGAGGTCCTCGCCGCCCAGCACTACCTGGCGATCCGGAGTCTCCTGGACCTGGCGGGCCTCACCCCTCCGCAGGTGGGGGAGGGGGAGCGGCTCGGAATGGGATCCCTGTTCGAGGAGGATCGTCCGTCGGTGCGGCTCGCCCTCCTCACCGGGAGCCAGGTGGCCGTCAACTTCGCGTCCGGGGCGACCCGAGGCGAGGTGCTGGCGTGGATCGCCGACGGGACCGTCGACCTGGTGGTCGGCACCCACGCCCTGATCCAGGAGGGCGTCTCCTTCGCCCGGTTGGGGATCGCCGTCGTCGACGAACAACACCGGTTCGGGGCCCTCCAGCGGGTGCGGCTGCGGGACAAGGCGACCGAGATCGACCCCGATCTGCTCATCATGACGGCCACCCCGATCCCGCGGACCCTGTCGATGACCCTCTACGGCGACCTGGAGGTCTCGGTGCTCGACGAGCTGCCGCCGGGGAGGACCCCGATCGAGACGGTGGCGATCTCGAAGGCCGACGAGGACCGCGCCTGGGAGCTGGTCCGCCGTCAGGTGGCGGAGGGACGGCAGGCCTTCGTCGTGTGTCCGCTCGTGGAGGACTCGCCGAAGGTGGAGGCGGCTTCGGCGACGGCGGAGTTCGAACGCCTGCAGGGGGTGTTCGGAGACCTCCGGCTCGGGCTCATCCACGGTCAGCTCCTACCTCGGGAGAAGGAGGCGGTGATGGAGGCGTTCCGGGCGGGGGAGCTGCACGTCCTGGTCGCCACCACGGTGATCGAGGTGGGGATCGACGTCCCCAACGCCACGGTCATCGTGATCGAGGACGCCGACCGGTTCGGCCTCAGCCAGCTCCACCAGCTCCGAGGGCGGGTGGGCCGTGGGGCACATCCGGGGATCTGCATCCTCCTCTGCGATCCCTCCACGGAGGAAGGCGAGGCGAGGATCGCGGCGATGGTCGCCACCACCGACGGGTTCGTCCTGGCGGAGGAGGATCTGCGCCTCCGCGGCCAGGGCACCGTCTTCGGCGCTCGCCAGTCGGGCATGGGGGATCTGAAGCTGGCCGACATCCTCCGGGATTTCGAGGTCCTCGCCGTGGCCCGGCGGGAGGCCTTCGCCCTGGTGGAGTCCGACCCCCGGCTGGAACGGCATCCGGAGCTGGCAGCCGAGGTTCGGGCCCTGCTCGGCGACGTCGTCGAGTGGCTGTTCGTGTCGTGACCCGTCAGAGCTCGGCGTCGACGAGCTCGAGTACCTGGGGGAGCCACGGGGTGTAGCGGCCGGGGCGGGCGGCGACGTCGGCCATCAGCGATCCGAACTCCACCCATCGCCACGCTCCGACCTCGGCGGGGTCGGGATCGGGATCGCCCATGTGGCGTCCGACGAGGACGTGGTCCACTTCGTGCTCCACGAGGCCCGAGTCGGGGTCGGTGGCGCGGTAGGTGAAGGAGCCGACGTCGACCAGGCGGGTGGTGAACCCCATCTCTTCGGCGAGTCGGCGTTCCCCGGCGGAGACGACGGGTTCGCCGAGACGGGGATGACTGCAGCAGGTGTTCGACCACAGGCCCCGGAAGTGATGTTTCTCCGACGCCCGGCGCTGCAGCAGGACGCCGCCGTGGGGGTTCAACACCACGACCGAGAAGGCGACGTGGAGCA
>JALSJV010000227.1 GCA_026989215.1 Acidimicrobiia bacterium | reverse complement strand
GGTCAGGGGTTCGATTCCCCTCTCCGGCTCCCGGATCGCCCCGCGGAGCCCCGCAGGGCGAGGCGCGTCAGTCCTCCGACGCCAGCTTCGCGAACAGGTCGGCGAGCAGCAGTCGGGGACGCAGGTTCAACGCCAGGCCGCTCATCGCGTCGAGCACCATCCGGGCGTTGCGGACCGCCCGCTCCGGGGTCACCGAGGTGAGTTCGTCGAAGGGGACGTCCCGGTTCCGCACCATCCCGGCGAGCTGGAGCGACGCCGCGTCCAGATACCAGGAGGCGAGGATCTCCAGGCCCCCGGCGAGCAGGGTCTGGCGGGCCCGACGCCGGTTCCGCTCCCGCCGCTCCCGGGTGGTGCGGTCCTCCGACTCCGCATCCACGTCGTCCAGCAGCGGCTCCAGCTCGGCGAGCATCTCCTCCGCCAAGACGAAAGCCTCCCCCGGGGCCGGATGCAACCTCCCGGGCACCGACAGCCATGCCTCCCGGAACCGGGCCGCCTCGTCGCTGTTGACGAGGGCGAGCGCCAGACCCGGCCTCCCCCCGGCGATGCGCCCGATGTTCTCGGCCCGGGTTCGGTCGATCCCCGACGAGGTCAAGGCCTCCACCAGCGCCTCCTCGTCCACCCGCCCGAAATGCACCGTCCGGCACCGGCTCGCCACCGTCGCCGGAAGGTCATCCTCCGACTCGGCGACGAGGACGAACACCGTCGACCCCGTCGGCTCCTCCAGGGTCTTCAGCAGGGCGTTGGCCGCCTGGTCGGTCATGGTGCCCGCCTCCTCGAACAGGAACACCTTCCGGGGACCCTCCACGGGGGTGAGCACCGCCTGGGAGACCACCGATCGGGCCTCCTCCACCCCCAGGTTCTGCCGACCCTGGGGCTCCACCACCACCACATCCGGATGGGCACCGGAGACGGCCCGGCGACAGGTGGAGCAGGCGTCGGTGTGGACACCGCCGTCGGGACAGAGCAGGGCGGCGGCGAAACGTCGAGCCACCGTCGCCTTGCCCACCGAGGCGGCCCCGACGAACAGGTAGGCGTTGGCGGGGGAGGCGACCTCGTCGGCCAGCAGACCGAGGACCCGCTGATGGCCGATCACGTCCCGGAACGTGCTCAGCCGCATCGGGCCTCCGCCAGCTCGACGATCCGCTCGGCGAGGACGTCGGGGTCGGCGTCGACGGGGACCACCACCACCCGGGACGGCTCGGCGGCGGCGAGGCGGTGATAGGCGGCGGCGACCCGACGTTGGAAGTCGGGCCCCTGACCGCCGATCCGGTCCACATCGCCCTGCCGGGCCAGCCCGCGATCCGGATCGAAGTCCAGCACCACCACCAGATCGGGCACCACCGATCCGACGGCCCACTCGTTCACCTGCCGGACCGCCTCCACCCCGAGCCCCCGTGCATCACCCTGGTAAGCCAGGGACGAGTAGTACGAACGGTCCGAGACGACCCACGCCCCCCGGGCCAGGGCCGGGCCGACGACCTCGGCGACGAGCTGCGCCCGCTGGGCGGCGAAGAGCATCGCCTCCGCCCACGGGGCCATGTCGTCGGCGTGGAGGAGAAGCCTCCGAATCTCCTCACCCAACGGCGTCCCCCCCGGCTCCCGCACCTCCACCACCTCCCGGCCTTCGGCCCGGAGTCGGGCGGCGACGGCCCCCGCCACCGTCGACTTCCCGGCGCCCTCCACCCCCTCCAAGGCGAGGTAGCAGCCGCTCACTCCGGCGGCCTCCTCGGACCACGCATCCAGGTGATGGCGTCGCTGGCGTCCCGGAGCGACTCGAGGGTCGTCTCGTCGATCGGCCCCGGACGGAACTGTGCTCTCACGGCCCACAACGTAGCGAGCCCCGACGACACGATCACCGCCCCACCGACCGTCATCACCGCCCGGATCCCCGAACCGAGGCGACCCGGCACCAGACCGTCCAAGGCGGCCGCCCCGATCCCCGCCAGACCGAAAGAGATCAGCAACGCAGCCCGGGCGGCGGCGAACAGGGCGGCGAAGGTCCGGCCCCGGATCTCGTCGGTCACCACCGAATGGAGATGGGTGAAGCCGGTGACG
>JALSJV010000226.1 GCA_026989215.1 Acidimicrobiia bacterium | reverse complement strand
GCCTGGGCGACATCCTGGGGGAGCTCGGCGTGCTCGCCGCCTACGCAGCCGTGGTCGGGGTCGTCGCCGTGTGGCGTCTGCGGGTCGTCATGACCCGGGAGTGACCGGGAGCTCCGACTCCCGGAGCTCGGCGAGACGGCCGACGTGGGCGGCGCGTCGCAGCACGGACCGCACCTCGTCGGAGAACGCCGCTCGCGCCTCCTCGGTCCCCTCGACCAGGCCACGGTTCCTGGCGAGGGCGAGGGCCGACCGGTACAGGGCCTTCGAGACCGCCTCCGGTGCCCGAACCCGTCCCTCGAGGCGATACTGCTCGCCGCGACCGAGACAGGAGCGGAGAAACTCCTTGTCGTCGAAGGGGCCGGACAGGTCGGCGAGGGTGTCGGCGACGACCATGTAGGCCTCCAGGAACGGGAGGAGGGCCCAGTGGGCCCGGAGCAGCGGAAGCCGTTCGAGCAGGTCGGCGGCGTCCTCCGGCCCGGCGAGGCGTGTCCGCCATGCCGGGTCTGCCTCGGTGAGCTCGGTGGAGAGCTCCTCGAGGAACCGCTCCTTGGTCCCGAAGAAGAACTCGAACTTGAGGAGATCCCGGAGCTCGAGGGCATGGTCGGCGAGATCCTCGGGCGCCACCGACCGATCGGCGACGGCGGCGAGGGCCAGCTCGGCGATCGCGCCCGGAACGAAGAAATGGACGATCGTGTTGCGGTAGTAGGCGGCGCGCAGCGCCTGATCCGGGGTGAGGTGGTAGACGGGTTCGGCCCCACCGCGATGGACCGACACCGCCTCGTGCTCTTCGAACAGGTCCAGCACCCGGGCGACCTCGTCGGTGTCTTCGAGATGGAGGGGCTCGGTGCGGGGGAGCTCGAAACGCTCCACGTAGGCGTCGATGGCGGCGGCGGTGCGGGCGAGCTGGGGCAGGGTCCGGCCCTTCCCGTACCGGGCGAGGAGGGCGATCGCGACGATCGAGCTGGGAGTGATGGGGGTGATCCGTGAGATCCGGTACATCACCTCGAAGGCCAGTTTCTGCACCTCGATGGTGATCTCGTCTTCGTCCCCGGTCGCGGCGGCGAGCTCCTTCGTCACCGAGATCGGTTCCCCGAACCGGACGTGGATGTCCCCGTAGCGGCGGCGGAGCGACCGAACCGCCGACACGACCCATCCGAAGGATTCCCGCTGCTTCTCGGCACCGCGGGCCTCCCGGGCGTAGTCGGCGACGTCCTGGATGTGGTCGTAGGCGATGCTGGTGGGGATCAGATACAGGTCGTCGGCATGTCCGCGGCGGACCGAGTCGATCACCCAGGAGAGCAGCCCGTACCGGGGCGGCATCAGCTTTCCCGACCGGGAACGTCCGCCCTCCATGTACCACTCCAGGGGGAACCGTTTCTCGATGAGGTAGTCCAGGTAGGTGCGGAGGACGAACTTGTACAGCTCGTTGTCACGGAACGAGCGGCGGATGAAGAAGGCGCCGGTGCGGCGGATGAGGGGCCCGACGGGGAAGAAGTTCATGTTGATCCCCGCCGCCGTGTGGTTGGGAGGCAGGTCGTTCTCCCAGAGCAGGTACTGGAGGGCGAGGCGATCCATGTTGGAGCGATGTGAGGGGAGGAAGGCCAGGGGATGGTCGCTTCCGATGGCGGCGATGTCGGCGACCTGGCTCGGGTCGTACCGGATGCCTCCGTACCCCTGGCTGTAGAGCCAGTGGATGGCGTTGGCGAGGAGGTCGATGACGAAGGGACTGTGGGTGGCGGCGATCTCCCGCAGGTAGTGACGGGCACGGGCGAGGGCCAGGGACGGGGGAAGGCCCCGGTCGGCTCCCAGCCTGATCACCTCGTCCTGGAAGTCGCCCCGGGCGAGGATCTCGTCGGGGACGAACTTCGGGACCTTGTAGCGGTTGCCCCGCTCGAGCCGTTCGGCCCGGTCGAGTGCCCTCCACGCCCGCCGGGTCACCCAGTCGGCGAGGGTTCGGGTCTCGACCGAGGAGCGGTGCGCCTCCACGAGGGTCGATGCGGGCGCCCCCTCCCCGAGGACGATCCTCACCCGTTCCGGGTGCCGACCTGCGATCACGTACTGCCGGATCGGGTCGGGGTCGCGAGGGTCCCCGAGGGAGAGGAGGTCCCGCCACGTCGCCATGCGACGCCCGCCCCGTTCGGGGGCGAACCAGGCGACCCGGATCGGGAGCACGAAGGGGTCGTCGCCCCGCAGGAGCCGCGGACCGAGCCGAGGATCGGTTCGGGCACCCGGGCGACGCCGACGGGAAGGAGCGAGACGGAGGATCTCGACGTCGGTCTCCCGGGGCCGACGCCGCTCGACCCAGGCCTCGACGAGGCGCCGTTCGAGGGTCGTCGGCGCGTCCACGAGCACCAGCACCGTCGGGCCGACGGCCTCTGCCGGCCAGAACGGCTCGTTGGGGAGGGGCTCGTCGATTCGAGGCAGCACCGGGCGATTCTATGGGTCCGGGGCGGCGGCTGTCAGAATGCACCGACGTGCGAGCAGTGGTGCAGCGAGTCGCCCGGGCGGCGGTCACCGTCGACGGCACCAGGGTCGGAGCCATCGGTCGTGGGCTCCTCGTGTTCGTCGGGGTGACGGTCGACGACGGGGACGCCGACGCCGACGCCCTCGCCCGCAAGATCGCCGACCTCCGGATCTTCGCCGACGACGAAGCCAGGATGAACCGCTCGGTGACGGACGTCGGCGGGGCGGTCCTGATCGTGAGCCAGTTCACCCTCTACGCCGATGTTCGCAAGGGCAGACGCCCGTCCTTCACCGCCGCCGCCCCAGCGGAGGTCGCCGCCCCCCTCGTCGAGCGGGTCGCCGACGTCCTGCGGCGGCGAGGGCTGGACGTCGCCTGCGGACGCTTCGGTGCCCAGATGGCGGTGGAGCTCGTCAACGACGGCCCGGTCACCATCCTCATGGAGGTGACCGGCGGCCGGGTGACCGGCCCATGACACCGAGCACCCGACCGCCGCTTCAGGCACGCACCTCCTGGCGCATGAACGCCCAGTAGGCCAACCCGAAGCAGATCACCGTGTAGGCGACGAGGGTGACGAGCTGAGGCCAGACCACCAGCAGGCTCTGGGCGAGGGAGAGGTTCGAGATGACCGCCCGGTCGAGCTGGGCGAGGGTCACGACGCCGGTGGTCCGGACCGTCGGATCCAGCAACGCGCTCGAGGCCTCCGAGAAGAGGGTGATCGGCGAGATCCGGGCGAGGATCGTCTCCAGTCGGGCTTCGGCGAGGGCCGAGCCGGGTCCGGACGGCGCCAGCAGCCGGGCCGCCAGGCGGGCGATCAGGTTCCCGAAGAGGGCCAGGCCCAGCCAGATCGAGACGCCGACGATCGCCGAGGTGGCGGAGCGGCGCACCACCACCGAGAACAGCATCGCCAGCGCCAGCCAGAACCCGACGTAGACGATCGCTGCCAGCACCCAGACGCCGAGTCGTGCCAGCTCCGCCGGGGTGGGAACCACTCCCAGACGGAAGATCCCGATGCCGGCGACGAACAGGGTGAGGGCGACGAAGACCACGGTGACGATGCCCAGACCCCCGACGAACTTGCCGTTGATGACGTCGTCGCGGTGGATCGGTTGCGCGACGAGTCGCGGCAAGGTCCGTTGGTTCCGCTCGCCGCTGATCGCGTCGAACCCGAACATGATCCCGAGGAGGGGTCCGAGGAAGGCGATGAACACCACCAGCGCGAAGGGCACCGGGTCGGCGGTCACCGTGAACAGACGGAGAAAGAGGGCGGGGATGCCCACCGTCTGGGGTGCGATCGACCGGATCCCGGTGGAGGCGGCGAACACCGCACCGGCTCCTGCCAGGGACAGGACGGCGAGGAGTGCCACGAACCGCCCCGAGTAGAGATGGTCGGTGAACTCCTTGCGGGCCACGATCGGCCAGCCGGGGGACATCCGCTCATCCGACATCGGCGTTCACCTCCTGGAAGTAGCGGTGGTAGATCTCGTCCAGCTCCTCGGATGCCCGGCGCAGCTCCAGCACCTCGACACCTCCGGTGACCAGGGCACGGACGGCGTCCCCGGTGGCGGCCCGCTCCAGCACCACCTCCCAGGATCCGGGTCGACGGCCGCGGCGGATCTCCTCCACCCCGTCGACGCCCTCGAGTGCCCGTACCAGGTCCTCCCGGTCGCCGTCGATCCGCAGCTCGAGACGCTCCGGCCCGGTGCCGGCGAGGGCGAGCTCATGGGTCGTCCCGGCGGCGATGATCCGTCCGGAGACGAAGATGGCGACCCGATCGCACACCTCCTGGACCTGCTGGAGATGGTGGCTGGAGATGAGCTGGGTCACCCCCTGCTCGGTGGCGAGGGTGCGGATGAGGCCCAGCATCTCCGAGACCCCCTCGGGGTCGATGGCCGCGGTCGGCTCGTCGAGGATCAGCACCTCGGGGTCCTTCACCAGGGCGTCGGCGATCCCGAGGCGCTGGAGCATGCCCCGGGAGTAGGTTCCGGCCGGACGGTCGGCGGCGTCGGCGAGGCCCACCCGCTCGAGGAGGACGTCGATCCGCTCCTCCGCCTCGGTGGGATCCATCCGGTTGAGCCGAGCCGTGTACCGCAGGTTCTCTCGTCCGCTGAGGCCTTCGTAGAACCCGACGGCGTCCGGGAGATATCCGACCCTCCGTTTCACGGCCAGCGGATCACGGGCCGGGTCGAGGCCGAGGACCCGGACCGTGCCCTCGGTGGGTTCGGTGAGCCCGAGCAGCATGAGAATCGTCGTGGTCTTCCCCGCACCGTTCGGGCCGAGCAGGCCGAACACCTCGCCGCGGCCGATCTCCAGGTCGAGTCCGTCGACGGCCACGGTGTCGCCGTAGCGCTTCGTCAAGCCCCTCGCTTCGATGACGGCGCTCATCTCAACGCCTCCCGAAGCGGCGGAACAGCCATGCCAGTCCGGCGAGCACGAGGGCGATGATGCCGACGCCCACGAGTCCCCAGAGCTGGGAGGGGTTGACGGTGGTCCGAACCTCGATCGAGTCCTGGGCCTGGTCGGTCGAGGCGCGGAAGGTGATGCGGTAGTCACCGGCGATCGCCTCGGGAGACGGCTCGATCGTGGCGGTGACCTGGGTGAGGTCACCGGGGGCGAGGAAGTCGATCGACTCGGGGTCGAAGGTGACGTCCCAGCCGCTCGGGGCGGTCGCCCGCAGCTCGATGCCCTGCAGCGGTGCCGAGCCGGTGTTGGAGACGAGGAGCGTCAGCTCGCTGGTCGTGCCGAGCTCCACCTCGGCGTTGAGGGCCCCTTCGGCGGTGTCGAGTCGGAGATCTTCGATGCCGGTGAGCTCCACGACCAGATCTTGGGTGAGCTCGTACCCGTCACCGGAGGCGACGAGGCGGATCGGATAGGTGCCGGCGACGGCGTTGATCGGAGGGTTCGCCGTCACCGTGATCCGACCGGTGGAGCCGGCCTCGACGGTGATCGCCGACGCCTGGCGCTCGGCGGAGGGCCGGGCCTCGACACGCCATCCCCGGGGTCCCTCACCCGAGAGCTGCAGCTCGACGTCCTCGGCGGTGTCGTTGCGGACCGTCACCGTGAAGTCGAAGGTGGCGTCGCTCGGACCCCTCAGGGCGGGGAACTGCGGCTCCAGGGTCACCGACCCCGCCGACTCCTCACCGATGCGGATCTGCAGCGGGAGTCGGACGGTCGTCTCGGCGGTGGTGCCGACCAGGGTGAGGTTCGCCGTCCCCGTGGCGTCGTCGGGGGTCGTGACGTCGAGGGTCACCCGGGTGGTTCCGTCGTCTTCGACGGTGACGGCCTCCACCACCATGCCGCTCCCTCTGAGGACCGCGGTCCAGTCGGCGGGTACTCCCTGCAGGTCCAGCTCGACCCTGGTGCCCGGCTCCCCGGACACGTTGACCTGAAACGTCGCCTTGTCGCCGGCCTGGACGACGACCTCGGGGTACGAGGTGACGAGGTTCACGGGTTCCGCTTCCTGAGCGGACGCCGGCGCGGCCAGGGCGGCCAGCACCAGCGCCGCGGCGATCACTGCACGCATTCATGGCCTCCTGATCTCATCGTGTGGGAGGGGCGCGCCGAAGGAGACGCGTCGGGTGGAGCATCCACCCCCCTCGCCGCTCAGATAGCGCTACCGGAATAAGAACGGCGTAAAGGAACGTCGTCAAGTCGACGGGCGCAGGCGTCGGACCTGTTTCGGCGCCAGCAGGAGGGCGAGGGCCAGGCCGAACCAGCCGAGCCCGGCAGAGGGATCCACACCCCATCCGACCGGGCCGCCCGAGATCTGGGTGGCGACGGCCCCGGCGGCGTAGGCGACGACGGTGACCAGGGTCGCCGGGGCCGAGCGGCCGAAGAATCGGACGGCGACGAGGATGAGGATCGATGCCGGGATCAGGGCGACCGGCCACACCCCCAGGGTCACACCGGCGGAGATCCCCAGGCCCTGACCACCCCGAAATCGCCGCCACGGGTTCAGGAGGTTGCCGGCCACGGCGGCCAGGCCCGCCACGAGGGCGGCCCGGTCGCCGACGCCGGTGTCGACTGCGACGACGATCGCCGCACCCTTGGTGATCTCCACGGCGAGAACCCGGGCGGCGAGTGCCCATCCGCCGAGTCGGCGGGCGTTGTTGGCGCCGGGGTTCCCGCTCCCACCGGCGCGGAGGTCCACACCCGCGGCCGCGGCGATCCAGTCGGCGGTGGGGAGACCACCGGCGACGTAGGCGAGGGCGGCGACGGCGAGGAACTTCATCCCTCCACGAACCTCCGCCCTGCCTCACAGAACCGGAGGAAATCGCATCGTTCGCATGCGGGTGACGGGGTGGGCTCGAAGCGTTGGTGTCGGATCCCCTCGGCGAGCTCCTCCAGGCGGCGTCGCGCCTCGGTCAGCCAGGCGTCGTCGACGTGGTGGGTCTCGGTCTGGACCCCGTCGCCCAGAAAGGCGAAGGTCACCGAGACCTCCGACGGGGGACGGTCGGCGAAGGCCACGTCCCGGACGGCGACCGCGTAGGCCTGGAGCTGGACGAGGTCGACGGTCGGGCCCGGGCGTCCCGTCTTGAAGTCCACGATCTCCCAGTGTCCGGGGGATGGCTCGTAGATGGCGTCGATCCGACCGCGGAGACGGAAGGTCGGGTCGACGCGGAGCTCGAAGGGGACCTCGACGAGCACCGGACGGAGGGAGGCGAACCGCGAGGCGAGGAAGGCCTGGTACGCCGACGTACCCTCTCCGGTCTCGCCGGGTGCGAAGTCGTAGAGGGTGTCGTCCGCCTCGTCGAGCGGAACGATGCCGCGTCCGTACAGCTCGATGCGGCGGTGTACCTCGACCCCTCGGCGAGCGGCCGGCGAGGGTCGCCGGGGCAGTCGATCCACCTCCGACCAGTAGTAGCGGCGAGGGCAGGTCGCGTAGGTGACGAGCGCGGTGACCGAGGTCGTCAGCGTCGGATCGGACGACGGTGGCGGCGGGTCGGGGAGACGGAAGAGCATGTCGCCGAACTCGGCCATGGCGGCATCGTATGCGCTCGCCACGCCGCGGTGGGTGGCCTGGGCCTCACACCAGCCGGGGCGGGAGAGCTCGTGACGGAGGGCCGCCGCCCATCCCCCCTCCCCGAAGACGGGGTCGGGCGTGGGCCCGGTGCCGGGGTCGTAGCGGAGGACCTCCGGTCGGGGCGGCGGATCGGTCCCCGGCCGGGAGACGACCCGGGTCGGGGCGAGGTCGGCGGCGAGGGTCCACAGCGGCGACGGCGCCGTCGGTGTGGCCCGGGGAGCAGGCGTCCCGTACCACCACGCGCCCGAGAGGTAGAGACGTTCCTTGGCTCGGGTGACGGCGACGTAGGCGATCCGCCATTCCTGAGAGAGGTGGTGTTCGGCGAGGAGGCGTCGACGCTCGGTCGGCTCCATCTCCGGATGGATCGGGGGGAGCGACGTCCGGTCGATCCGTAACTCCGGAGGCACGGAGTCTGCCCGGGAGAAGGGGTCCTCGTAGGCGACGACACCAGAAGGGAAGTTCTTCTCGTACACGGCCGGGATGAACACGACCGGCCATTCGAGCCCTTTGGCGCGATGCACGGTGAGCAGCGTGACGGCGTCGGCCCCGGAGAGACGGGCGGTGTCGAGCTCTTCGGAGGGCTCCTCCTCCATGGTGGCGAGGTAGGCGAGAAAGGCGTCGAGGGTGGGGCGCCCTTCGAGGGGGCTCCACTCCTCGGCCAGATCGAGCAACCGATAGAGGTTGAGTCGGGCCGAGAGGGCGGAGTTGTCGTCGAGGGCGGCGAGATCCTCCCATGCTCCGATTCGGTCGAGGATGCGCTGGCAGAGCTCGACGAGAGTCACCCCCTGCGCGACCTCGAGGAGCTCTCGGTAGAGCCCGCGGAAACGTTCGAGGTGGGATCGTGCTCGAGGCTCGAGGCCGACCACCTCGTCGAGCCGGTCGATGGCCTCGAGGAGCGAACGGGCGGGGAGGCCCTCGTCGAGGTCGTCGTCGGCGTCGGCCTGCCGAACCCAGGCGGCGAGCCGGGCCAGGTCGCCGAGTCCGAGGCGGTAGCGGGATCCGGTGAGGATTCGGGCAAGCGCCGGTCCGTCGTCCGGAGCGGCGATGATCCGCAGCCAGGCGTGGAGCTCGACCACCTCGGGGATCGCCAACAGTCCGCCCAGGTTCGCCACTTCGACGGGGATGTCGCGGCGGCGGAGCGCGTCGTGGACGAGGGCGATGTCCTTGTTCTTCCGGAACAGGACCGCCATGTCCCGCCACGTCTGTCCCTCTTCGTGGAGTCGTTCCACCTCCTCGGCGATCCACTCGGCCTCCTCGACGGACGTCCCGGTCCAGTGGACGGTGATCTGGCCGGCGGGAGCCTCGTCGAGGGCGGTGAGGGGTCGTCGATCTCGGTCGTCGATCCGGCGGCGGATCAGGTTGGCGAGTTCGAGGATGTGGGCGCCCGAACGGCGGTTGAGGGTGAGATGGAGGGTGGCGGCGGGGCGGCCGCCTTCGGCGGGGAAGTGCCGGGGGAACTCGGCGAAGTTCTCCAGGGAGGCGCCCCGCCACTCGTAGATGGTCTGGTCGGGATCCCCGACGGCGGTGACGGGGAAGCCGCCGGGGAACAGTGCTCGAAGCAGTTCACGTTGGGCCGGGTTGGTGTCCTGATACTCGTCGAGGACGACCGCCCGGTATCGGCTCCTGATCCTCTCCGCCACCCACGGGTGGTCGGAGACGAGGCGGTACGCACCGACGATGAGGTCGGAGAAGTCCACCGCGCCCAGTCGGCGCTTCTCGTCGCCGTAGGCGGCGGCGGCGGCCAGGAGATCGGCCCGCTGATACCAGGGGTCGTCCTCGTCGTCGACGTCGGGGGCGGTGACGTCCGCGGGGGTGAGGAGGTGGTCGGCGAGGCCGGAGACCAGTCTCAGCACCTGGCCGGGGACCCGTCGATTGGTGACGTCGAGCCGGGGGAGGGGGAGACGGGCGACGATGTCGGCGAGGAGCTGGCGGGCGAAGGTGGGGGTGATGATCGGCGTGTCCGGTTCGATGCCGACGAGGGCTCCGAACTCCCGGAGGATCTGGGTGGCGAACCCGTGGTACGTGTGGATCTCCACCTCGCGACCGGGGGCGAGCCGGTCTCCGAGGAGCGTGCGGATCCGCTCGTTCAGCTCCTGGGCCGCCTTGTTCGTGAAGGTGATGCCGAGGACCTGCTCCGGGGCCCACCCTTCCCGCTCGATGAGGGCGGCGACCCGGAGGGCGACGGTGGTGGTCTTCCCCGTTCCCGCTCCTGCCTCCACCCTGAGGGGACGGTTCGGGTACGCGACGACTGCCTGCTGCTCCGGACTGGGGACGACGGCGCTCATCGGACGAAGGCCTCCTGTCCTTCCGGCCAGCGGTCGCAGACGATCCGAACGGGACAGCGTCCGCAGTGGGCGCCCACCGTGGGTGTCCAGTCTTCGGAGAGGATTCCCTCGGCGACCCTCTCCAGCCGTTCCAGCACGGCGGCCCGCTCGGTTGGATCGAAGGGGAACCGCCAGCGGTGGCGGGCGAGGGGGTACCAGAGCTCGGCCTCCGAAGGCTCGCCCAGCGCGGCCAACTCGTCGTCGGAGGCCGCGGCGATCAGGTAGAACCCGAGCTGGAGAGATCGTCTGGCTTCGGTGAGGGTGGGAGGTGAGGCCGACGTCTTGTAGTCGACGATGCGGAGCTCACCCGGCCGATGCTCCTCGATTCGGTCGGCTCGGCCCACCCAGGTGACACCCCCCACCTCCAGCGACAGGGATCGTTCGAGGGCGACGGCCCTGCCCGAGTCGTCGGGCCATTCCCCGTACAACCTGGTGAGCAGTCGCTCCGCCCGGCGCCGCCAGGCATCGTCGAGGACCGGGCTGCCGAAGTCGGCCTCTTCCCAGAGGCGCTCGAGGGCGGCTTCGGCGTCGGCGAGGGTGGAACGGTCCTCGCCGCGATCCAGGGCGGCGCGTTCGGCCTGCTCGAGGATTCGGTGGACGAGGTCGCCGAATCGGATGTAGGGCGAGGAGGATTCCACCAGTCGGAGACGACGCTCGAAGACGTACCGTCGAGGGCATTCCTCGTAGCTCTCCGCCTGGCTGGGGGAGAGGATGGGTCGGCGGTCGAGGACGCCCTCGTCGCGTCCCCGTTCGGCGACGCCGGCGAACGTCCGGGGATCCCAGGCGTCGTCTCGGGGTGGGTGGGCGAGGTGGGTCACCGCTGCCAGCCGTCGGGGTGGGGGGGCGGTCGGATCCCCTGCGGTGCGCCGAAGGAGCGCCTCGACCTCACGCAGGGTCACCGGCCGATCCCGATCCCACTCCGGCCGGCCGAGCTCGGAGACGGAGGCGACCTCCGCCACGGCGAGGAGGAACCGGCTGGGTCGATGCTCGGCCTCCTCGACCCCGGCGCCGGTGGCGGTCCAGACGACGCGACGACGGGCTCGGGTCATGGCCGTGTAGGCGAGACGCATCTCCTCCTGGAGACGGAAGCGACGGACGTCCGGCGCGTCGGTGGCGAGGAGATGAGGCTGGAGGAACGAGCGGGTTCGGCGAGTGTCGGGCAAGACCCCTTCGACGGCGTCGGCGATGAACACGATCTCGAATTCGAGGCCCTTGGCCTGGTGCAGGGTGGTCACCACCAGGCGGTCCTCGTCGGAGGGTCGGAGGGAGAGGAGGGGGGTCGCTTCGAAGTCCTCCCGTTCGGCGAGGTGCACGTAGTCGATGAGGGTGGCTTCCGGGTCCCGTTCGCTGTGCCGCCCGAGGGCCTGGGCGAAGGAGGCGAGGGCGGAGCGGTACTCGGCCCGGCCGGGGTCGAGCACGATCCGGCCGAACTGTGGGAGGCGCTGCCACAGCTCCCAGAACCCTTGGGCCGCGGCCATCTCGGTGGCCCAGCGGGGATCGTCGAGGAGCCCGACGAGGGCCTCGGCCTCGGGGAGCTCGCGGGCGAGGACCTCGGTCCAGGGTTCGCCGGTGCGGTGACGGCGGCGCACCAGCTCCCGTTCACGTCCGACCGTGAGCCCGAAGAGGGGACCGAGGAGGATGCGGCGGACCGTCCGGTCGGGATCCGGGAGCCGCCCCGCCGCCAGCTGGACCAGGTCGAAGACGGCTCGCACCGCCGGATGGTCGACGAGACGGATGTCGGGTTGATCGTGGGGGATCCCCCGGCGGTCGAGGGCCCGGGACAGCTCCGGGAGGAGTCGCCGCTTGGAGCGGACCAGCACGGCGATCTCGGAGAGCGGCATCCCCTCGACGAGCCGCAGGCGCGCCACCTCGGCGGCGATCCAGTCGGCCTCGGCGGTCTGTTGGTCGAAGACGTAGGTCTCGACCCTCCCCGCGTGGGAGGCGGGCTCCACGGGGCCTGCCGCCCCGGGGAGGGATCCGGGCTCGGTGACCCTGAGCGCCGCCCGGAGGATCTCGGCGGGGACCCGGAAGCTGGTCGTCAGGACGAGGCGGCGGGCGGGACGCCCGCCGAGGTCCCGGAAACGGTCGGTGAACGAGGCGACGTTGGAGAGGTCGGCACCGCGGAACGAGTAGATCGACTGGTAGGGGTCGGCGGCGACCGTGAGGTTTCGGTGGTCGGCGGTGAGACGATCGAGGACCTCGGCCTGGGCGGGGGAGATGTCCTGGTATTCGTCGACGAGCACGAACCGGTAGGCATCGGCGACGGCGCGGCGGACGGCCGGGTCGGCGAGGAGGTCGACGACGGCGACGAGCAGGCCCCCGTAGTCGATGCGGCCTCGTGCCCGGGCGGCCTCCAGGTAGCGGCGGAAGAAATCGGGGAGTGCCCGCCATTCGGGCCTGGCCCGACGCTCGAGGTCGTCCGGGCCGATCAGCCGTTCTCGGCATCGGAGGAGGAAGTCGGTCACCTCCTCGGCGAAGGTGGCGGTGGTGAGGAGACCACGCATGGGGAGCGGCCAGGTCGAGGGGTCCTCGTCGGCCAGGAGCTCGGCGACGAAGGCGACCTGTTCGGGCCCCGTGAGCAGGGAGGGCGGGTCCTCCCAGGTGCCTTCCGGCGATCGCGCTTCCAAGATGCGGTGGGCGAAGGAGTGGAAGGTGGAGACCGGGAGGTCGACGACCGAGCGCTCGATGCCGTCGATGATGCGGGCCCGGAGGTCGGCGGCGGCACGGCGGGAGAAGGTGAGCACCAGCACCTGGTGGGGGGCGACACCACGCTCGGCGATCAGGTGGACCGCGCGGCGAACGAGGAATTCGGTCTTTCCCGTCCCGGGGCCGGCGACGACGAGTTGGGGCCCTTCGACGTCGGCGATCGCCCGCGGCCAGTCGTCGGGGGTGACCCGGATCTCGAGCGTCATGGGGGCAGGGTAGGGGTCACCCTTCAGGCTGCCGGGGCGAGGACGGGCCTGCAGGCGGGGCAGTCGGCGGCGGGCCCGTCGAAGACGACGACGGCCCCGAGCCCCGCCGTCGCCAGCATCGCCAGGAGGGTCTCGGTGCTGGGTTCGTCATGCATACCTCCACCGTACGGGCCGGGTGTGACAGGTTTCCCGTCGCAGCGTGCGGTGGTTCCCTTCAACCTGCCAGACGATGCTCGTCGACGGTGGCCCAGGCGGGGCACCGGTCCCGGTAGGAGCAGAAGTCGCAGAGGCGCTGCGGCCTCGGCGGGAACTGGCCCCGTTCCAGGGCGCGGTCGATCGCCTGCCACAGGGCGCGGAGCTGACGCTCCATCGCGTCGAGTTGCAGGTCGTCGACGGGGAGCCGGTAGAGGGTGGGTCCGTTGAGATAGAGAAGCCGCAGCTCCCTCGGCGTCTCCCCGAGCCGGTGGCGGATCAAGAGGGCGTAGATCTTGAGGGCGAAGAAGGCGGGGAGGGCGTAGCGTTCCGGCGGGGCCTTCCCCGTCTTGTAGTCGGTGATCACCAGCTCTCCACCGGGGAGCCGGTCCATCCGGTCCAGGATCCCGCGGATCGTGATGCCCCCGAGGTCCTCGGTGAGGTCGAGCTCCCGTTCGAGGGGGTCGAGCTCGGCGGGGTTCTCGATCGCGAAGTAGTTGGCCAGGAGTCCCAGACTCTCCAGGCCCCAGGAACGCTCCTCCTCGACGGTCTCGAAGAGGTGGCGGTAGTCCTCGTCGGCACGAACCTCGGTCCAGGCCTCGCGGAACAGGTCGTAGAGACGATCGGGGGTGCGTTCGGCGGCGGGGAGGTCGAAGAGCCGCTGGAGCGCCAGATGGGCGGTGGTGCCCCGGGCCTGGTAGATCGTCACCGGCTCGGGGATCCGATCGATGGCACGGAACTTGAAGAGCTGGGGGCAGACCTTGAAGTCGCCTGCCCGACTGGGGGAGAGGGTCTCCAGCGGCATGCCCAGACCATACCCGATGGGAATGACACGTTTGGGATTCGTCGGGGTTTCCAGGGTGGGGAGGGGACGTCGCGAAAACATTCCATCGGGTCGCGAAAACCAACCAGGGGTTCGCCTTGACAGGGGGTTGGCGACTCCGTACCTTCACTCGTGCCGGCTCGGAGGAGACTCCGACCGGTACCGGAGAAGTCGAGAGGCTTCTTCGGGAGGCTCTCGGAAGACCGGGCCTTCGGGTCTTGGAGTTTCGAGGGTCGAAGAACCCCGAGAGGGTTGAGGTTTCGGCCGACGCTCTCTCGGGGTTTCTTTGTATCTTCTCCCCCCGCTTGCGGGGGGAGTCCCCGAGCGGAGCGAGGGGGAGGGGGGTGTGGTGCCCGCTTGCGAGGGGGAGGGGGGTGTGGTGCCCGCTTGCGGGG
>JALSJV010000225.1 GCA_026989215.1 Acidimicrobiia bacterium | reverse complement strand
GAACAGACCGTTCCGGTACGTGGCGTCCGCCCATGCAGATCGCTGGTGTCGACGCCGGGTGAATACTGAGCATCTGACGCCGGTCGAAAACTGCGCGGGTTCCTAGGAACCGGAGCGGTTGGCGACGAGCCTCGGGTCCTGGTCGGACTCGAGGAGGAAGGGGTGTATCGGGTGCAGGATTGGGCAGAGGTTCATCGGCTGTTCTTCCGGGAGGGCTGGTCGAAGACCGATATCGCTGAGAAGTTGGGGATGAGCCGGAACACGGTGGCGCGGCTGGTTGGGTTGGAGGAGCCGCCCACCTATCGGCGTCGGCGGCGGGGATCGAAGCTCGATCCCTACAAGGGGGCGATCCTGAAGATGTTGGACGAGGACGCCAAGGTGCCGGCCACGGTCATCTTGGAGCGTCTGCGTCGGGACGGCTATGGGGGTGGGATCACCATTTTGAAGGAGTATCTGGCCGAGGTGCGTCCCCTGTTCGTGGACGCGAAGAGCTATCAGCGGACGACGTATCTCCCTGGGGAGTTGGCGCAGGTCGACTGGTGGGAGCTGCCGGTGCGGGTGCCGGTGGGCAAGGGTGCGGTCCGTAGGGTCTTCGGCCTGGTGGCCACGTTGCCGCATTCGGCGGCGCATGCCTGCGTGTTCTCGTTCTCGAAGGGCATGGCCGACTTCTGCTGGGCGTTTGTGGGGACGCTGCAGCGTCTGGGCGGGGCCCCGGAGGCGGTGGTGGTGGATCGGGACACTTCGATCGTGGTGCCGCGTTCTCGTCCTCCTCGCCTCCATCCGGAGGTGGCAGCGCTGTTCGGGGCGTTCCGGGTCCGTCCGGTCATCCTGGGGCCGCGGAAGCCGGAGTCGAAGGGGCAGGTGGAGCGCACCATCGGCTACCTGGAGACGTCGTTTCTGCCGCTCCGACGTTTCCAGGGGATCGAGGATCTGCAGGACCAGCACGACTGCTGGGCCCGGGAGGTGGCGTTCGCTCGGTATCACCGGCGGGTGGGAGCCAAGGTGGCCGACGCCTGGGTGGTGGAGCGGGGGTTCCTCGCCCCGCTTCCCGATCCCCTCCCCGATACGGACCGCCGGGTGGAGGTGCGGGTGACCAGAGACGGGTTCTGCCGCATCGGAGACGTCGACTACTCGGTGCCCCCGGGGCTCACAGGCCGAAGGGTCCAGGCCCGGGTCTCGGCGACCGAGGTGGTGATCTTCACCGAAGGTGTCGAGATCGCCCATCACCGCAGGTCCTACATCCCCGCCGACGTGGTCCTCGCAGCCGAACATGTGCGGGCGCTGCGCCTGGCCCGAGAAGCCAAAGGCCGGCTCCGGGCCGCCGACCCCGACATCCCCGAGCCCGATCTGGCCCGCTACGACGCCCTCGCGGAGGCGAGCTCATGAGCAGCGCAGCCACCGACGTCGCTTACCTGACCCGCGCCTTGAAGATGCCCCGAGCCCGAGACGTGGCCGCGTCGCTGGCCGAGACCGCCCGCACCGAGGGCTGGGACTACCTCGAGTTCCTGGCCAAGGTCCTCGCAGAAGAGGTCGCAGCCAGAGAGGCCCACGGTGGAGAACACCGGGTCAAAGCCGCCCGATTCCCCCAGATCAAGACCCTCGACGACTTCGACTTCACCCACCAACGCTCCGTCTCCCGTCAACAGATCGCCCACCTCCACCAACTGGACTTCCTCCGCGAAGCTCACAACGTCATCTTCCTCGGACCTCCAGGCACCGGCAAGACCCACCTCTCCATCGCCCTCGGCGTCCAAGCCGCCCGAAGGGGCTACCGGGTGGCGTTCGCCACCGCCACCGAATGGGTGCTCCGCCTCTCCGAAGCGAAACAAGCCGGCCGGCTCGCCGACGAGCTCGAACGGCTCGGACGCATCCCCCTCCTCATCGTCGACGAAGTCGGCTACATCCCCTTCGACCCAGAAGCCGCCTCCCTCTTCTTCTCCCTCATCTCCTCCCGCTACGAACGCTCCTCCCTCATCGTCTCCTCAAACAAAAACTTCTCCGCCTGGGCCGAGATCTTCGGCGACGCCGTGGCGGTCGCCGCCATGGTCGACCGGCTCGTCCACCACGCCCACA
>JALSJV010000224.1 GCA_026989215.1 Acidimicrobiia bacterium | reverse complement strand
GCACCGGCACCCATCATGCCGCGTCCGGTGCCGCGACGTCCCCCGCCGAGTCCATCGGTCCCCATGTGCTCGTCCATGAGCTCGTCGTGGTCGGCGCCCATGTATTCGTTCATGAGCTGGTCGTGGTCGGCGCCCATGTATTCGTTCATGAGCTGGTCGTGGTCGGTGTCGGCCCGCTGTTCGAGCCGTGGACCGACGGCCGGGCCTTCGTCGGCGTCGCCTCCCGGCCCGGCGAGGGCTGCCAGGGGTACGGCGACCGCCAGGGCGACGGCACCGGCGATGATCGTCGAACGCCTCATCGGGTGCTCCTTTCCAGCTCGTTGCGTCGCCGCAGGAACTCCTCGGTGTCGATCTCTCCGAGGGCGTAGCGTTCCTCCAGCCGTTCCAAGGGATGCGTGGTCCTGGCGGGTCGGCGGGTGGCGTCGGCGATGAACCACACCACCAGGCCGACGACCACCAGCCCCAGCCATCCCATTCCGAAGCCGAGCATCATGTGTGACCTCCTCGATCGTTCACCGACACTCCACCACCGCCCCGTCAAGGGATCCCCCGTCGTTTCGTCAAGCCTCGGTAAAGATCGATCCCGCTAACCGCAGAGGTGGTCTATCGTGCGGTCGCCCCCGCGGGAGGTACCCGATGTCGCGGCCGAAGGGCCGAGCCAAGATCGTCGCCGAGCAGAAGAAGGCCGAGGAGCTGGCGGCCCGAAAGGCCGCG
Source organism: Acidimicrobiia bacterium (assembly GCA_026989215.1). Taxonomy (GTDB): domain Bacteria; phylum Actinomycetota; class Acidimicrobiia; order Spongiisociales; family ZC4RG35; genus S012-128. The sequence continues at coordinate 13,460 of JALSJV010000224.1, read as the reverse complement.
CAGGCCCGGAAGAAGGCGATCGTGATCACGGTCGGCGCCGTCGGGATCATCGCCGTCATCGGCGCGGCCATCGTCTTCGCCCCCCCGCCGCCGGGGATCGACGTTCCGACCCTGCCGCCGACCCACCTCACCTCGCTCACCGAGCCCCACATCCCCTACACGAGCAGCCCGCCCAGCTCGGGCCCCCATGTCGGTGCCGGGCTGCCGCCCGGGTTCGACTCGCCGGACCCCATCCCGCCCGAGGCGTACGTCCATCTGCTCGAGGACGGCGGCATCGTCCTCGCCTACGACTGTCCCGACGGGTGTGACGACCTCACCGCGGCGTTTCGCCAGTTCATGGAGGACCGGCCGGGTCGGATGGTGATGACCCCGTACGAGGGGATCGTCGATCCCGACGGCAACCCCCGGAAGGCGGCGGTGGTGGCGTGGGGTCGGATCCTCTACCTGGACCAGGTCGACGACGACACCCTGGACGACATGGGCACGTTCGTCTCGCTCTACGCCGGCATCGACTACCACGCCGGGTGAGCCTCCGCTCAGGGTGACGGCTCGTCGGCCACCGGCGCCTTCGCCGGTCGGCCCACGATCTCCCGCCAGATTCCCCGCCGGAGCACCGTCGTCGGCTCGATCCGGGCGGCGACGACGTTCTCCTCGGTGCGTCGGTTGGCGCGAAAACCGAAGAGCCGACGGGTGACCGGGGTGACCAGATCGGCGATCAACCCGAGGAGCGGGTTCGTCGGCCGGACGTGTTCGAGAAGGAGGATTCGGCCTCCGGGCCGCGTGACCCGTCGCAGCTCCTCGAGGCCTGCGACCGGGTCGGCGACGGAGCAGAACACCGCCGTGGCGAGCGTGGTGTCGAACGTGTCGTCGGGGAACGGGAGGTGGTGCACGTCGGCCTCGACGAGCCGAGGGCGGAGTTCGAGCCGAGCCGCCCGGCGGCGGGCGCGGGCCATCATGCGGGGAGAGACGTCGACCGCCGTGAGGTCGACGTCGGGGGGATAGAACTCCAGGTTCTTGCCGGTCCCCACCCCGACCTCGAGCACCCGACCGCGCGCCTGGGAGACGAGATGTCGCCGAAGGCGACGCAGCCCCCCCAGCCACTCCATCGGAGCTTCGTAGAGGTCGTAGAGGGGAGCGACACGGTCGTAACGTCGGGTCACGGCCCGCTGTTCATCGGCGGTCATGGAGGGCAGACTCCCTTGTTCGTTCAACCCACGCGGTCGAACTCGGCGAAGAACTCCTCGGCGGGGACGAACATCGTCGGGTAGTGCCGTACCCACTCGATCGTACCGTCGGCCCGCACCAAGGCGAACGAGTGGCTGGGCCGGTCGCGATGCCCGTAGATCCCCAGCATCCCGTAGGCGGACGACACCGAACGGTCGGCGTCGATGAGGATCGGCCGGTCGATCCCGAAGCGACGTGCCTCGGCGGCGACGGCCGCGGGGGGATTCACCATGATCGGCACGAGCTGAAAGCCTCGGGAGGCGAGGCCCCGTTCGATCTCGGGGATCTGCAGGAAGCACCCGTCGCATCCGACCCCCATCGAGAAGTACAGCACCGCGTCCCCGCGGGCCAGGATGTCGGTGAGCGAGACCGTCGTCCCGTAGGTCGTCGGGAGCGCGAACTCGGTCGGGGTCGGGGTCGCCGTCTCCGGTTCGCGGGCCGTACCCCAGGCGAGGATCGCGAGCAGGGCGGCGATGGGGAGCAGGAACCCCAACCAGCGGCGGAGGGGTGAACGCTCAGCGGGTGTGGGTGGTTTCGTCGATGTCTTCGGCATGGGGATCTTCTTCCTGTTCTTCCGAGGGTCGACGCCGTCCCGATGCCCGGACGGCGAGGACGGCGAAGACCACGAGGGCGAGACCGACGACCCAGTCCGGGATCGGTTCCAGGGCCCGGATGACGGGTTCGAGGAGCTCCTGGATGCGACCGGCGGCTCGTGACTGGGCGTCGAGGGTGAGGTCGGCGCCGGTCGTTCCGATGACGACGAGGGCGAGACCCATCACTCCGAACAACCCGGCGCTGACCGCGTCGGTGACCGAGATGCTGCGTCCCCGACCCAGGAGCCGGAGCGTCAGTCGGCGATGACCCAGCCGAGCCCAGCGTTCGGGGCGCTTCCGATCCCAGAGCAGGGTGAGGAGGAAGAGGGGGAAGACCATTCCGAAGACGTATGCCCCACCGATCCAGAGGGCGTGGATCAGGCTCGGTGAGAGGCTGGACAGGGTCACCACCCCCACCAGCACGGGGGCGCAGCACGACGAGGCCGCGCCCGAGAAGAGGCCGAGGGCGAAGACGCCGGCCGAGTCGGTCCGCTGGAGGTCGGGGGAGCGGGTGAAGAACGGGAGCGCCCAGGTGGTGCCTCGCAGCGACAGGATGGCGAGAGCGACCATCAGGAGGCCCCCGGCAACGTAGACGACCTCGTGGAGCCCCAGGAGGCTCCGGGCGAGAAGACCGGCGCCGAGGGTGAGGGGGATCAGGACGACCCCCAGCCCGGCGGCGAACACGAGGGTGAGGGGGACGAGGCGGTACCGGCGGTTGCGGACCGCGGCGGCGAGGTAGGAGGGGAACATGAAGCCGATGCAGCATGGGGCGAACAGGGCCACCGCTCCGGCCACGAAGGCCGCCAGCATCGACGAGCCCAGATACAGCCCTTCCATCACGGCTCTCCGGTGACGACGTCCCCGAGGACCCGGCGGAGGTGGCGGAGTGAGAACCGTCCGAAGGCGATGAGGGTGCCTCCCCGGCCGAGCGCCGGAGGGAAGGGGAAGCGCCAGGCGGCGAGCAGGGCTCGCCCCTCCGGGGAATCGAGGTCCACCTCCCTGAGGGTGAAGGGGAGCTCGCGCCGCAGCTCGTCCAAAACCTCGCGGGCCCGGTCGCAGAGATGGCAGGCCTCGGCGGTGACGAAGACGAGCTCGGTCGGAGCCTCCGCCGGAGGCTCGGCGGGGTCCGGACCGGGCCGGGGTCGGTCGATGGCGGTCATCTGGGGGCAGGTTCGGGGACCGGGGAGGGAAGCGTCCAGGGCCGAAGGTCCCGGGCGTCGGTTCGGTCCATCCCGTCTCGGAGGTACGATCGGGGCCGAGAGGAGGTCGACCGTGGCAGCGCTCGGCGAGCTCGAGATGGAGATCATGGGGGTGCTGTGGTCCGAGGCAGGTTGGACGACGCCCGGTGAGATGCGGGCCAAGCTCTCCCGACCCCTCGCCTACACGACGGTCATGACGGTGATGAGTCGGCTCCATCGCAAAGGGCTGTTGCGGCGCCAGCGCGACGGTCGGGCGTACGCCTACGCACCGGTGATGACTCGGGAGGAGTGGCTGGCGACCCGGATGCGGTCGATGCTGGCCCGCTCGCCGGACCGCTCGACCGTGCTCGCTCGGTTCGTGGAGCGACTCGAACCCGACCAGGTGGTTCAGCTTCGGCGGATGATTCGGGGAGTCGGCGATGCCCCGTGAGCCGGAGCTCGAGCGGGCGATCCTCGAGGTGCTCTGGTCCTCCGACCGCGCCCTCACCGCCGCCGAGGTGCGGGCCCGGCTGCAGCCCGAACGGATCCTCGCCTTCACCACCGTGACGACCGTGCTGGGACGCCTCCACCGCAAGGGCGAGCTGGAGCGGGAGAAGGTGGGACGCGCCTACCGATACCGACCTCGGCACGAGCGTGCGGAGGTGGAGGCGCGGGAACTGCTGGATCTGCTGGAGGCGGCCGGAGGGCGGAACTCGGTGCTCCTCCGATTCGTGGGCAGCCTCGACGCCACGGATCGCGAGACGCTGCGGCAGCTCCTGGAGGAGGCGCGGTGACGCCCTTCGTCGCCCTGCTCCTGTCCGCCGGGGCGTTGGTGGTGGTGCCGGTGGGGCTCCGGCGCATCGAGGGGCGGATCGGTCCGCGGATGGTGCACCGCCTCGGGTTGCCGGCGTTGATCCTGGGGGTCGGACTGCTGGAGCTGGTGCTGTTGCTGATGGCGACGCCGGTGTGGGCCAACCTGTTCCGACTCGACGTGCTGGCCCACGTCTGCGAGCGGGTCTTGGCCCACCTCGGTCTGCTCTCGCCTCCCGCGGTCGGATGGGCTGCCTCGGTCGTCGCCCTGATCCCACCGGTGCGCGCCGTCTGGGCGTGGCGATCCGGACGTCGGGAGATGGAGACCGCCCGCCTGCTCCTCGAGGCGGCCAGGCCGGTGCTGTTCCGGGGGCGACGGATCTTCGTGTTCGACAGCTCCGATCGTCTGGCGATGGCCATCCCGGGACCCAGGGGAGGCATCCTCGTGACCCGAGGCCTCCAGAACGCGCTCCATCCCTGCGAGCTCGACGTGGTGGTGGCTCACGAGGCCGCGCATCTGGAGGGTCGGGACCACCGGTACCTCATGGCTCTGCGGGCCCTGGAAGTCGCCTTCGGGCTGTCACGACCCGTGGGACGGACGATCCGGTACGCCCTGGAGCGAGCCGCCGACGAGGCCGCCTGTGGGGCCGAGCGGAGTCGCCGTCGCCTCGCCGCCGAGGCGCTGTGCCGCGCGGTCGGGGGGAAGGCGGCGATCCTTCCGCTCTTGGCGCCCGCCGCCACCGTCGTCGCCCGGGTCAGGGCGCTCAGCCGACCCGCGGTCGTGCCCAGCGCCTGGGCGGTGCGGGGGACGGTGCTGGGTGTGGGGGGGATGGTGGCCGGAGGCCTGGGGTCGGTGGGTGCCTGGATCGGCCACGCCCATCAGGCACTCACCCTGGCGATCTGCACGTTGTGATCCGAGGATCTGGGGACGGGGTCGTGGCCGTAGCAGGGGCTTTGCCCGGCGATCTGGAAATCGTGACCCGGATCCCTTGACATCGCCCACCCCGGGTGGGGTAGGGTACCCGGCCATGCGAGAGGTCCACAAGCGTTCGGCGCTCAACCGGCTCAAGACCGTCCGGGGTCACCTCGACGGCGTCATCGGGATGGTCGAAGACGAGCGGTACTGCCCGGAGATCATGAAGCAGATCTCCGCCCTCCAGTCGTCCCTGGAGAAGGTGAACCGCATCCTCCTCCAGAACCACCTCGAGACGTGCGTCGCCGAGGCGGTGAAGGAGGGACGGGCGTCGGAGATCGTGGACGAGCTCATGGAGACCATGAAGTACACCGCCGCGGTCACGGGTCCGTTGGCGGTCTCCAAGGAGGACACATGACGACCACCACCATCGCCGTGCCCGACATCTCCTGCGGCCACTGCAAGTCCAGCATCGAGGGTGCCGTGGGTGCCCTCCCCGGCGTCGAGAAGGTCGAAGTCAACATCGAGCCGAAGACCGTCGACGTCTCCTTCGACGACACCCAGGTGGGGCTGGATCAGATCGTCGAGGCCATCGAGGAACAGGGATACACGGTTCCCCGCTGAAGCCCGTCCATCACCGCCCAGCCAGGAGGAGACCGTGACCACGAGTCAGAGCGACGCGCCCGAACAGACCATCACCTTCGAAGTGGACGGCATGACGTGCGCGTCGTGCGCCGCCCGGATCGAGCGGGTGCTCTCCAAACAGGAGGGCGTCGACGCCGCCGCCGTGAACTTCGCCGGTGCCGAGGCGACGGTCCGGGTGGCGCCGGGGATCGACCTCGACGCGTTGGCCGAGGCGGTCGAGAAGATCGGATACGCCATCCGTCCCATCGAGGAGGGTGACGAACGCCAGAACCTCGTCGAGAAGTACGGGGAGGAGGAGCGAGTCCAGTGGAGGCGCTTCTGGTGGTCCCTCGTCCTCTCCCTCCCGATCCTGCTCCTCGCCTTCTTCGGACCCGAGGAGCCCTGGAATGGATGGGTCCAGTGGGCGCTCGCCACACCGGTCGTCTACGGATTCGGCCTCCAGTTCCACCAGCTCGCCCTGAAACAGCTCCGGTCCTTCGGGGCGTCGATGGACACCCTCATCTCCTTGGGTACGACCGCCGCCTACGTGTACTCGATCTGGGCGGTGTTCTCCGAAGCCGAGGTCTTCTTCGACACGGCGGCGGTGATCATCACCCTCATCACCCTGGGGAAGGCGTTCGAGGCCCGGGCCAAGGGTCGCGCCTCGTCGGCGATCACCAAGTTGTTGGCGCTCGGAGCCAAGGAGGCCCGCGTGTTGCGGGACGGGAAGGAGACGACGATCCCCGTCGAGCAGCTCCTCCCCGGCGACCTGATGGTGATCCGTCCCGGGGAGAAGGTCCCGACCGACGGGGTGATCGTCGAAGGCACCTCGTCGTTCGACGAGTCGATGCTCACCGGGGAGTCGATCCCCGTCGACAAGGGTCCCGGCGACGAGGTGTTCGGCGCCACCATCAACCAGCAGGGTCGGATCGTCGTCCGGGCCTCCAGAGTGGGCAAGGACACGGCCCTCTCCCAGATCGTCCGGTTGGTGGAGGAGGCACAGGCCTCGAAGGCGCCCATCCAGAAGCTCGCCGATCGGGTGTCGGGGGTGTTCGTCCCCATCGTCGTCGTGATCGCCATCGGCACCCTCGCCACCTGGCTCGGACTCGGGTACGGACTCACCCCGGCGATGCGGGCGGCGGTGGCGGTGCTCATCATCGCCTGCCCCTGCGCCCTGGGTCTGGCGACCCCGACGGCGATCATGGTGGGCTCGGCCCGCGGGGCCGAGCTGGGGGTGCTGTTCAAGGGTGCCGAGGTGTTCGAGCGTTCCCGGCACATCGACGTGGTGATGTTCGACAAGACCGGGACCCTCACGAAGGGCGTGATGACCCTCACCGACGTCGTCACCGACCTCGACGACCGCCGGTTCCTCGAGCTGGTGGCCTCCGTGGAGGGAGCGTCGGAGCACCCGATCGGCCGAGCCGTCGCCCTCGGCGCCGAGGAACGGGAGGTGGAGCTTCGGCCGGTCACCGACTTCGAGGCGGTCGCCGGCATGGGGGTGATCGGGACGGTGGACGGAACCCAGGTGCTGGTGGGCAAGGCGAAGTTCCTCGCCGATCGGGGGCTGCAGATCGCCGACCGGTGGCTCGAGCATCTGGAGCGGCTCGAGTCGGAGGGCAAGACGGCGTTCGTGGCCGGATGGGACGGTGAGACCCACGGCGTCATCGCGGTCGCCGACACCCTCCGGGAGACGGCCGCCGAGGCGGTCGCCGCCCTCCATGCGATCGGGGTCCGGACGGCGATGATCACCGGTGACAACCGCCGGACCGCCGAGGCGATCGCCCGCCAGGTCGGGATCGACGAGGTCCTCGCCGAGGTGATGCCGGGCGACAAGTCGGCCGAGGTGGAGCGCTACCAGGCGCAGGGACGGGTCGTGGCCTTCGTCGGCGATGGCATCAACGACGCCCCGGCGCTGACCCGGGCCGATCTGGGCATGGCGGTGGGGACCGGGACCGACATCGCCATCGAGGCGGGGGACGTGGTCCTCATGTCGGGGAATCCGCTGCTGGTGACCACGGCCCTCCGTCTGGCCCGACGGACCTTCCGAGCCATCAAGGAGAACCTGTTCTGGGCGTTCTTCTACAACACCGCCGCCATCCCGCTGGCCGCGATGGGCTTGTTGAACCCGATGATCGCCGCCGGGGCGATGGCCTTCTCCTCGGTGTCGGTGGTCACCAACAGCCTCCGCCTCCGTCGGGTCCGCTGATTAGCCGGTCGGCCAACGACGTCGGGACGTCCGCCCGGAGGTCGGGGCCGGAGGAATCCGAGACCATGGTGACGTACCGGATGCGAAGGAGACGTGCACCATGGGAACGATCAAGATCGGACTGGCCGTCGTCATCGCGGTGGTGGGTCTCCTCGTCGCCGCCTTCGCCCTCCCGGAGACGGGTCACACCGAGCGGCTCGCGGCGGAACCCCAGGCGGAGGCGGTTCCCGCATCGGCGGTGGACGAGTCCGCGGACCATGGCACGGCGGCGAGTGAGGACGAGCACGCCGTGGGCACCGACGAGGGCGCTGCGGACCACGACGAAGCCGAAGAGGACCACGACGAGGGGTTCTGGTTCGGTGAGCCCGCCGACCCGGCCGAAGCCGACCGGGTGATCGAGATCACCGCGGGCGAGTTCTTCTTCTCCCCCGACCCGATCCAGGTCCGGGTGGGTGAGGTGGTCACCTTCCGGGTGACGAACGTGGGCAAGGTCGCCCACGACTTCACCATCGGAGACAAGAAGGTCCAGCTCAAGCACGAAGAGGAGATGGCCGAGATGCTCGCCGCCGGGGCGATGGGCGACGAGGAGGTCGGTGAGGAGCACGGAGATCCCAACACGGGAGCGATGGATCCGGGTGAGACCGTCGAAGTGACCTGGCGGTTCACGGCACCGGGGCTCCTCGAGATCGGCTGCCACGTGCCGGGTCACTACTCGGCCGGGATGCTGGTGCCGCTCGAAGTTCGGGCGTGAACCCGAGCCGTCACCGAGTCAGGCGGGCGACCTCTTCGGGGGTCGCCCCCAACTCTGTGAGGATCTCGGCGGTGTGTTGGCCGAGCACGGGTGGCGGATCTGCGGCCCGAGCCTGCTCCCCGTCGATGCGGAGGGGTGACCCGACGGCGTCCACCCGACCGGCCCGGGGATGCTCGTAGGTGACGTGCATCCCGTGGTGGACGGCCTGGGGATCATCGATCGCCTCGAGGAGACCGAGGACCCGACCCACGGGCAGTCCCGCCGCTCCCAGCTTCTCCACCCATGCCTCGGCCTCGTCCCGGGCGAAGACCGCGGCGAGGGCCTCGGTCAGCTCGGCCCGGTGACGCATACGGTCGGCGTTGGTCGGGAACCGTTCGGCGAGGTCGGGTCGATCGATGACGTCGCAGAGTCGGCGGAACTGGCGGTCCGAGACGACCGCCAGGGTGAAAGGGCCGTCGGCCGCCTGGAACACCTGGTTGGGGGCGAGGAAGGGTGACGCCGTCCCCATCCGCGGTGGCTGTCCGCCCTGGGCGAAGGCCAAGGCGTACCACCCCGCCTGGACGGCGAAGAGCCCGTCCCGGAGGGAGACGTCGACGCGGCGCCCACGTCCCGAGCGGTCTCGGTCCCAGAGGGCTGCGGTGATCGCCAGGGCGGCGTTGGTGGCGGCGACGAAGTCGCCGATCGTGGTGGCCGTCTTCTGAGGGGGGTCGCCCTCGTGGCCGGTGATCGAGATCATCCCCGACTCGCCCTGGAAGATGACGTCGATGCCGACGCGTTCCGCATAGGGGCCGTCGGCACCGAAGGCGGAGACCACGGCGTAGACGGCGCGAGGATTCAGTCGTCGCACGTCGTCCTCCCCGAACCCCATCCGTTCCATCGCCCCGTGGCGCAGGTTGGAGAGGACCACGTCGGCCGTTTTCACGAGCTCGACGAGCCAGCGGTGGGCTTCGGGGTCCTTGGGGTCCAGACAGACCGAGCGCTTGCCTCGGTTGACCGAGAGGAAGAAGGCCGACTCCTCGGCGAGGAACGGCCCGAAGCCACGGCCGAGGTCGCCGAAGGGGGGCTCGACCTTGATGACGTCGGCCCCGAGGTCGGCGAGCAGCATCCCCGCGTAGGGGGCGGCGATGAGGTTGCCGAACTCGACGACGCGGATCCCGGCGAGGGGACCGGGGGTGTTCATCGTGGGGGTCATCCCGGTCCGGGAGCGCACCGGGTCATCGGACCCGCTCGACGATCATGGCGATCCCCTGCCCGACACCGATGCACATCGTGGCCAGGCCGTAGCGTCCGTCGTAGACGTCGAGGCCGTGGACGAGGGTGGTGAGGATGCGGGCTCCGGAGCACCCCAGGGGGTGGCCGAGGGCGATGGCGCCGCCGTCCACGTTCACCCGGTCGGGGTCCAGGCCGAGTTCCCTGACGCACGCCACCGACTGGGCGGCGAACGCCTCGTTGAGCTCGACGAGGTCCAGGTCGTCGACCCCGAGGCCGGCCCGGACGAGGGCCTTCTGGGTGGCCGGGACCGGTCCGATCCCCATCACGTCGGGATGGACCCCGGCGGCGGCGGCGGCGATGATCCGGGCCATGGGGGTGAGCCCGTGGCGTTCGAGTCCGTCGGCGGTGGCGAGGAGGATCGCGGCGGCACCGTCGTTCATCGGGGAGGAGTTGCCGGCGGTGACCGTCCCGCCGTCCTTGAAGACGGGCGGCAGCTTCGCCAGGGCCTCCATGGACGTGTCGGGACGGGGGCCCTGGTCGGAGCTGATGGTCGCCATCGTGCGGCCCCGAGGATCCTGCGGGGCCTCGATGGGCACGATCTCGCGGTCGAAGCGCCCTCGCTCCTGCGCGGCGACGGCTCTCCGATGGGAGGTGAGGGCGAAGGCATCCTGATCCTCCCGGGTGATTCCGTACTTCTCGGCGACGACCTCGGCGGTCATGCCGAGGGTGATGGGGGGGTACAGCTCCTGCATGCGTCGGTTGACGAACCGCCATCCGAGCACGGAGTCGGCCATCTGGGGTGCTCCGACGGCGAACGCCCTGTCGTTCTTCAGGATCACGTAGGGGGCTCGTGACATCGACTCCGACCCACCGGCGATCATCACGTCGCCCCATCCGCTCCCCAGGGCGTGGGCGGCCTGGATGACCGCCTGGAGCCCCGACCCGCAGAGACGGTTCACCGTGACGCCGGGGATCTCGATGGGGAGACCGGCCAGGAGCACGATCATTCGGGCCAGGTTCCGGTTGTCCTCTCCCGCCTGGTTGGCGGCCCCCCACACCACGTCCTCGACGGCCATCGGGTCGAGGTCGGGATGACGGTCGAGGAGCTTGGCGACGGCGTGGCTGGCGAGGTCGTCGGGTCGGACGTGGGCGAGGTGTCCGCCGATCCTTCCCATCGGTGTGCGGATCGCATCGACGATGTAGACGTCGCTCATGGCGCCATTCTGCCATCCGTGTCGGTGAGACGAGCGGCCTTGACATACCTATACCCCCTAGGGGTATAATGCGAGCATGGCAGTCGACACCGTCACCAAGCCCGAGTCACCCGGATACCTCGCCCACAAGGACGACCATCTCAAACGTCTGCGAAGGATCGAGGGGCAGGTCCGTGGCCTCCAACGCATGATCGAGGCAGACGAGTACTGCATCGACGTCCTCACCCAGGTCAGTGCCGTGGTCTCGGCGCTGCGAAGCCTCGGCGTCCAGCTCCTCGACGAGCACGTCCGTCACTGCGTCCTGGAGGCGGCATCGGGGACCGAGGCCCATGCCGAGCAGATGGTGACGGAGGCGACCGGTGCCATCGCCCGCCTGCTGAGGAGCTGAGAAGATGTCGGGAAGACGAGAAGCGACGACCGAAGGAGGCCAAGCCATGACGGCAACGGATCAGCGAGCTGCGGTACAGGCGCCTCCCGTGCTCTCCGCCGACCACATCGCCAAGTCCTATCGACGTCGGCGGTGGTTCGGCAAGCGCTGGACCCGTGTGTTGGTCGACGCCGGCATCGAGCTTCGCCCCGGCGAGATCGTCGGCCTGGTCGGAGAGAACGGCTCGGGGAAGAGCACCTTCATGAAGATCCTCGTTGGTGCCCTCGAACCCGACGGGGGTTCGGTCACGAAGACGGGGACCATCGGGTACTGCCCCCAGGAGCCGGTGCTGTACGACCGGCTCACCTGCGACGAGCACTTCGAGCTGTTCGGTCGGGCGTACGGACTGTCGGATCCAGAGACCGCCCGAGCCCGGGATGAGATCTACGACGTGTTGGACTTCCTCCAGTACCGGGACGTGCTCGTCGACGAGTTGTCGGGTGGCACTCGGGCGAAGCTGAACCTCGGACTGGCCCTGCTCCCCGACCCCGACGTGCTGCTGCTGGACGAGCCCTATGCCGGGTTCGACTGGGACACCTACCTCCGATTCTGGGAGCTGACGGGGCAGCGGCGGGCGCGGGGTCGGGCCGTGCTCATCATCTCCCACTTCGTCACCGACGAGGAGCGATTCGACAGGATCGTGGAGCTCCGAGACGGACGGACGGTGCAGCGATGAGCAAGCTCGTCCTCACCCGGACCTTCCTCACCGAGTTCGGGCGTCGACCCCTCAACCTGATCCTCCTCGTCGTGGTGCCGGTGCTGTTCGTCGCCCTGACCGCCGGGGCGCTCGCCGACTTCGCCGAGGCCATCGGGGGCATCGGCGACTCCGAGCTCCTCTCGGGACCCACCGCCGGCTGGGCGGCGTCCTTCCTCGCCGGCGTCTCCGGGTTCTTCCACGTCCTGGGCGCTCGGGCGGCCGACTCGCGTCTGGTGACCGCAGGCATGGCCCGCTCGCGGGTCCTCGCCGCCCGCCTGGCCTCGGGGACGCTGCTGGCGGTCGTCGCCGCCGGGGGCGCACTGGTGGCGCTCGCCCTGCGGACGGGCATCTCCGACCCGCTGAGAGCGATCGGCGGAACCCTCATGTTCGCCCTCATCTATCTGGGGATCGGCGTCCTCATCGGCGCCGTTGTCCGCAGTGAGGTCAACGGCTCGCTCATCGTCGTCTTCGTGTGGATGCTGGACGTGTTCCTCGGGCCCGCCATGGGCGGCGGCGACGTGCTGGTGGGCAGGTTCTTCCCGTCGCATTTCGTCACGCTCGTCATGCTCGACGCGGTCTCCGGCCACGCCGGACCGATCGGGGACCTGGGTTGGGCGCTGGTGTGGGTGGTCGGCTCCCTCGGTCTCGCCGGCCTCGTCTTCTGGGCGAACACCGGGCCTGTGCGTGTGATCGATCATGGGCGGCGGCCGGGGGCATGGCGGCGGTTGGCCGCCGGCCTGCGGGCGGGCCTGCGGGACTACCGACGAAACCGGGCCATGTGGGTGCTCATCGTCCTTCTCCCCGTCTTCTTCATCTCGCTGAGCTTCGCAGTGACCCCGGATCAGCCGGCGCCCGTCGAGCTCGTCGAAGGTGGCGAGACGATGATCCGGATCCTCTCGATGGCCGACGTCCACGGAGCGATCATGGTCCCGATCACCATCGCGTTCCTCGCCGGCCTCGCCGGGCTGTTCGTCGTGCAGGGGTCCCTTCAGGCCGACGGAAGGCTGGTCCTCGCCGGCTTCCGGATCCGGGAGGTGTTGGCGGCCCGATTGGGGGTGATCGCGCTGGCCGCCTTGCTCATCTCGGCGGTGTCGCTGGCGATCACCGCCGTGGACTTCGCTCCCGCCGACTGGGCCTGGTTCATCGGCGGGAATCTGGCGGTGGGAGCCACCTACGGGTTGATCGGGGTGCTCGTGGGTGCGGTCTTCGGACGGCTCGGCGGTCTGTACGTGATGTTCCTGCTCCCCTTCATCGACGTCGGACTCGCCCAGAACGTGATGTTCTCGGCGGCGCCGCCGGAGTGGGGCGCCTACCTGCCCGCCCGGGGCTCGGTCCGGATCCTCGTCGACGCGGCCTTCACCCCGACGATGGACGAGCTCGGGGCCCTGGCGCTGGCCGGCATCTGGTTCCTGGCGATCGTGGCCGCGGCGGCCTGGGTGTTCGGGCGCCGGGCGGTGGCCAAGATGTCGCTGCCCTGAACGACCCGTCAGGGGGTGCCGAATCCGCTCGGATCCGAGTGGTAGCTCGTGAGCGTGCGCATGTAGTTCGCCCGGGCGTAGGCGGTCGGGTCGGGGACGGCCCGCTGGCTCAGGCTCCCCTTGGCCTGTCGGA
>JALSJV010000223.1 GCA_026989215.1 Acidimicrobiia bacterium | reverse complement strand
GCGGTCGGTGAGGAGGTGGTGGAGCTCGTCCACTGTGACGGTGAAGACGCCGTCGGTCGGGCGGGGCCGCCGGGTGACGGCGAGGAGGGCCGGGCCGGTCCCGGCGAGGGGCGCCAGCAGGTCCGGGCTCGGCGCGACGACGATCGGCGAGGAGGCGACGTCGTCTCCGGCGGAGGCGACGACGACCACCACGTCCATCCCGCCGAGATGGTCGCCGCCTTCGGTTCCCGGAGGATGGCCGACGTCGGGGGACTCGTCGACCGCCACCCGGAACCCGGCGACGAACCGGTCACGGTCGGGTCCCGCCACCACACCGACGCGGAACTCGTCCGCACGTGCCGACTCGGCCCCCACGGCGACGGCGACGAGGACCACCAGGAGGAGACTCCACGGGGTGGAGGCCGGTGCGAGCCTTCGGCGCCTCCCGTCAGGATGTGTCACGCTGCTCGGCCTGCCAGGTCGCCTGCCACTGATATGCGCGTTGCTCGGATGTCCACGTCGTGCGGAAATACTCGAGGATCGCCCGGATCTGTTCCTCGTCGAGGCGGCCTGCGAACCCGGGCATGGTTCCGCCCAGCTCGGCCGTTCCGGAGAGGACGATGTCGACGAGCTGGGAGGTGGGGTGATGCCAGGTGTGGCCGGAGGCGTCGTGGGGCGGAGGGGGATAGGTGCCGTCGTCGCGGGGGATCTTCCAGTTCGGATCCCCGGTGAGGTCGACGCCGTGGCAGGCGGCGCATGAGGCCAGGTAGAGACGCTCACCCTCTGCCGCGAGCTCCTCGTCGACGGGTGGGGGAGGAGGCGCCTCGGCCAGGAGACTGCCGAAGGGGGCATCGGGGGCCGGCTCCGCGGGCGCGCCACAGGCCGCGGCCACCAGGGCGAAGGCGACGAGGGAGGTACGGCGGGTCATCGGAGCGGGGAACGGTATCGGCCTCTCGACCCTTCCGCCAGATCCGCAGCCTCCGCCCCGACCGGGCGCGCAGGTCGGGGTCGGCTCGGAGAGGGTTCCGCGGTTGGTACGGTCACTCCCCATGGATGAGCCCCGGTCGGTGTTGTCGCGCCCGTTGCTGCCCCTGTCGGCGGCCATCTACCTCACCGTCGCCCTCGTCGCCTTCGAAGGTCTCGCGGTCGTCGCCGCCCTCCCCGAGATGACCGCCGACCTCGGACGGGTACGCCTGCTGCCCTGGGTCATCACCGGATTCCTCGTCACCTCGGGGGTGGCGACCGTCCTCTCCGGCCCGCTGGTGGATTCGCTGGGGACCACCGTCATGTTCCGGTGGTCGGTCTCCGTGTTCGTCGTCGGCAGCGTCCTCGCCGCCCTCGCCCCGTCGATGGGGATGATGGTCGCCGCCCGGGTCGTGCAGGGCGCCGGAGGCGGGCTCATCATCGCGGTCGGTCTCGCCGCCGTCGCCCTCGGCTATCCCGACCATCTCGTCTCCCGCGCCTACGCCGCCAACTCCACCGTGTGGGGGGTGATGGGCGTGGCGGGTCCGGCCTTGGCGGCGTTCCTGCTCACGGCCTTCGACTGGCGGTGGATCTTCTGGGTCAACGTCCCTCTGGGTGCCGTCGCCCTCGCCGCCGGATGGCGAGCCATGCCTCCCCGCCGACCCGACGCCGAACCCCTGCGGGTCGACCTTCCCGGGACCGCTCTGGTCATCGCCGTCACCGTCACCACCCTCCTCGCCGTCTCCGCCGTCTCGGTGAACGGCCTCGCCTGGCTGGCCGCCTCGGTGGCGTTGGGGGCCCTCTACGTCGTCCACGCGCGCCGAGCCGACCGGCCGGTGGTCCGCCTCGCCCACGTCGCCCGACAGCCCTTCGCCGGGCTGGCGGTGGGAATGGGCCTGCTGCTGGCGGGCGCCCTGGGAGCGCACTCCTACCTGCCGCTGTTCCTCCAGGGCGGCCGGGGGGCGTCGTCGGCGGTCGCCGCCTGGTCGGTGCTGTTCCTCACGGTCGGCTGGACGACCGGAGCGAACCTGGGGAGTCGGCTCACCGACCGGCTGCCCGAGTCCACGTTGACGGTCGCGGGCTTCTTCGTGACCGTCCCCGCCCTCGTCGCCGCCTGGGCCCTTGCCGAAGGGTCGATCGCCCTCC
>JALSJV010000222.1 GCA_026989215.1 Acidimicrobiia bacterium | reverse complement strand
GAGCAGGGGATCGACGGTGCCTCCCTCCAGGAGATCGCCGACCGGGCGGAGGTGAGCAAGGGACTGATCCTCTACCACTTCGGCTCGAAGGAGCGGTTCGTGCTGGCGACGATGGAGTGGGCCCTCCACCGTACGGCCGAGCGGATCAGGAGGTCCCTGGCGCAGGCCGCCTCACCGGAGGATCGGATCTCGGCGATGCTCGACGCGATCTTCTACGACGCCGAGGCGAACCGCCGGTTCTACCTCACCTACCTCGACCTCCTGGGCCAGGTCGCCCGGCGGGACACCTTCGGGCAGGTGAACGACACCTTCCGCACGATCGTCAACGCGCTCTACCGGGACGTGGTCCGCCAAGGTGCCGACGAGGGGGTCTTCGACGTCGCCGATCTCGACGAGGCGGCGCACTCGGTGCGGGCGATCATCGACGGCACGTTCCTGCTCTGGCTGCAGGAGAGCGACTGGCGTCGGCTGCATCCCGTCTATCGGGACCGCTGTCGGCGAACGTTGCTCGCCTACCTCGGGGTCCGCTGAGCCTTCAGGCGCGGAGCCTGAACCGTTGGATCTTCCCGGTGGCCGTCTTCGGGAGCTCGTCGACGAACTCGATCCACCGCGGGTACTTGTAGGGGGCGAGACCCTGCTTGCAGAGAGACCTCAGCTCCGCTTCGAGCTCGTCGCCCGCCGCTTCGGGGTCGGTCAGCACCACGTAGGCGGCGGGTTTGACCAAGTCGGCCTCGTCGGTGCGGCCCACGACCGCGGCTTCGAGGACCAGAGGGTGCTCCATCAGCTTGGCCTCGATCTCGAAGGGTGAGGTCCAGATGCCGCCCACCTTCAGCATGTCGTCGCTCCGACCCTGGTAGTAGAAGTACCCGTCGTCGTCCCGAAGGTAGGTGTCGCCGGTGTCCACCCAATCGTCGCCGAGCATGGTGCGGGCCGTCTTGTCGGGGTTGTTCCAGTAGGCGCGGGCGGCCGAGGCTCCCTGGACGAGGAGCCGCCCCGCCTCGCCGGCTCCGACCTCCTCTCCGTCTTCGTCCACGATGCGGGCGCGGTAGCCGGGGACGGGTCGTCCACTGGCGCCGGGCTTGATGTCGCCGAGCCGGTTCGAGATGAAGATGTGGAGCAGCTCCGTCGAGCCGATCCCGTCGAGGATGTCGAGTCCGGTCCGCTCCTTCCAGCGGTGGAGGATCTCGGGGGGGAGGGCTTCGCCTGCCGAGACGCAGAGGCGCACCGAGGACGTGTCCGGGTCGAGCTCGTCGAAGGAGGCGAGCTGAGCCGCGTACAGGGTGGGCACCCCGAAGTACAGGGTGGGCCTGAACCGGCGGATCATGTCGAACATCGTCTCGGGGGTGGGCCGCCCATCGAAGAGGATCGAGGTGCCGCCCACCCAGAGCGGGAAGGTCATCGCGTTGCCGAGACCGTAGGCGAAGAACAGCTTCGCCGCCGAGAAGAAGACGTCGTCGCCGGAGGCGCCGAGGGTCTCGACGCCGTACCGCTGGGAGGTCACCACCATGTCACGCTGGCGGTGGATCGCCCCCTTGGGATTGCCGGTGGATCCCGAGGAGTAGAGCCAGAAGGCATCGTCGGTGGCGGTCGTCGGGGCGGGAGCCAGCTCGGATCCGGCATCGGCCATCAGGGCGGGCAACGTGAGGCCGTCGCCCTCGGTGCGGATCCGATGGGCCGGGCCGGGGGAGAGGGCCTCGAGGGCGGGGCCGACCTCCGGGTCGTACTCGGGAGACCAGACGACCGCCGACGCCTGGCTGTCGCCGATGATGAACTCGTAGTCCTTGGCGCGGAGGAGGGTGTTGAGGGGGACCGGGACGATGCCCGCCTTGATCGCCCCCCAGAACAGATAGAAGAACGCCGGATCGTCCTTCACGACCATCACCATCCGGTCGCCGGGGGAGAGGCCCAGGCCGAGGAGCGCGTTCCCGGCGCGGTTGACTCGTTCGGCCAGCTCGGCGTAGGTGACGTCCTCACCGTGGTTGGTCCGGATCGCCACCCGAGCCGCGCGACCTTCCGCCAGATGGCGGTCGATGAAGGGCACGGCGACGTTGAAGATGGGCGAGAAGGTGATCTCCTCGTCGTTCGTGGTGACGGTGTGATCCTGCACGGTCTCTCCCTTCCCGGTCGTTGCCGCCATCGTAGCTGTCCGGATGGTCAGCCGGGGGCGGTGGCCGGGGTCTCTCAGGAGTCGCGAGTCGGGCGCCGCCGTCGGCGGAGATCGCCGAGGGTGGGGATCACGCCCCGGGGGATCCACAGGAACAGGGCGATGACGAGGGCGCCGTAGACGAAGACCCGGAGCTGGCCGACCTCGACCAGGAGCTCGTCGATGACCGTGAAGGTGAGGGCTCCGAGGATCGGTCCGAGGAGGCTCCCGATCCCGCCGAAGGCCAGCATGACGATCACCACCACGTCGACCTCGGCGAAGCCGAAGGTCGTGGGGCTGATGCGCCCTTCGGTGAAGGCGAGGAGGGATCCGGCGAGGCCCAGGATGGCCGACCCGATCGTCGCCGCGTAGATCCGGTAGCGGGCGACGTCGATCCCGGCGAGCTCGGCGGCGACCTCATCGTCTCGGAGGGCGCGGAAGGCCCAGCCGATGTGGGATCGGCGGAGGAGGCCGTACACGAACAGCGCGAGGAGCACCATGCCGAGCATGAGGTAGTAGGGGGGGATCTGAGCTCGCAGCCACGTCCCCTTGCCCGCCTTCATGAGGAATCCGGACTCGCCTCCGGTGAGCTCGCCGAGGCCGAGGAGGAGGTTCTCGAAGGTGAGGGCGAAGATCAGCGTGACGATCCCGGTGAAGATGACGCCGAGGGAGCGTCGCACCGCCACCCAGCTCAGCAACGCACCGACGACGGCGGCGGCCAGGGTGGCGAGGACGATGCTGACGACGATCGGGAGGCCGACGACGTCGGCGAGGATGGCTCCCCCGTACCCGCCGATCCCCGCCAGGGCGCCGACGCAGAGAAAGAGCTGACCGGTGCTTCCGAAGATGAGGTTGAAGCCGATGGTGTAGGCGGCGAAGGCCAGTCCGAGGACGGCGATCCCCATCATCACCCGAGAGTCACCGAGCCAGAGGGGGACCAGGGAGAGGGCGGCGCCGACGGCGAGGATGGGGATCACCAGCCCGCCGAGTGGGCGAGCGGAACGTTCCTCGACACCGCCGACGGCGGAGGTGCCGGTGGCGTGGGCGAACCGTTCGGTCATTCCTTCACCCCCAGGAGGCCGGCCGGTCGGACCAGGATCGTGATGGCGGCGGCGACGAGCAGGATGATCAACGACATGAACGTGCCGATCGCCGACGCCGCGATGGCGTTGATGATCCCGAGGATGATCCCCGCGGCCAGGGCGCCGGTGATGCTGCCCAACCCGCCGACCACGGTCACGATGAGTGCGAAGACGGTGATCCCGAAGCCCGCGGTGACGTCGACGGGGGCCACCATGGAGCGGGTGAGGGCGACGAGGGCGGCGATGGCGCCGCTGAGGACCAGGATCAGGCGCAGCATCTTACGGGGGTCGATCCCGACCAGGCGCGCCCCCTCTTCGTCCTCGATCACCGAGCGGACGGCACGTCCCAGGGTGGTGAACCGGAAGAAGGCGACGAGGGCTGCCATGGCGACGATCGTGATCGCCGACGCCAGCAGGCTTCCCCTGCGCATGGGCTCCCCGAAGATGTCGATGGCGCCGCCTCCGATGAACAGCGACAGGCCCTTCAAAGGGAACAGCCAGTTCAGGAACCCGTCGATCATGAGGGCGACGCCGAGGGAGAGCAACAGACTGAGGAGTACCCGCGCCTCGCCGCGGAGGGAGTAGAGGGGACGGAAGACGGTCTGGTCGAGGATCCAACCGAGCACCGCCCCGGTCGCCATGCCGACGAGCGCCGCCGGGACGACGGGAAGTCCGGCGTCCATCACCGAGACGGTGACGATGGCGGAGATGACGGCCATCTGCCCGTACGCCAGGTTGAGGATCCCTCCGAGCCCGTACATGAGGGTCAGCCCGGTGGCGAGGAGGCCGAACTGCAGGCCGAGGACGATGCCGTCGAGGATGCTGGCGGTCATGCGATCCCCAGGTACGCTCGACGCACCTCGGGGTCGTCGGCCAGATCGGCCGAGCTCCCCTCCTTCGTGACGACGCCCCCTTCCAGCACGTAGCCTCGGTCGCAGAGCGCCATCGCCAGCGGCACCTGCTGCTCGGCGACCAGCACGGTGAGCCCACGACGGCGGAGCACCGCGAGCGCCTCGTAGGCCTCGGCGGCCAACTTGGGAGCGAGGCCGGTGGTCGGCTCGTCGAGGACCAGCAGGCGGGGTTTGGCCATGAGGGCGCGGCCGATGGCGAGCATCTGCTGTTCGCCGCCGCTCATGGTGCCCGCGAGCTGGCGCCGCCGCTCGGCGAGTCGAGGAAACAGATCCATCACCATCGCCAGGGTCTCGGGGTCGGGGCGGGAAGGGTAGGCCCCGAGGGCCAGGTTCTCGTGGACCGTCATCCGTGGGAAGAGATGACGTTCGGCGGGTACGAAGCCGAGCCCGAGACGGACCACCTCTTGGGTGGGGACCGCCGTGATGTCTCGGTCGTCGAACCGTACCGTCCCCGTCGTCGCTCGGAGCAGCCCGACGATCGCCCGGAACAGCGTCGTCTTCCCGGCTCCGTTCGAGCCGATCACCATCACCGCCTCACCGTCGTCGACCCGCAGCGTGACGTCGTGGACGACATCCCCACCCTCGTATCCCACCGAGAGATCCCGCACCTCAAGCATCGGTCCCTCCCGCCATCGCACCGAGGTACGCCTCCACCACGCGCGGGTCGCGCATCACCGTCTCGGGGGTGCCGTCGGCGATGATCCGTCCGAAGTCGAGGACGACCACCCGTTCGGCGAGCTCCACCACCGCCGCCATGACGTGTTCGATCCAGATGACGGTGACCCCCAGCTCGTCGCGGATGGTCCTCACCATCCGGATCGAGGCCTGAAGCTCGGCGTCGTTGAGTCCCGCCATGACCTCGTCGAGGAGCAGCAACCTGGGACGGCCGGCGAGGGCCCGGGCCAGCTCCAGGAACCGCTGCTCGTGCAGGTTGAGGCTGTCGATGTGGTCGTCCTTGCGGTCTTCGAGACCGACGAAGGTCAGCATCTCCTCCCCGGTTGCGAGGGCGGCTCCTTCGGTGGGCATGCCGTTCGGGGAGCCGAACAGAGCGCCCACGGCGACGTTCTCCAGCACGGTCATCGTGGGGAAGGGTCGCGGGGTCTGTTCGACCATGGCGATGCCGAGCTGGCGGATCCGATGGGCAGGCAGGGGGGTGATGTCCCGGCCGCCGAAGCGGATGGTGCCCGCGGTGGGTTCTTCGAGACCGACGATCAGCTTCAGGAGGGTGCTCTTCCCCGCCCCGTTGGGGCCGACGACGGCGAGGATCTCGCCGTCGTCGACTCCCAACGTGACGTCGTCGATGACCTTGAGGCCACCGAAGCGCTTGTCGATCCCCTCGATGTCGAGGATCGGCACCGCGGCTACGGCATGTAGGGCTCGAGCGGTTCGGACTGGGTCAGCAGCTCGAACCACCAGTCGCCTGCCTCGTTCACGCCTTCGGGGGCGGGCCCTTCGGAGACGAGCACGAAGAGGGGCTGCGCCGCCGCCAGCTCGCCCCAGTCGGTCCAGCTCAGCGTGTAGGCGAAGCCGGGCAGGTCGAAGGAGTTGGCGTGCATGTACTCGGCGATGGCCTGGGGGTTGTCACCGACCGCTTCGACGGCCTGGGCGACCATCTGCACGATCCCGTAACCGGCGACGGCGTCATCCGACATGAACGTGTTGTCGGAGAAGGCCAGGTACCGGCGGGCGAGATCCTGGTACTCGGCGCTGAAGTAGTCGGCGCACGGGAAGTCGGCGTACCGTCCGATGGCGACGTCGGCGAGCCGGCCCACGATGAGGTCCGGCGGGGTGAACGCGCCGGTGACGGGCACGTCGAGCAGCTCGGCCGACAGGGGCAGGATCGACGCCATGCCCGGCGGATGCCCGCTGGCCACGAGGAGCTGCGGGTCGGCCTCGGCGATGTTCCGCACGAAGGGGGTGAAGTCGGTGCTGGGGGGAACCGGCGCCACCTCGATGGTGAGGTCGATCCCGGTGTCGGCGAACGCGCTCTCCAACGCGGCCTTCATGGCCTGACCCCAGGCGTAGTCGGCGACGATCGCACCCACCCGGGTGAAGCCCTGCTCCTGGGCGTACTGGGCGATCGGACCGCCGAGCATGGGGGCGGCGGCGAGGCAGGTGCGGAACGTGTACCGGCTGTCGGCGGTGAGGGCCGCCGGGGTGCCCGACTTCACCAGGAAGAGGGGGACTTGGAGCTCCTCGGCCACGGGTCCGGTGGCGGCACCGACGGTGCTGGAGATGGGTCCACCGACGGCGACGACGCCCTCTTCGACGAGCCGTTCGAAGCCGCGGACGGCGGCGTCGGCGTCGTTCTCGGAGTCCTGGATGACGATCTCGATCGGTCGCCCGTCGACTCCGCCGGCGTCGTTGATCTCCTGGGCCGCCAGCAGCATCCCGTCTCGGACGTTCACGGCCCACGGCGTGAACGTCTTGGTGAGGTCGGTGAGCAGGCCGATCTTGATCGGCTCGCCCGGTTCCGGCTCGGTCGCCGGAGGTGCGGTGGTCGTGGTGTCACCGGCGGTGGTGGGAGACGCCGCCGCGGTCGTGGTGGTCTGCTCCGTCGTCTCCGCCGGCTGCTGGCCGCCACACGCCGCCACGACGAGGGCGAAGGTGGCGAGCAGCCCGAGGACTCTGATTCTGGGGCGCTGTCTCATGGTGTTCCTCCTCCAGACTCCATCTCGGTGGAGATGGCATCTCGTTCAGCCCGTCACGACCAACCACCTGACTGACCAGGCGGGTAGTCGGCGGTGAGTGTACCGCGGCGCGTCGGCGCGTGACGACCGGGACGCCCATGGTCTCTGCCCGGTACCCTGCGTCCATGGACGTCACACCCTCCCTCCGACTGAACCACGCCGTGCTCTTCGTCGCCGACCTCGAGCGGGCGAAGGACTTCTACCTGGGAGTGTTGGGCTTCTCGGTGGTCTCCGACGAGGTGGCGCTGCGGGCATGCTTCCTCCGAGCCCCCGGATCCCGGAACCACCACGACCTGGGCCTGTTCACCGGCGCGGGTCCGAAGCCGCCCCGGGGGACCGTCGGGCTCTATCACCTGGCCTGGCAGGTCTCCGACATCGCCGACCTGGCCGTGTTCCGGGACCGGTTGGTCGCCGCCAACGGCCTCACCGGCCAGTCCCACCACGGGGCGACGATCTCGCTGTATGGGGCCGATCCCGACGGCAACGAGTTCGAGATCATGTGGATGTTGCCCGTCGAGGCGTGGGGCGAGTACGCCGATCGGGGGGTGGTGATGCCCCTCGACCTCGACGCCGAGATCGCCCGGTGGAGCGGCGGCGTCTCCTCGGGCTGATCGACGGCGGGCCGCCGCCACCAGAGGATCCCTGACCGTCTGGTCAACACGTACCAGATTTTTTGGTACGCTTGCATCATGGCCGTCGACTTCCGCACCCATCCCGACCGATATCGCCACTGGCGCCTCACCTTCGAAGGGCCCGTCGCCTGCCTGGGCATGGACGTGGACGAACAGGGAGGTCTCGGTCCGTGGGAGCTGAAGATGAACTCCTACGACCTCGGGGTCGACATCGAGCTCTACGACGCCCTGCAGCGGATCCGCTTCGAGCACCCCGAGGTGAAGGTCGTCGTCATCGAGTCGCTGAAGGAGCGGATCTTCTGCGCGGGGGCGAACATCCGGATGCTGGGATGCTCCCCCCATCCCGACAAGGTGAACTTCTGCAAGTTCACCAACGAGACGCGCAACGGGATCGAGGACTCGTCGGCCAACTCGGGACTCAAGTTCCTGGCGGCGCTGAACGGGTCCGCCGCCGGCGGCGGCTACGAGCTGGCTCTCGCCTGCGACCACATCATCCTGGTCGACGACGGCACCGCCACCGTAGCCCTCCCCGAAGTGCCGCTGCTGGGGGTGCTTCCCGGCACCGGAGGGTTGACGCGCCTCGTCGACAAGCGGAAGGTTCGACGGGATCTCGCCGACGTCTTCTCGACCGTGGAAGAGGGCGTGAAGGGCAGGCGTGCCGTCGAATGGCGCCTCGTCGACGAGGTGGCGCCGACCTCCCGGTTCGCCGAGGTGGTCGACGAACGGGCCCGGGAGCTGGCCGAGGCGAGCGACCGACCCGGGTCCGGGCCGGGGATCGAGCTCGTGCCCCTCGAACGTGAGCTGGGGGAGACCACCATCGACTACCCGCATCTGCGGGTCGAGCTGGATCGGGGGCTCCGCACCGCCACCATCACGGTGCAGGGACCCGAGACGCCGCCACCCGCCGACGCCGAGGAGGCCGTCGCCCTCGGCGCCTCCTTCTGGCCTCTCGCCGTGACCCGAGCCCTCGACGACGCCGTCCTCCATCTCCGCACCAACGAGCGGCTCATCGGGACCTGGCTCTTCGAGACCCGGGGCGACCCCGATCTGGTCGCCGCCTACGACGAGTTCCTCCTCGCCCATCTCGACCACTGGGCGATCCGGGAGACCGTCCATTATCTGAAGCGCACCCTCCGGCGTATCGACGAGACGGCGAGGTCGATCTTCACCCTCGTCACCCCGGGGAGCTGCTTCGTCGGATCCCTCGCCGAGCTCGTGTTCGCCGCCGACCGCAGCTACATGCTGGAGGGCACCTTCGAGGATTCGGACCTGGCCGAGGCGGAGCTGCGGCTCACCGGGATGAACCTGGGTCCCCTCACCATGGACAACCACCTCACCCGCCTCGCCACCCGGTTCTGGGGCCGGGAGGACGCCCTCGCCGAGGCGGAAGCCCTCGTCGGGAAATCCCTCGACGCCGTCGCCGCCCACGACGCCGAGCTGGTGACCTTCGCCTATGACGAGATCGACTGGGAGGACGAGCTGCGGATCGCCCTGGAGGAGCGGGCCTCGTTCTCCCCCGACGCCCTCACCGGCATGGAGCAGAACCTGCGGTTCCCCGGACCCGAGACCATGGAGACGAGGATCTTCGGCCGCCTCACCGCCTGGCAGAACTGGATCTTCACCCGCCCCAACGCCTCCGGTCCCGACGGAGCGCTGCAGCGTTACGGGACCGGCGTGCGAGCAGATTTCGACCACACACGAACCTGAGGAGAACCGAATGACCACCTTCGCCGACACCGTCGACTACTCGACCCTCATCCCCAACAACGTGGGTCTGGCGGACGACCAGAAGCTCCGCCGCGCCCTCGAGAAGTGGTACCCGAAGTACCTGGACTGGTGGATGGACATGGGGCCGACGGGGTTCATCCACGAGACCCCCTTCCAGGAAGCCGACGTCTGGCTCCGGACCGCCGTGTCGGTGGAGCGGGACGGCTGGGCCAAGTTCGGGTACGTGAAGATGCCCGAGTACCGGTGGGGGATCCTCCTCGCCCCGGCGGAGGAGGGTCGGACGGTGCCCTTCGGGGAGCACAAGGGGGAGCCCGCCTGGCAGGAGGTGCCGGGGGCGTACCGGGCGATGCTGCGACGTCTCATCGTCATCCAGGGCGACACCGAGCCGGCGTCGGTGGAGCAGCAGCGGCATCTCGGGAAGACCGCCCCGTCCCTCTACGACATGCGGAACCTGTTCCAGGTGAACGTCGAGGAGGGGCGGCACCTGTGGGCCATGGTGTACCTGCTGCAGCGGTACTTCGGGCGGGACGGCCGGGAGGAGGCCGAGGAGCTGCTGCGACGTCGTTCCGGCGATCCCGACCGTCCCCGCATGTTGGGTGCGTTCAACGAGGAGACGCCCGACTGGTTGTCCTTCTTCATGTTCACCTACTTCACCGACCGGGACGGCAAGATGCAGCTCGAGGCCCTCGCCCAGTCGGGGTTCGACCCGCTGTCACGGACCTGTCGTTTCATGCTGGCCGAGGAGGCCCACCACATGTTCGTCGGGGCGACCGGGGTGGGTCGCATCGTGAAGGCCACCGCCGAGGCGATGCGGGACCACGGGATCGACGACCCCTACGACACCGAGCGGATTCGGGCTCTCGGGGTGATCGACCTGCCCCTCATCCAGCGGAAACTGAATCTGCACTTCTCCCTCACCCTGGACCTGTTCGGGTCGGAGGAGTCCACCAACGCCGCCAACGCCTTCCACGCCGGGCTGAAGGGGAGGTTCCACGAGACGGCGATCGACGACGACCACCAGCTCGTCGACTCCACCTATCCGGTGACGAAACTGGTGGACGGTGAGTTCCGCCAGGTGGAGGTGCCCGCCCTCAACGCCCTCAACGCCCGGCTGCGAGACGACTTCGTGGAGGACTGCCGGGGCGGTGTTCGCCGCTGGAACCGGTACATCGAGGACGCCGGGATCGAGTTCGAGCTGTCGTTGCCCCATGTGGCGTTCCATCGTCAGATCGGCGAGTTCGCCGGGCTGTGGGTCACACCGTCCGGTGAGGTGCTCGACGAGCAGGCCTGGAACGCCCGCCGCCGCGAGTTCCTGCCCACCGACGACGATCGGGTGTTCATCGAGGAGCTGATGCAGCAGGTGACGACGCCTGGCGAGTTCGCCTCCTGGATCGCCGCTCCGCAGAAGGGGATCGGCCAGATGCCGGTGGATTTCGAGTACGTGCGGATCCCGGCCACGGCCTGAACGTTCGCCCGGGAGACGGGGTTCGCCGGGCCGCCCCTCGGGGCGGCCCGGGCGCGTCCGGGGTGGAGCCTCCCGTGGTCGGTATTGGCGACCTCGTAGGGCCAGCCGCAGGTGGTGAGGGTGTCGGTGACCTGGGTGTGGAGGTAGGGGTCGGGTCCGATGGTGAGGTGGACCTGTCGCACGGTGTTCCCCGGGTCGTCTCGACGGTGGAGGCTACCAGCGGATCGACGCCGTGTCGGAGACGAGTTGGACGTTGGCAGTGCCGCTGCCAGTTTTGGCACCGACGGTGCCAGATTTGGCGTTGACGGTCACACGGCCGGAGTCGTAGCTTGAGGGGCGTGTTTCACGCAAGTCAGGCCCAGCATTCTCGGAGGTCGGCGACGGTTGGGTCGATGCTGACCGGAAATCCGGTACGCCTGCGGCTACGACAGACCGATCCCTTTCTACAGCATCTGCACAGCTCGGCGTCGCCGCGACGGGATCAACAGCTTCGCCTCGCGGTCCCCGTGCGAATGTCGATCTCGAGTTCCTCCAACCGCTTGGCGTCCTTGGCATTCAAGCTGCTGTTCTGGTGTCGCCACCACAGATCACGTTGCCTTGGGCACCTCGAGGTGCAGAGCCACTGCAGCCCCATCTGCACCCGCATGCAACAGTCGACCTGCGTTCTGCGAGTCAGGACGATCGTCTATGCCTTTTGTCGTAGTGGTCAGCCCAACTTTGCCAGCTCACGGATCCTCAACCCACCGCGGAATCTCGTAACCTACGAGCTCTTCCTTTAGATATCGCTACATTCTCATAAGATGTGTATCACCAGAAAAGGTGAGTAACTATGACGCATAGACTAGACCAACTTGCCGGAGTCATATCTTTCATCCTTGTTGCGACATTCTTGGTCTCTGGCTTCTCGAAGGCTCGAGATGTGATGCGATCTGACATCGTTGCAGTGTCGCTGAAGCTGCCACCGTTCTTCCGGTCGAGGGCTGTACCAATCCTGTCAGCGATGGCAGTAGTCGAATTGAGTCTTGCTGTGCTGTTAGTTGTTCGTGCAACCATTGGCGCACTCCTTGCGATCCCGCCCCTTGCCGCGTACTCGTTCTACATCTACTGGCATCGTCCAACTGCGGGTTGCCAATGCTTCGGCGGGTGGCTCGAGTTCGGCGGTTGGCGCGGAGCGCTCTCTCGGAATCTAGTGCTGCTCTCGTTGTCGGTGTTTGCTGCGTCCCGGCCGAAACCGATTGCTGGAACCAGGGAGCTAGCGTTGGCGTTGGGAATCGCATTTGTCGGATTGGCGGCAGATCGAATGCTGTCTTCTCCCACACGTGCAGAGCGCCTGTGATTGTGGAGGTGCGTCTCGTGATCAACGAAGTACTGCAATGGAGCGGCATTCTCGGAACGCTGCTCCTCGTCATGGGCGTGTTTCGTCAGGTCGGCTTGCTCACAGTGGATTCAAGATCTCTCACAACCGCATCATTTAGGCCCGAGACCGGGGAGAGCGGCATCGTTCCCTATAAGCAACGTGCCTTTCCAGAATCAGAAAGTTACCGAGCCGAAACGTATCTTGCCCTGTTTCTCAGTACTGAATGCAGGATCTGTGATGCATTACTCCACGAGCTCGATGAGCGGGGCGAGAGCATCTATGATCCCGGCAAGCAACTTCTGTCGATCATTGTCGAAACGGATGATGTCGCGCGAGTTACGGCCCTGCGGGAGCGGCTCGTGCACAGGTTCCCAGCTTGGCATGTGACACTTAGATCTCGGGTTGTGGAAGGGCGAGGGCCCGGAGGCTTCCCATTCGGAATCCTGTTCGACCACAACTGGACAGTGGTGCGAAAAGCCCTCGGAACGGAGGTCGTTCATGTGATTGCCAACCTCGCGGGCGATGCTCTTGACTCCCGTCTCTCCTCACCTCCGAGTGAGCTCCGAAACCGAGGTAGGTCCGAATGATGGTCACAAGGAGCGTCGATCAGGTTGTTCGACAACTCAGCTCGCGGGCCGCGGTCATCTCGAGCCGCCGCGAGTTCATCGGACGTGTCCTCCGCGGGGCTGCAGCAGTTGGGTTCGGTCTCGCTACTTGGCAGTGGGGCCCAAGCCCCGCCACCGCAAGCCACTCGCCATGTGGCCCTTCGCCTGACTGCCCGAGTGGATGCTGCAGCTGGTGGACCTGTACCGGGACGTGCAAGAACGCCAACTATGGCCACACGACGTGCCGAGTCGCGACCGCCGGATGTTGGTACGTGCCTTGGTATGGCTTCGCCACCTACTGCTGTGATTGCTGCGGATCCAACGCGACGGGCAATCCGTGCCCCTCCGGGAACGCGTGCAATGGGTGGAAGAAGTGTACATGCTGGTGGGGGAGCTTCTAGATGGCGCTAGGAGTCACAGACCTGTATGTCATCATGCTCGGGGCTGTAGCGGGCCTCGCAGTCTCATCGAACCCATGAGGGTTGAACATGAACCGAGTGTTCGCCTGGCCGGTCGGTCAGACAGGGGAAAGGAGACGCACACTTGAGACGGTTCTCCTCAGCATCGGGGCAACCGCCGGTGGACTAATGGGTGGCGTTGCCACGGCGCTTGTGGCATACGGAATACGCAGTGCGCCATTGCCTGCGAGGTACGTCGCTCTGACAGCTGGCGTGTTGGTCATCATTGGAGCGGTTCAGGAGTTGAGAGGTCGCTTCCGTCCCTTTCCTCAGCTTGCGCGCCAAGTGAACCGATACCGTCTCCGGGGCTCCAATGCGGTTGTCGCACTGGCGTTTGGCATTGAGTTGGGGATCGGATACTTGACGTATGTCAAGCACGCAGCGATTGGTGCGTTCGTTGTCCTGGCACTTGTAGTCGGAACCCCCCAATCGATCGTGCTGGCAGGCCTCGCGTTCGGGCTGGCGCGTTCTGCTGTCCCGTTGGCTCATCTTGTACTCACTGCTCCCGAGACCGCCGACGCAATCGAGAGGCGGCTCATCGCAGTTGGTAGTGCCAAGGGCACAAGGATGATCCTCGCTTCCATCGCTGTGATCTCCGCACGACAGCTCTTGTCTCTCTAGGAAAGGACGCGCTCATGGGTATCGAATCGACCGTCAGAGTGATCGGCCAGGCCGATTGGATCGTCGTTCACAACGGAAGGATCGTCTCGTGGCACCGCAAGCGATCCGGCGCTCGGCGGAGCGCCGCTCGGTTCGGGCTGCCGGCGAACGCGGTGCAGAGGATCCCCGGCCATCTTTTCCCAGCGCCTCACCTACCCGCGGTCGTGACACGAGAGGCGGATGGAGTAAATGTACATGGCGTATTCAATAGTCCAGAGGCAGCGAATAGTTGGGCAGAGAGTGTGGGCGGTTATATCTCGCTCGTCCTGTGGCGCGAAGGAGAAGAAAAGGCCGGTGTCGTGGATGTCGGAACGACGTACATCGTGGATCCGCCGCTTCACGACCCGTCCCAGGTTGTCGAGTGACCGAGGTGCTGAGCCCATCGCCCTTCCCATGGCCGATGGCGAATGTGGTGGCGAAGGAACGGCGCCGACTCGGAATGCGGCTTGTGATCAAGTTTGTGCGACGGTTCCTTCTTCTTT
>JALSJV010000221.1 GCA_026989215.1 Acidimicrobiia bacterium | reverse complement strand
AGCTGCCCTGACCGGGGGTCAGGGGAGGAGAGCCTGGGTGATCCACCCCGCCGCCAGGCCGTAGAGGCCGGCGACCAGGTCGTCGGCGGTGACCCCCCAGCCACCCGGCATTGCCTCGGCCGCCACGACGCCCGGAAACCTACGCTTGTCGATGTCGGCGATCCGGAACACCGCCCAGGCGACCAAGGCCGGGACGGAGGCGAGGCCCACCGTGGCGACCAGGGTCCCCGCCGCCTCGTCCACCACCACCCAACCCGGGTCGGATCCGTTCTCGGCGAAGGGGGCGGCCGCCCACACCGAGAGGACGGCGACGGCGAGGGCGGCGGCGAGCTGGACGGGCCATCCGAGAGGTGCGAGGGCGAGGGCCAGCGCCATCGTCACGGCCGAGCCCACCGTCCCCGACCCGGCGTCGGAGCCGCGGAGGCGCCGGAGCAGCAGGCCGGAGCCGAACCAGGAGGCGACGAGGCGGCGCATCGCCGCAGAGGGTAGGGCACCGGGATGTCACAGGCCGCCACTACATTCGCCAGACAGAAAGGAGAGATGTGTGAGACCGGCCGACCTGCAGCGACTACGCGTCCCCTCCGACCCCCGTCTCCACCCCGACGGGACCCGGGTGGCGTTCGTCGTCTCCCGCATGGACCTCGAAGCCGACCGTTACCACCGCAGCATCTTCCTGTGGGACGGGGAAGAGGCGCGGCGGTTCACCGCCGGTCCGGGCGACACCTCCCCACGGTGGTCGCCCGACGGGACCCGTCTGGCGTTCCTCCGTCAGACGGCCGACGGGGACGGAGCCCAGGTGGCGGTCATGGCCACCGACGGAGGAGAACCCGAGGTGGTCACCGACTTCGCGATCGGGGTGCGACAGGTCGAATGGTCGCCCGACGGGACCCGGCTGGCGGTGGTCGCCCTCACCTGGGCGCCCGGATGGGAGGACCTCGACGACGACGAACGCGCTCGGCGGCCCCGGCGCATCGTCCGGCACCGGTACCGGTTCGACAACCAGGGGTGGCTCTTCGACCGACTCGCCCACCTGTGGCTCGTCGACCCGACGGGAGGCGACGACCCCATCGACCTCACCCCGGGGCCGTTCCACGTCGAAGCCTTCGCCTGGTCGCCCGACGGGACCCGGCTCGCCTACCTGTCGGATCACGACGAACGCCAGATCGCGTCCGGAACCCAGGTGTGGGAGGTGTCGGTGGAGGGGGGCGAGGCGCGGGAGGTCGCACCGCGGGCCTACTGGGGACTGCCGAGCTACCGACCGGACGGGGTGCTGCATCTCGTCGGGACCGGCACCGCCGACTGGCCCCGGAACCAGGCGCTGTGGCGACGCGACGGCGAGGAGTGGACCAACCTGACGGGGCACCTGGACCGAAGCCTCGTCTCCCTCTCCGCAGGACCGCCCCGCCTCGAATGGGACGGCGAGGACGCGATCACCGGCCTGGAGGACTCGGGGCGTTTCTCGCTCATCAGAGTGCGTCCCGACGGGACCACCGACCTGCTCGTCGGCGGCGAACGGCTGGTCACCGGATTCGACCACCGGGCGGGCACCACGGTGGCGGTCATCTCCGAGCCCACCTCCCCCGGTGAGCTCACCCTCCTCGACGGCGACGACGAGGTCCGACTGACCTCCTTCGGAACCGAGGGCATCGACCTGGTGCGTCCGGAGCACTTCCACGTCGTCTCCGACGGAGTGGAGGTCGACGTCTGGGTGTATCTGCCGGAGGGGACCGACCCGGTCCCGACCCTGCTCAACATCCACGGTGGACCCGCCTCCCAGTACGGGTACGGCTTCTTCGACGAGTTCCAGATCTACGCCGGCGCCGGATACGGGGTGGTCGCGGCGAACCCCCGAGGCTCCAGCGGCCGTGGGGAAGCATTCCTACGGGCGGTGGTCGGAGACGGCTGGGGAGTGGTCGACCGCCACGACATCATCCACGTCCTCGGGGAAGCCCTCGAACGGTTCCCCCGTCTCGACCCCGACCGGGTCGGGGTGATGGGCGGCTCCTACGGCGGGTTCCTCACCGCATGGCTCATCGCCCACGAGCCGGAACGCTTCTCGTCGGCGGTGGTGGAACGTGCCCTCCTCTCC
>JALSJV010000220.1 GCA_026989215.1 Acidimicrobiia bacterium | reverse complement strand
CGCCGAGACCGGCTTGCGTGCCTTCCCGCCGGTGACGTCGGGGACGGGCTGAGGCCGGAGCACCGGCTCCTTGGGCTGCGCGATCTGGACGTGGAAGAGGTACCGGACGGCATCCCGCTTCACCGATTCGACCAGCGCCGTGAACATCTCGAAGGCCTCACGCTGGTACTCGACGAGGGGATCCCGCTGCCCCATCGCCCGGAGGCCGATCCCCGCCCGGAGATAGTCCATGTCGGCGAGGTGCTCCCGCCACTTGTTGTCGATGACGTTGAGCGCCACCGTCCGTTCGACCTGGCGGAGAATGTCCGCGCCCAGCTCCTCCTCCCGGCGGGCGTAGTGCTCCCGTGCGGCTTCGAGGGCGGCGTCGATGACCTCGTCGAGGGAGATCCGCTCGCCGAAGTCGTCGCGCGACAGGTCGGCGGGGAAGAAGGTCCCCAGCTCGCGGTTCAGCTCGTCCCAGTCCCATTCGGCCGGGGCGGTGTCCTCACCCAGGGTGTCGACGACGGTTCCCTCGACGACCTCGTCGAGCCACCCTTCGATGAGGTCCTTCGTCTCATCCCGCATGAGGATGCCCTGACGCCAGGCGTAGATCACCTCACGCTGGCGGTTCATGACCTCGTCGTATTTGAGGACGTTCTTGCGGATCTCGAAGTTCTGGGCCTCGACCTGGCGTTGGGCCCGTTCCACCGCCCGGGTCACCATCTTGTGTTCGATGGGCACGTCGTCGGGGATCTTGAGGCGCTCCATGATGGCGTGGACCCGATCCCCGGAGAATCGGCGCATCAGGTCGTCTTCGAGCGACAGGTAGAAGCGGGACTCGCCGGGATCGCCCTGGCGACCCGAGCGACCCCGGAGCTGGTTGTCGATCCGTCGGGACTCGTGCCGTTCGGTGCCGATCACGTACAGCCCGCCCGCGTCGATCACCTTCTGCTTGTCGGGTTCGACCTGCTCTGTGTACTTCTCGGTGAGCTCGGCGAGCCGCGCCTGATACTCGGGATCGTCGGGGCTGACGCCCTGACGCCGCAGCTCCACCTTCGCCATCCCCTCGGGGTTCCCTCCCAGCATGATGTCGACGCCCCGACCGGCCATGTTGGTCGCCACGGTCACCGCCCCGGGGCGCCCCGCCTGGGCGATGATCTCGGCCTCCCGCGCATGGTGTTTGGCGTTGAGCACTTCGTGGGGAATGCCACGCTTTTTCAGCAAGGCCGACAGCCGCTCGGACTTCTCGATCGAGACGGTGCCCAACAGCACCGGCTGGCCGGCGGCGTGACGCTGGGCGACGTCGTCGGCCACCGCCCGGAACTTGGCGTCTTCGGTCTTGTAGACGAGGTCGGGCTGGTCGATCCGGATCACCGGCTTGTTGGTGGGGATCGCCAGGACTTCGAGCTCGTAGATCTGGGCGAACTCGCTGGCTTCCGTCTCGGCGGTGCCGGTCATCCCGGCGAGCTTGTCGTACATCCGGAAGTAGTTCTGGAGGGTGATGGTGGCGAGGGTCTGGTTCTCCTCTTTGATCGCCACCCCCTCCTTCGCCTCGATCGCCTGGTGGAGCCCCTCCGAGTACCGCCGCCCTTCGAGGACCCGACCGGTGAACTCGTCGACGATCTTCACCTCGCCGTGGTCGATGATGTACTCGACGTCCCGGTGGTAGAGCTCCTTCGCCTTGATCGCCGTCTCCAGGTGATGGACGAAGTCGACGGCGGTGTGGTCGTAGAGGTTGTCGACGCCAAGGATCGACTCGACCTTGGCGATGCCTTCTTCGGTGACGAGGACCTGACGCTTCGCCTCGTCGACCTCGTAGTCGACGTCCCGCCGGAGGCGGGCGGCGATCCGGGCGAAGTCGCGGTACCACTTGGCGGAGTCGCCGAGACGGCCCGAGATGATCAGCGGCGTCCGGGCTTCGTCGATGAGGATGGAGTCCACCTCGTCGATGATGGCGAAGTGGTGTCCCCGCTGGACGATGTCGGCGGGACGCATCGCCATGTTGTCACGGAGATAGTCGAAGCCGAACTCGTTGTTGGTCCCGTAGGTGATGTCGGCGGCGTAGGCGGGCCGACGTTCGGCCGGGGTCATCCCCGCCTGGATGAGTCCGACCTCGAGTCCCAGGAATCGGTGGATCGCCCCCATCCATTCGGCGTCTCGGGAAGCCAGGTAGTCGTTGACGGTGACGACGTGGACGCCCTTGCCCTCGAGCGCGTTCAGGTAGACCGGCATCGTCGAGACGAGGGTCTTGCCCTCGCCGGTTTTCATCTCGGCGACCATCCTCCGGTGCAGGGCCCCGGCACCGATCACCTGAACGTCGAAGTGACGTTGACCGAGCACCCGCTTGGCCGCCTCCCGGACGACGGCGTACGCCTCGACTTCGAGGGCGTCGACGGATTCCCCGTTGGCGAGCCGTTCTTTGAATTCGACGGTCTTGGCTGCGAGCTCGGAGTCCGAGAGGGCCTCCATCTCCGGCTCCCGCTCGTTGACCGCGGCGGCCAGCTGCTCGAGGTTGCGGAGTATCCGGCCCTCACCGGCACGCAGCACTTTGGTGAGGAGTGACATGACGTCGTCATCCTATCGGTGCGGACGACCTTTCTCGACGGTTCCGTTCCGGAGACGTCAGTCGATCGAGATGAGCTCTTCGCGGATGGCGTACATCACCGCCTCGTTCCGAGAGCGCAGCCCGAGCTTGTCGAGGATGTTGCGGACGTGGTTCTTGACGGTGTTCTCGGAGATGAACAGCCGCTCTCCGATCTCCTTCGAGGTGAGGCCTTCGGCGACGCGCTGGAGGACTTCGATCTCCCGTCCGGTGAGGGCGGGTTTGCGGGCCGTGTTGAGGTCTCGGTGCCGCAGGAGGTGGGCGACCGTCCGGAACAGCTTCCCTCCCATCGCCGGTGAGACGACCGCTCCCCCGTCGAGGATGTCCCGGACGGCCTGCACCAGGTTCGGGAGCCCCGTGTCCTTCACGATGTAGCCCATCGCCCCGGCCTTGATCGCCTTGAGGAGGTCCTCTTCCGACTCGGACGACGTGAGCAGCATCACCTTCGTCCCCGGGGAGGCCCGCAGGATCTTGTCGACGACCTCGAGACCCGACATCCCCGGCATGAGCACGTCGAGGATGACGAGGTCGGGCCGGAGGTTCCGGGCCACCGTCACCGCCGACAACGCGTCTTCGGCCGAGCCCACGACGTCGAAACCCTCCGCGGTGAGGGCTGCGGACAGTCCCGCCTGGAACAGCGGGGCGTCGTCGACGATGACGATGGTGGCTCGACTCATGCCGGTTCGATCAACCCCAGTCGGCCGTCTCGGCGGCGATACAAGACGTTGAAATCGTCGGAACCGACATTCCGGAAGAAGAAGAAGTCATGACCGAGGAGCTCCATCTGCAATGCCGCTTCCTCCACAGTCATCGGCTTCATCACGAATTGCTTGACCCGTACGATCTCGGGTTCTTCGAGCGTCGGCGTCTCGTGGGCGGCGGCCACCTTCGCCGCGGCCTTCCGGTTGCGGTCGATGAGCCGCTCCTTCAGGCGGCGGAGACGCCGTGTGAACCGGTCCGCGGCCTCGTCGAGCGCCGCCTCGGGAGTCGAGGCGTCGCTCGTGATCCGAACGATCCTGCCGTTGGCCGCCGCGGTCACCTCCAGGCGGTAGCGGGCCTGCTGGAGCCGCGGGTTGCGTTCCTCGATGAGCTCGACGTCGACGTCGCCGAGCCCGTCGAACACCCGCGCCGCCCGTCCGATCTTCTCGTTGACGACCTCGCGGAACTGGTCGTCGACGTCGGTGTTCCTGGCATGAAGCCGAACTTCCACGTGCCCTCCCAAGGCTTCGGGGACAAGAGGGGCTACACCGCCCCGTCACCGATGAGACTAGTCATCGCACCGGTGGCGGTCACCGCCCCAAGGACCCGTCCCGAAAGGACGTTCGCGGCTTCCGTGAGGGTGACACCGGTCGTGACGACGTCGTCGACGAGCACGGCCCCGGGACCGACGGATCCCCGCCGCCCGAACCGCGGCGGCCGGCGCCGTTCCCGGCGTCGCCCCGCGTGGACGGGCCCGAACCACGACGGGACGAGAACGTCCCCCACGGGGAGGCCGGTGTGCCGACCCAGGGCCGCCGCCAGGACGACCGCCGGATCGATCCCGTAGCGGAGCCGCCGCCACCGTACCCGGGGGACGGGGACGAGCAGCGCCGTCCCCGACGGGAGGCGGGCCGCCATGGGACCGGCCAGCAGGAGGGCGGCCTCGACGAGGCCCTCATATTTCAGCCGGTGCACGAGCCGCCTCGCCGCGCCGTCGTGGCAGAAGGCGGGACGGACGACCAGCCCACCTTCCAGCCAACGGTCGGGAGCAGGACGGACACCACCCCGGCACGGCGTGCACAGGACCCGGTCACTCGGCGCTCGACATGAGAGGCAGGGCACGGTCCCCGACCGTATCGGCCCGGTGTGACGAGCCACCGAGCACCCGGGCGGTCCGACCCGGTCAGGTCCCCTCTTGCCACCCCGCGAGGTACGCCTGCTGCTCCTCGGTGAGCCGCTCCAGCCCGGCCCCCATCGACTGGAGCTTGATCCGGGCCACCTCCTGGTCGAGTTCGGGCGGCAGGGTGTAGATGTCGGGTTCGAGGGAGCCGGCCCGATGCACGAGCCACTCGGCGGCCAACGCCTGGTTCGAGAAGGACATGTCCATCACGTCGGCCGGATGGCCTTCCGCGGCTCCCAGGTTCACCAGGCGCCCCTCGGCGGCGACGAGCAGACGGCGGCCATCGGGCATCTCGTATTCGTCGAGGTTGGCGCGCACCGGACGACGGGCCACCGCCGCCTCGGCCAGCGACGCCAGGTCGAGTTCGATGTCGAAATGTCCGGCGTTGGCGAGGATCGCCCCGTCCTTCATCCGTTCGAAGTGCTCCATGCGGAGCACGTGCTTGTTCCCGGTCACCGTGATGAAGACGTCACCGATCGGAGCCGCGTCCAGGGCCGTCATCACCTCGTAGCCGTCCATCGCCGCCGCCAACGCCCGGATCGGATCGACTTCGACGACGACGACCTTCGCCCCCATCCCGTCGGCCCGGTCGGCGACACCGCGCCCACAGTCCCCGTATCCGACCACGACGACGTGGGATCCCGCCAACAGGATGTTGGACGCACGCAGGATGCCGTCGAGCGCCGACTGTCCCGTGCCGTAGCGGTTGTCGAACAGGTGCTTGGTCGCCGAGTCGTTCACGGCGACGACCGGCAGCCTGAGGGTCCCCTCCTCGGCCATCGCCCGCAGACGGATCACTCCGGTGGTGGTCTCCTCGGTGGAACCGATGGGCGCCAGCTCGGTCCGCTCGGTGTGGAGCACCGTGACCAGGTCGGCACCGTCGTCCATCGTCACGTCGGGTTTGGCGTCGAGGACGGCGTGGATGTGGCGGTAGTAGCGGTCGGCGTCCTCGCCACGCACCGCGAACACGGGGATCCCCTCGGCGACCAGCGCGGCGGCCACGTCGTCCTGGGTGGAGAGCGGGTTGGACGCACACAGGGCGACTTCGGCGCCCCCGTCCCGCAACGCGAGCATCAGGTTGGCGGTCTCGGCGGTGACGTGAAGGCAGGCTCCGATCCGTCGGCCCTCCAGAGGTCGCTCGTTGCGGAACCGTTCTCGGATCGTGGCGAGTACGGGCATCCGTCGCCCGGCCCACGCCACCCGACGAGCACCGTCGGCCGCCAGTCCCGGATCTGCGATGTCGTAGTCCATCAGGTCTCCTGTTCCAGTCGTCGTTTCAAGTCCTCGATGACGTCCACCGGGACCGGGTCCACGCCGGCGAGCGCGGCGAGCTCCAGGGAGACGAGATCGCCGACGGCCACCAGGGAGATCATCCTCGCCAACGGCGTCTCGCCCTGGGCGTACACCTCACCCACCCACTCGACCTGAGAGGCGGTGACCTCCTCGGTGAGACGGAACCGAGCCGACACCGCCTCCATCTCGTCCCGATCACGCAACGTGACGATCCCGACCCGTCGTCCCAGGTCGGGTCGGGCCGACCAGCCGACGATCTCGTTGTGATCCAGCTCGGGCAGCACCGCCCACCAGGACGGCCATTTGGCGTTCTCGTTGATCTGGGTCTTCCACCGCTGCGCGACGGGTGCGGTGAGCCCCACGGAACCGTACACGGCCACGATCCGACCGTCGAGACGCTCCGCCAGGTCCCGCGCGAGGCCCTCCGCCGTCCCTCCGGGACCGGCCAGGGAGGAGGCCAGGGCGCTCGCCTCGGCGAGGGCGTCGCGGGGGTCGGCGACGACCCCGGAGGCGGAGAGAATCCGGAGGATCGAGCCGAGCAGGTACCCGAACGCAGCCCGGGGCTGGAGCCCACCGGGGACCGAGACCAGCGGGAAGCCCCGTTCGCGAGCAATCACGCCCAAGGTGCCGCCCGAGGTGACCGCGACGACGTCCAGGCCGTGGTCGATGGCCGACTCCACCGCCGACAGCGTCTCCTCGGTGTTCCCCGAGTACGAGACCGCCACGACGAGGGGCCGGACCCGGGACGCCCACCCAGGGAGTCGGTACGACTTGTGGACCGCGACCCGTCGACCTTCGACCTCGGCGAGCACCGATGCGAAATCCCCGCCGATCCCCGAGCCGCCCATCCCGCAGACGAGGGCTTCGTCCCGCGGCGGCACGGCGTCGACGTCCAGGTTCGCGGCCCACGAGAGCTGCTCGCCGAGCCCGGCGACCATGTCCCGCATCTGCTCGGCGCTCATACGTCGACGACCATGTCGGGAATCCCGTCGGTCACCGGATAGCGGCGCCCGCACTCGCGGCACACCAGCTCCGAGGACTCCTCGTCCTCGGTGAGCTCGCCGTGGCAGAGCGGACAGCGGAGGATGTCGAGCAGGTCGGGATCGATCATGGGGCCTCCTCACGGATGACGGCCTCCACCTGGGCGACCAGGTCGGCGAGCTCCTCAGGATCGGTCGCCTCGGCGTTGAGCCGCAGCAGCGGCTCCGTGTTCGAGGGCCGCAGGTTGAACCACTTCGTCGGCCATGACACCGTGAGGCCGTCGAGCCGATCCTGGTCGGCTCCGGCGAACGCCCGGGCGACCCGTTCGAGGGTGGCGTGCTGGTCGGCCACCTCGAAGTTGATCTCACCGGAGGCGACGTAGGGCTCGACGTCTTTGCGGAGCTCGGAGAGGGGTCGCTCCGCCTCCGAGACGACCTGGAGCAGAACCAGCATGGCCAGCATCCCCGAGTCTGCCCGGTAGTTGTCGGCGAAGTAGTAGTGACCGGAATGCTCCCCACCGAACACCGCTCCGCTCTCCGCCATCACCTTCTTGATGAAGGAGTGGCCGACCCGAGTGCGGACGGGGACGCCTCCGTGGGCCCGGATCGTCTCGGCGACCGCACGAGAGGTGATGAGGTTGTGGACGATCGTGGCACCGGGATGGCGCTGGAGGAACCATCGGGCGATCAGCGCCGTCGTGGTGCTGCCGGAGAGAGGTTGGAGCTGGTCGTCGACGAAGAAGGCCCGGTCGGCGTCGCCGTCGAAGGCCACCCCGAGGTCGGGACGCTCCCGCTCCATCAAGGCGACGAGATCCTGCAGGTTCTCGGGTTGCAGCGGATCCGCCGGATGGTTGGGGAAGGTGCCGTCCGGTTCCAGATAGAGACCGATGAGCTCGGCCTCGAGGCGCTCGAAGATCCGCCCGATGGCCACGCCCGCCATCCCGTTCCCCCCGTCGGCGGCGACGCGCAGTCGCCCGATCCGGTCCGGATCCACCACCGAGAGGAGATGATCGACGTAGCCGCTGATCGCGTCGACGACCTCCACGACACCGCCCCCGGGCCCGGACGGGACGCCCTGGTCCACCATCGCCCGGATCTCGCCGAGGCCGGTCTCGGCCCCGACCGGTGCCGCGCCCTCCCGGCACAGCTTGATCCCGTTGTACTCGGGCGGGTTGTGGGAAGCGGTGATCATCACCCCCGGGATCGACCGTGATCCGGAGACGTAGTAGATGCAATCGGTGGGGACTTCACCGACGTCGAGGACGTCGGCCCCCTGGCCGGTGATCCCGGCGGCGATCGCCTCGGCCAGATCGGGTGACGAACGCCGACAGTCCCGACCGACGGCGATCTGGGAGGCGCCGGTGAGGAGGACGAACGCGCCACCGACCGCCTCGGCCAGCGGCGGGTCGAGCTCCCCCAGGTCGGTCCGCCCTCGGATGTCGTAGGCCTTGAACACGGCGGCCGGGTCACCCACGGACGCTCCTCTCGTCGCTCGTGGCGCGCATTGTACGTCCGCACCGGACTCCGCCCGCGACCGACGACGACTCCCGTCCCTACACTGCGCCGACCATGCCGCCCACCCTCTCCGTCGTCGTCCCCGTCCACAACGAGGCGGGATTCATCCGTGAGGGGATGCGTGGGATCCTGTCGGCGCTGCACGAGGTGGGCGTCCCCTTCGAGCTGATCGTCGTGGAGAACGGTTCGGTCGACGACACCGCCGCCCTGGCGTCCGAGACGGGGAGAGGGGAGCCGGTCACCGTGGTGAGTCTCGCCGAACCCGACTACGGGGCGGCGATGCGGGAGGGGTTCCTTCGCGCCCAGGGTGAGTGGGTCGTCAACTTCGATATCGACTATTTCTCCGCCGACTTCCTACGCCACGTACTCGCCGGCTCCGACGCCGACGTGGTGATCGGGTCGAAGCGTGATCCCGCGTCGGAGGACCGACGGCCGTTCACGCGTCGACTGGCGACTCGCGTCTTCAATCTGCTGCTCCGGATCCTGTTCCGCTCCCGGGTGTCGGACACCCACGGGATGAAGGGATTCCGTCGGGAGGTCGTCGCCCAGATCGTGCCCGAGGTCGAGGCCCGCCAGGATCTGTTCGACACCGAGCTGGTGCTCCGGGCCGAACGGTCCGGGTTCCGGATCGTCGAGGTTCCGGTGCTGGTGGAGGAGCTCCGGCCCGCCCGGTCGTCACTGATCCGGCGGGTGCCCCGAACCCTGGCGGGACTGTGGCGGATCAGGCGTCGGCTCGCCGCGTCCCGGTGATCCGGTGACGGGCTCGCCAGGCGACCAGACCTCCGATCCCGGCCAGGGTGAGCAGCCATCCGAGGCGCTCCGGCCAGCCTCGCCGGAATTCCAGCACCACCTCCTCCTGGGTGGGGACCACCACCATCAGCGACGGCGTCGCCAGCCAGGGTCCGTCGGCACCCACGGCCGTCCAGTTGGGAAAGTACGAGACCTTCACCAGGTGGGGTACGCCGACGGCGGTGGTGCGGAAGCTGATGCGATGGGGCTCGATCACGACGTCGGAGACCGCCGCAGGTGGCGGATCGAGGGGTCTCTCCGCCAGCTCGGCGGTCGATGACACCCGGGGCCAGTCCGGCGGTCCGTCCGCCGTGACCCAACGATCGACGAGGGAGAGGTCGTCGTACCAGTCGAGGGCGAACTCGTTGAACTCGGCCGGGCCGGCGTCGCCTCCTCCCGGCTCGAACACCGCGGGCTGGTTGGTCGCCACCTCCACCAGGTCGGTCGGGGGGAGGCGGTAGATGGCGAAGGGAGCCACGTCGGCGATCTTCACCATGTCGGCGCGGCGGTCGGCCTCGGCCTTGGCCTCGTCGGTGTAGGCGACGTAGTAGCGGACCCCGTACAGCCCCAGGTGGACCACACCCCGGTCGAACTCGAAGGTCCGATACCGCAACCCGGGGATCGGGTTCGACGGGCGTCGGCTCATCTCGGCCGTGTTGAGAAAGTGGAAGGGGGTGGTGAGGGCCGACTCGAAGAACAACCCCTCCATCGACGGATGGGCGCCGCCGGTCCAGTAGGGAAACAGCATCAGCGACATCGGCGTCCCGTACTTGTCCAACTCCCGGTTCGCCTCCCACTGGATCCGACCCGGTGGGAGGGTCTCCACGGTCTCCATCAGGGCTCGGTACTCGGGGTATGGCCCCTTCGCCTCGTAGCCCTCGAAATTCCATCGGGCCCAGCCGTCGATGAAGGTGACCCCCGCCAACCCTCCGAACACCAGCGTGAGGGCGGCGGTGGCGGTGAGCACCCCGTGGGAGGTGGGCCTCCCTCTCCACAGGAGGCTCAACGCCACCAGCCCCACACCGACCGCTCCGACGACGTACGGAGCCCAGGCGGCGGCCTGCGTCTCCCGCACGAGGCCGACCGAGACCGCCACCGCCACCAGGGCGACGGCGCGCGGCCAATGCGCCGAGATGCGTTCGGGGAGCCGCCGGGCGATGGCGGCGGCCAAGGCACCGACACCGAGCGCCGCGAAGAACCCGACCCCGAAGTACCAATAGGGCAGCAGCCTCCCGTTCCACAGCTTCCATCGTTGATCGGCGAACAGGTCCGGGAACAACTCCGGCAGGATGTTCGGCAACGGGAAGTAGATGACGGGGACGAGCGTCGTCGCGACGACGGGCAGGATCCGGTTCGTTCGACGTCCCGCCCACAGGACGCCCCCGATCGCGGCCGGGAGCAGCAGCCACAGCTCGATCGGGAAGATCTCCTCCCAACGGTCGAGCGGGGTCCAGGCCATGTCGGAGCTGTATCCGATCCGGGCGACCAGCGGTACCGCCCAGAAGGCGGCGATGGCGCCACCCCACAACCCGACGGTGATCGCCGGCCGGAACGAGCGCCTCCAGACGAACACGGTGAGGGACGCGACGGCGAGCACGATCGTGGTGAGGATGTGGGACAGGATGGTGAGACCGAGCACGGCCGCCGCCCACGGGATGTACCGGCGGTCGTCACGTACCGCCCGGATGAGCAGCCCCAGGTAGAAGAAGCCGAGGGCGAAGGACCAGCCGTAGGCGAACTCTCCGGCCAGGGTCGACGCCACGTTGGCTCCGTAGATCGAGTAGCTCTCCATGAACATGAACGCCGTCGACGCCCCGGCGGCGGCCATGGCCACCCCACGGCCGAACCGCATCGACCGGGCGAGGAAGTAGGAGGCGGGGGGGAGCGCGAGGAGCCCGGCCACCGCCACCAGCTTGAAGGCGACGCCGTAGGGCAGCAGGAGGTCGAGGGCGACGATCACGAGGCTGGGGAGCGGGAAGTAGAAGTAGAAGGCGGGGAAACCCGCGAACCAGTCGTTGCTCCAACCGAGGATCCGCCCCGACGGCAGCAGCACGTCCCGGAGATAGGCGGGTGCGTAGACGTGGGCCCCCATGTCGCCGCCCGTCGGGGTGTTGGCCGTGAAGATCAGCTGCGGATTGAGGACCCCGAAGACGACGAGGGAGGCCGCGGCGACCACCACGAGGGCGAGCCAGGAGGATCTCCGCATGAAGGGGTGGTCAGCGGCGGGTGCGCCGCGCCAGCTCCAGCACCTCGGTCAGCTGCAGCTTCTGGCCGTTCCGGTCCCACCACCGTTCTTCACACCGGTGGCACGAGAAGAAGTAGAGCTCGACGTGGTCGGCCAGTCGATGCTTGATCTCGATGACGTCCTTGGCGCCGCACTGCGGACAGTCCATGTGTTCGATCCCCTGTCGACCCGCCCGTCATGCTAACCGCCGAGCGCGGGTGTGCCAGGCTCCTCGTCGAGGAGCCTGCCGACGTACCGACTCCGCCGACGGCCGTCCTCCCGCCAGTACGCGTACCAGTACGGACCGTGGGGACAGCGGGTGCAGCCCGCCTTGCCGCACCGCACCATCCGCTGCTGCAGACTCACCCGGGTCCGGTCGCCGGGAGGGATGGCGCCTGCGGCCTCGAGACGCGCCCGGGCGAGGATCAGGAGCCGCCGCAGCTCGTGGGTGTCGAGTTCCCGAACCGCGTCGATGAGGTCGCGGTCGAGGGGCACGTCAGGCGACGCCGGAGTCGACGTCCACGGGTGAGAAGAGTCGGGCGACGTTTCGTTGATCGGTGAGGGTCCATCCGAGCGGCGGGGTGAGCCGGTCGGCGTGTTCGCCGCACAGCACGTAGCCCGTCCCCCGGTCACGGGCGGCGTCGAGGTCTCCCAGCCACACCGCGCGCTCGTCGTAGGTGAAGGTCATGCAGGCGACACCCGGGGCGCCGCACCGGATACACGATGCAACCATGGGGAGGCACGGTAGGGCCGTGACCCCTTCCGATCAAGGACCCTCGGCGAGCCGATCGAGGACGGAGCGGTCGGGCACGCCTTCGAAGGCCACTCCGTTCCCGTCGGCGTCCAGCCGGACCACGGTCGGGACCCGGGCCACGGCGTACCGGTCGAACAGCTCCGGCGAATGCTCCCAGGCGACCTCGCGCACGCCGTCGTCCCCGAAACGCCCGACGACCGCGTCCCGGGCCGGAGTGCAGGAGTCACACGTCTCGGAGGTGAAGAGGACGATCCCGGGGCCGAGACCCGGCATCCGTACCTTCCGGGGGCGAGCCGCCGCCCTCCGTCTCGCCAGCCAGGCCAGGACCAGACCGAGGCCTGCGGCTCCGGCGGCGACGGCGACTCGCACCCAGATCTCACTCATCGAGCGGTACCCCCGCCCCGAGCGCCGTCGGACCCTCACCTCCGAAGGTCCACATGACGACGACGTCCCCGACCGCTTCCACCAGGTAGCCGCCGCCCGACCCGCTCCCGACGGGGATCGGGGTCACCGACGAGGGCGCCGCCTCTTCGACTCGGGCCTGCGCCCCCGAGGTCAAGGGCTGAACGACGACGTCGAGCGGGTCGGGGCCGGGGTTGAGAACCCACAGGATCGAAGGTCCACCCACTCCGGGACCGGCGACGAGCCAGCGGTCGCCCGGAGCGTTCACCCCCGGCGACGAAGCCCGAAGGTGCTCGCCGGTGAGGGAGAGCCCGGCGAGAATGGGCCCGGTGGCGGTCACCCGGATCCCGGCGGGGACCGCCACCTCGGAGAGATCGACCACCACCTGCCGACCGGGAGCGACCCGTCCCGTCTCCACGGACGTCTCCACCACGCCGCCTGCGTAGACGTCGACCTGGTACTCGACCTCGGTGGGCGCCGCCGACACGAAGGTGAGCGTCGCCGAGCTCTGCCCGACGTCGGGCAGGGTGATCCACCAGTCACCGGCCGGCGGGGTGAAGGCGGCGGTGGCGACGTCGCCGTCGCCCGCCTGGGCGACCAGCCCGACGACCGCTCCCCGTTCCGTCGTCAGGACGAGCGAGAGATGCTCCCGGAGCGG
Organism: Acidimicrobiia bacterium; assembly: GCA_026989215.1. Taxonomy (GTDB): domain Bacteria; phylum Actinomycetota; class Acidimicrobiia; order Spongiisociales; family ZC4RG35; genus S012-128. The sequence goes on along the minus strand of JALSJV010000220.1, from coordinate 1,149 downwards.
GAGCAGGCGCCCCAGCTCGGCGGTGACCGTGGAGCGGGCAGGTACCAGCACCGAGGCCAGCTCACTGGGCGAGTCCTCACCGACCTCGCTCGCTCCGGTGACGGCGACGACGGCGTCCGCCGCGAAGGGGTTCCCGAGGACCAACGTGACCCGTTCACCGTCGAGAGTGGAGACGCCCGACACCGCCATCACGGGCTCGGGACGGCCCGGGCAACGGTGGGTGGCCTTTCCTCGGTCGCCCCGGGAGAGCACCGACGTCTCGACGACGTCGCCCGGCAGCTCGGCCAGCACCGTGCCGAACCCGACGAGGCCCGAGTCGGCCAGCGGCACGACGCCTCCCCCGGCGGACCCGATCACCCCGTCAGCGGCGGGGACGAGCTCGTCGGCCCCGGTCACCGAGACGGCCATCGGTCCCGGAACGGCCGAGGCGGCGGCCAACACGGGGGTCGATCCCCGGTCCGCACGGGCGACACAGGCGCGGAACCGAGCCGGAGCCACCGACTGGGTGGAGGCGGGTTCGGGGACCGACGCCGTCGGCGCCGACGACACCGCCGCCACCGCGAGGGCCACACCGACGAGGAAGGCGAGCGATCGTCTCACACCTTCACCTCTTCGGACGTCTCGGCCTCCCCCTCCGCCTCCACGATCCTGGAGGTCCCCGCCTGCTGCGGCACGGCCACACCCGCCAGGGCTGCCAGCGCCAGACCGACGGCCGCCCATCCCGCGGCCCGTGCCGCCGGGTCGGTGGCGAACCAGACCTCACCGGTACGGGCGGACACCGAGTTCGCCCACCCGTCACGCACCCAGTCGGGTCGCCATCGGCGGTCGGCGTTGTCGGCGATTCTCACCCTCGCACCCTCAGAGGCGGGACCCGACGCCGCCGCGTAGGTCCAGGTCCATGCGGAGCCGTCGGAGGCCGCCGCCCGAGGCATGGCGGCCTCGTTGCGGTACACGGCGATCCCCGGCCCGAGGGGGATCGGGGCCAGATCCACCTGGTTGGCCAGAGCCTCGGTGAAGGGCGTATCGCCCAGGACCACGATCCAGCGGATGGCGAAGGGCGCCAACGCCGCCCCCGGCCGCACCCCTTCGGCGAGGACCACCTCGGCGAGGGTCTCGTCGAGGGCTCGGTCACCGGCCCGCTCGGTGGGA
>JALSJV010000219.1 GCA_026989215.1 Acidimicrobiia bacterium | reverse complement strand
GCGCCACCACCGAGAATGCCCCCCCGCAGGAGCAGGCCACGGCCGGCCGGCAGGAGGAGGCCACGGCCGGCCGGCAGGAGGAACCGGCACCGCCACCACCGGGGCCGGCGGGGGGCGGGTTCTGTGCCCGTGCCGCCCAGGTCATCGCCTTCTTCGACGAAGAAGGAGGCGACCTGGAGGACGCGGTCGCCGCCATAGAGAAGATGGCCGACGACGCCCCGGCGGAGATCGCGGGCGACCTCAGACTCATGGCTCAGGTGTGGCGGCAGATCGCTCAGGGCGACTACTCCTACGACGAAGACCAGCTCGACGCCGCCGGCGACCGCATCGACGCCTACCTCGCCAGCGAGTGCGGGTTCGAGGACGACGAGGAACAACTCGATGAAGGGGCCGGGGCCAGCAACACCTTCGAGATGACCGCCACCGGAACCATCGAGTTCCAGCACAGCGGTGAGGCGAGCTGCTGGTTGGTGTCGGGCGCCTTCGGAGTCGAGTTCTACTCCGAGCAGGACCCCGACCTCGCCTACGACGCCTATGCCGAGGCCGAGAAGGCCGTGCCGGGCGTCTATCAAGGTGAGTTCGGTCTCTACACCCCGGACGAAGAGGTCGCCTTCGGGGACGCCACCATCGCCATCGAAGAGGTCAACGACCTGGAAGACGACGCGGTCGAAGTCATCGGGAGGATCGAGGGCGGCTACGTCGGCGATGAGCTCGGCAGCGGCGAGGTGAGCGGATCCTTCAGGTGCCTGATCTCCGCCGAGGAGGCGGCGGGCGAATACTGAAGTCCGACGTTCGAGCGACCGGCCCACCTCCTCGCCGGCCGATGACCAGGTAAGGGCCTCCAGCCTCTCCAGCATGCGCATCTCTTCTCCCGGACCCCACCTCCGGGTACCCTCCGGGGGCCGTGAAGCTTCCGAACCATGCCGGGTGAACCGCTCGGTCTCCGGCGCCGTGCGTCGGTACCCGGCGGCACCTGCAGGCGGTCGCGCCCGATGCTGGTGTTGGGCGTGGCGGCCTTCGCCGCGGTGGTCGCCGCCTGTGTTGGGCCGGTATCCACCGGCGGGTCTGGGTCGGGCGGCCCCGTTGGCGGCGACGTCGGGTACGGGTCGGATCCGACTGCGAGTCTCGACGAGGTGCCGGATACGACCGGGAGTCGTTCCTCGGCTCCGCCGTCGAACATGTCGCCGCCGTCCGGGTCCGAGACGGCACGGGTGGTGGCGGTGGTGGACGGCGACACGATCAGGGTGACGCTCGACGGTCGGGTGGAGCGGCTCCGCCTCATCGGCATCAACGCACCCGAAGAAGGGGAATGCTACGCCGAGGAAGCCAAGGGTCGCCTCGCGGAGTTGGTCGGCGACAGGACGGTCCAGCTCACCTCGGACGTGTCGGATCGCGACCGGTACGGGAGGCTGCTCCGCTACGTCTGGGTCGACGGGGTCCTCGTCAACGAGGTGCTGGTCCGGGAGGGGTTCGCCATCGCCCGACGGTACGAACCGGACACCGCCCTGCAGGATCGTTTGGAGGCGGCGGAGGCCGCCGCGGTCGCCGACGGAGCCGGCCTGTGGGCGGCGAACGCCTGCGGCGCTCCGTCGTCTGCGGCTCTGCGGATCCGGGAGGTCGTCTACGACGCGCCCGGCGACGACACGCAGAACCTCAACGGGGAGTGGGTGGTGATCGTCAACGACGGGAGCGCGCCGGTCGACATGACCGGATGGGTGATCAAGGACGAGTCGGCCGGTCACCGTTTCGAATTCCCGACCGGGTTCGCCCTCGCGCCGGGGGCGACCGTCACCGTGTACTCCGGGTGCGGGACGGACACGCCGACCCGGCTGTACTGGTGTGTGTCGGGGTCGGCGATCTGGAACAACGACGGGGACACCGCCTTCCTCGTCGACCCGTCGGGCACCATCGTCGATCTCTGGCGGTACGGAGACTCCGGAGATGCGGCGTCGTCGGACACCGTGTCCGTCGGTCTCATCCCCAAGGCGGGGTAGGCGTGGCCCACGTCGGAGGAGGCGACGGGTACCGGCGAGGCCACACCTCTTCCCCGCGGTGGCGTTTTGGCGCCACGTTGGTGTCCGGGAGCATCGTGGCCG
>JALSJV010000218.1 GCA_026989215.1 Acidimicrobiia bacterium | reverse complement strand
CGGCCAACACCACCACGATGCCGACAGCAAGCCCCAAACGAACACCACGCATCAACACCCTCGCCCACCCCAACCTACCCGCCAACACCACACCACGTCGGACACACCCCCCAACCTACGACACCCACCCACCCCCGACAAGAGGGCCACCCACCACCAGCGAGCCGACGTCACCGTCGCTCTCGCCACGGCCGACAGGCCCCGGACCCTCCCAGCGAAGCGGCAACCCCCATCGTCCGGCGGCTGACCCCGCCCGGCACGTCCCCCCCGAGGGGAAGACCTCGCATCGGAGGAGCTCGTCTCCGACCCAAGCCGGATCGTCACAGCGTATCTACCGCGGTGAAACTAGGGTTTTTCCCTATAATCAGCGCGGTGATGTCACCATCGCTGGCCTTCCTCGACGAGATCTCGCAACGTCCCAATCGGGTGGTGAGGCCCGGCGACCTCGCCGGTGTCTACTCCAACCCGGCGGCCGAGCTCAAGCGTCTCGCCGGACAGGGGGTGCTCCTCCGTCTGGCCCACGGCTACTACGCCGTACCGCCACTGGAGTGGATGGGAAACCGGAATTGGAGGCCGTCCATCGAGGCAACCGCCCTCGGGATCGCCCAAGCGGACCACGGCCGGGACGCTACCGCCCTCATGGGGATCAGCGCCGCCCGGGTGCTGGAAGCCGTACCCAGGGCCTTGTCCGCGGGCGTCGTGGGGGTTCCGGTGCGTCGACGTCCCCTCCGCACGGTAGTGGGCACCGTCCACTTCTGGCACCGGTCGGTGGAACCACTGGACCTCCAGGCCGTCCGGACGGAGCTGGCGACTGGCTGGACCACGACGGTCTGTCAGACCCTGTTGGATCTCGCGGATCGACCTCAGCGCGCCGACGTCACCCTCGCCACCGCCTCGGAGGCGATATGGACCCTCGCCACCCGATGTGACTGGAGCCACCTCCGCACCCTCGCCGAACAGCAGCGGCGCCGGGCGGCCTACCGGAGGGCCCGATGGGCGGCCGAAGGCATCGTCTCCGACCTTCCCCCTCCCGAGCGGGGCGGGAGGCCCGTATCTACCCGGGGACTTCGCCCGTACCGACCGGCCAACCCTTCACTGTTCGGAGTGACGGATGATCGACGACCGTGAAGTCCGGTCCAGGGCCGAGGCGCTCGGCGTCACCGAAGCGCAGATCCGGAGGGATCACCTCCTCTCTCATCTGATCGCGGCCCTGCCTCACCTGCCCGAGGTGGCGTTCGTGGGAGGCACCGCCCTCAACCGCACCCATCTCCTCGACCGCCGCCTCTCCGAGGACCTCGACCTCTATCTCACCGAGGAGAACATCAGCGCCGACGGTCTGTTCGACTGTCTCGTCTCCACCAACCGGCGCGAGTTCCCCGACCTGGAGGCGGCCGCCCGACGCAGGCAGGCCGACGTCGCCACTGCGACGCTGCGCAGCTCAGGAAACGTCGTCCGGGTCCAAGTGATCTCCCGACGTCACGAGTGGAGCCTGCTGCCTTTCGACCCCACGGCGGTGAGCCTGTTCTACACCGATCTTCCCGACGCCGTCACACTTCCCGTGCCGACACGCGCCGCGTTCACGGCGCTGAAGCTCACGGCCTACGTCGAACGACGATCGCCTCGGGATCTGTATGACCTGGATGGGCTGCTGATCCGAGGTCGGCTTGCGCGCGGCACGACCGACTTCGTCCGCAATCTGCTCGGGAGGGACATGACCCTCCAGGAGCTCCCCGAGCCTCCCAGCCAGGACGAATGGGAGACCGAGCTCGGCCATCAGGTCCGCACCCTGGACCCGCCGGCGGAGGCGTACGGACGAGTCGTCTCCGCTCTCGCCGCGGCCGCCAGGCGCCGAACCCTCCCAGAGGAGCGGCAACCCCCATCGTCCGGCGGCTGACGCCGTCAGACACCTCCTCATTCCGGGACAGAGCCCGAACCCGGCAGTAATCCGCCTCGGACTGCCAACCCGGGGCCCCACACCACCGTGGCGGTGGCCGGGAGCCCTCGGAAGCCGCCAACCCAGGGCCCGGAGCCACCGCCACGGTGGCCACCAGCCCTGGGCCGGTGGCCACCCGATCGAGGACTCGAAACGGCGTCCGGACCGCT
>JALSJV010000217.1 GCA_026989215.1 Acidimicrobiia bacterium | reverse complement strand
GTGTCGACGACACGGACCAGGGGAAGCGTGACGCCTGTGGTCGTGCGCAGCACCACACCGGGAGCGACGCCGAGCTCATCGGCGATGCCGCTCCCCACGATCATGCCCCGGGAGGGCGACAGGTGGTCTCCGGTCGCGACTTCGATGAGTCCCGATGTGACGTCGAGGACTGGATACTCCACGTCGGGGGACTGGACGAACCGGACGGTGTCGCGGGACGGATCGGCGAGGATGGCACCCGAAGCTCGGATCGAAGAGACCGAGGCGCTCAGGAGCTCGCAGCGGCCGGCGTCGAACCCCCTCTCGGACTCGACGACCCACACGGCGTCTCCTGCTTCGATGCGACGCTGGAAGGAGGTGATCGTGCGGTCGACGGTGGCGACGTCCGGTGCAGTTCCCAGCCAGGCACCCGCTCCGATCAGAAGCGCCAACAGCACGTGACCCGGGCCGAGGTTGAGCAGGGTCTCCCGCCCCAGTTCACGCAGTCGCCAGCTCACCGGAAGACCCCGTTGCTGAGCCGGAACACGGCGTCGGCGGCTTCTTCGACACACCGGTCGTGGGTGGCGACGACCACGACCGTGCCCGCCTCGGCAAGCGTCTTCAAAGAGCCGGCCACCAGCTCGGAGTTGGATGCGTCGAGCTGGGCGGTCGGCTCGTCACAGAACAACACGGGCGAGCGTGTGGCTTCGGCTCGGGCGACGGCTAGTCGTTGCAGCTCTCCGCCGGACAGGGTCCGCGCCCGATGCTGGGAGACGTCCGTGAGGCCGTACCTCTCCGCCAATCCTTCTGCGGCCGCCCGGGCTTCCCTTCGGGAGATCCCGTGAGCCAACAGGCTCACCGCGATGTTGTCCAAGGTGGTGCGGGATCCGAGCATCGTCGACATCTGGAAGATCCATCCCACTTTCTCGTCCTTGGCCGAGTGGACCGTGCCCCTGACCGGGCGGAGATATCCGGCAAGCAGCCCGAGCACCGTGCTCTTCCCCGACCCGGAGGGTCCGACGAGGGCGACCATGCCCCGGGGAGGAATCCGCAGGTCTGCGCCCCGCAGCACCCACTCGGAGCGCCGGCCGTATCGGAACCAGACGTCGTTCAGGGCGAGCACGAGACGAGTCCGAGATCCACCGGGTTGGCGACCACCGGGCTCCCGTCGAGCTCCAGGTCGGCCAGGAAGGTGACGCCGACGACGGAGGACCCAACGACCTGAACCGGCCGAGGGCGGGGCGACGCACCGGCCGACCATACGCAGATGTCGTCACCGTCGACCACGACGGCGGTGGTCGGAGCTGCGACCACACGCCGGGGACGCGTGGTCGTGACCACGCCACGCATGGAGATGGGTGGTGGATCCGGCGCGCCCTCGGACAGGGCGGCCGCAAGGGCGGACTCCACCTGACGGAGGTTCGTGGGGTTCAGGTCGGCGTCGAGGTCGACGATGAGGGAGCCGTCGAGGCTCTCGAACCGCAACGCTTCCTGGGGGCGGCCCGCAGGCGGCTCGTCGTCGAGGGTGACCACCACCTCGGCCACGGTGGGGGCGCCGACCACGATCGGGGTTCCAACGGGCGGAACGGGGGTTCCCGGCTCGAGGTCCACTCTCCCCACGTCGAGTCGGGTGACGGGGAGCCAGAGGATGTCCTGGGGGGAGAGGGTCGTGGACCGTCGGTGGGAGAGGCCGAGCAGCGTGGCGACGGCGCGCATCGTGTCGGTACCGGCGGTGCCGTCGGCATCCCCGTCATACAGGGACAGGTCGGCGAGGGCGGCCTGGAGGTCGGCCACGTCGTCGCCTCGTGTACCGCGCCGGATCTCCCGGTACAGGGGTCTCCGGGTCGCAAGGGCTCGGATGACGGAACCGTCGACCGAGACCACCGGGTCGCCGCTCGTGAGGGGTACCCCGACGGTGGTGTGGATCTCCGTGACCAGACCGGGACGGCCGTTGGAGACCAGGTGCGGCCCTTCTGCCACGTTCACCTCGAGGGTCGCTCCGCTCTGCCATGTCAGATCTTCGGTCGCCAGGGTCACCTCGACCGGTCGGGGGTCGGTGAGTTCCTCGAGGGGTCGAGGTCGCCGTTGGGAGATGACGGCCAGCGACAGCCCGATCATGCCGATCAGCAGGAGCGCGACGAT
>JALSJV010000216.1 GCA_026989215.1 Acidimicrobiia bacterium | reverse complement strand
TGCTCGTCGCCGCCCACGACTGGGACATCATCGGGGCCCGGGCGGTGGGCATGGAGGGATGTTTCCTGGCCCGGCCCGGCGTGGTCTGGGGCCTCCCCGACCCGCCGCCCGACGTGGTCGCATCGGACCTACGGGACGCCGCCGAACGCCTGGCCGAGCTGTGAGGCTCAGCGGCCGAGGGCGGCGAGGACCGGGCCGAGAGAGGCGATCGTCTCCTCGGTGATCGGGTCGAGGACGAGCTGGAGGTGGTCTGCCCCGGCCTCCCCGAAGGCGGAGAGAGCTTCGGCCATCTGAGCGGGGGATCCCTGGATCGGCTGGATCCCCTCGGGCACCCGTCCCCCCATCACCCGACCGCCGCCTCCTTCGAACTGGCAGAGCACCGCGACGGTCCGTTCGATCTCCGTCGGATCCCTCCCCACCTCGAGGCACACCTCGTCGACCCGTCGCGACTCCTCGGCGAACCCTTGGGGACGGTTTCCGCATCGAGCCCACCAGACGTTCCAGGCGTCGACGTGGGGCAGGGTGATCCGCAGCATCCGCCGCCCCGTCGATCCGACGAGCAGCGGCGGTCCGGCGAGTCGGGGACCGCGGGGGGAGAGGACGCAGTCGTCGGCCCGGTAGAACTCGCCCTGGAAGTCGATCCGACCGTCCCTCAGCAGCGTGCGGACGATCGTGAAGGCCTCCTCGAACCGGGCGACGCGACGGTCGTAGGGGAACCCGAAGGCACGGAACTCCCGCTCGTTCCAGCCCGCTCCCAGCCCGAGGATGAGGCGTCCCCCGGAGATCTCGTCGACGGTCGCCGCCATCTTCGCCAGCATCTGAGGCTGGTGGAAGGCGGTGGCGGCGACGAGGGGCCCCAACTCGACACGGTCGGTGGCCTCGGCGAGGGCGGCGAGCGACGTCCACGCCTCCCAGGGGCCCCGTGGTCCGATGCCGGGAAGGTCGTAGAGGAGGTGGTCTCCGACCCAGATCGAGTCGAGCCCGACCTCCTCGGCGAGTCGGGCCATGCGGACGAGCTCACCCCAGCGGACCTCGCGTTCCACTTCGGGGAGCTGGACTCCGATCTTCATCCGGGCGACGGTAGCGGCTCGGGGTCAAGAGTCGGGCGGCTGCGCCTCTTCCCGTCGTGCCGCCCTCAGCGCGTCGAGCATGGTCTTCACGATGGGGCTGGGTTCGGGCGGCTGCCATGCCCGGTAGGCGGTTTTCAGATCCACCGGCCATTCGAGCTCGACATCCACCCGGGCTCCCGGCCCGGTGGCGGTCTCGACCAGCGCCACCGCCGTCTCGGCGACGGTGCGGTGGGCACCGTCGTCACCGACCGGCCCGAAGGCCTGCCCGAAGGGGAAGGGCACGCCGACCGTGCGGGAGAGGAGCGCACGTTCCGCGAACAGCGGCATCATCGTGACGGTGACCGTGGGGATGCCGGCCGCTTCGATCACACGTGCCAGCACGGGCACGTTCACGCAGCAGTCCGGTCAGGCGGGGGCGAGGACCAGGACGTCGATGTCGGCGTTGTGGCAGCGGGCGGCGATCTCCGGCCCGGTCTCGTTCACCCACACTTCGAGTCCCGGCTCCTGGAATCCCATGACCGAGTAGTGCTCGCTCGCCAGCGCCCCGATCGCCCCGTCCTCGGCGAGCCGTCGGAAGGTACGGAGCGGAAGCGCCACGTCGAGGTCACGGCGGATCGGCTCCGTGTTGATGTGGAGGTGGGCGACGTCGACGTCGGATTCGGTGGCGTCGGCGGGGATCACCCGGAGGCTGGGGTCCCCCCAGGTGGGTTCCGCCCGTTCCCGTTCGAGGTCGAAGGGCTCCTGGCGGTCCCGCAGGTAGACCCCGGCCGAGGTGAGGAGGCCGAAGGTGGCCTCCCGGGCCGGTCGGTCGAGGGGCGTCCACACGGGAGCGTCGAAGTCGTAGGTCCGTTGCTCGTAGAGGGGGACGAAGCTGCGAGGCAGGTATCGGAACGAGTCGACGACCATCCTCCCACCCTACCTCACCCCTTCTTCCCCCTCTCTGAGGGGGAAGTACCCTACGCCGTGAGGCGTGGGGGGATGGGGGTGAGGTAGTGCGCGGCTTGCGGCGTGTGGCTCCTGGGGGAGGGGGAAGTACCCCACGCCGTGAGGCGTGGGGGGATGGGGGTGGAGC
>JALSJV010000215.1 GCA_026989215.1 Acidimicrobiia bacterium | reverse complement strand
GGCGTCCACGGGCGTCGACGGCCGGGCGGGTCGCGTCGGTTCGGGGCGCGGTGAGGGGCCGGGCGGAGCCGGTGAGGGGGTCGACGAGATGGAGGCGGGTCCATCCCCGGTTCTCGACCAGATCGTAGGTCGTGACGGGGACGACGAGGCGCTGCCCGGCGGCCACGGGGCTCCCCACGCGGGGGATGGACCAGAGGCGTTCGGCGGTGAGGACTTCCATCCGATCAACGCTATCAGTCCCCATCGGAGCGGGCGGTGGTACTCGGTGGAGGAGGCGAGCAGCCTGTCACCTTCGGACCGGTGAGCACCGCCATCTGGATCCGGCACTCCCCGGGGACCGGTGACGCGCGCAGCCGACCGACGGTGCGCGCAGACCCGGCCCGTCCACCGGGAGTATCTTCTCCACCGATGCAGCGGATCGCCGTCTTGACCTCGGGGGGAGACGCCCCCGGCATGAACGCCGCCATCCGAGCGGTGGTGAAGGTCGCGGCCAGCCGCGGCGTGGAGGTGATGGGGGTCGAGCGGGGTTACGACGGGCTCATCGACGGCGACATGCATCTCCTCACCCGACGACTGCCCGACGGCGGACGCCTCGCCCCGACGGCCGACGTCGAGACGATGGGGAGTCTGGGGGGGACGGTGCTCGGCTCGACTCGATGCCCCCGGTTCCTCACCGAGGAGGGGCGGACCACCGCCGCGGGACGGCTCCGAGACGCCGGCGTCGAGGGGCTGATCGTCATCGGCGGCAACGGCTCGATGGCCGGGGCCCATGCCCTCGCCATCGACACGGGGTTCCCGGTGATCGGCATCCCCGCATCGATCGACAACGACATCGGCCTGACCCGGGAGGCGCTCGGTGTCGATACCGCCCTCAACACGATCATCGACGCCACCGACCGCATCTCGGACACCGCTCGGTCCCACCATCGGGCGTTCATCGTCGAGGTGATGGGACGCCACTCGGGGTATCTGGCGATGGCGAGCGCCGTGGCGGCGGCGGCCGACGCGGTGCTCCTGCCCGAACAGGGTCGCTCCTTCGACGAGGTCGTGGCGGCGGTGGCCGACGCGATTCGGGCGTCGTTCGCCACCGCCCGGGACAAGAACCGGGTCCTGGTGATCAAGGCCGAAGGGGTCGACATCCCCACCCATCATCTCGTGAACGAGGTCTCGGCGGAGCTCGCCGACCTCCCCCAGGTCGAGGTGAGGGGCACGGTGCTGGGTCACCTGGTGCGGGGCGGCAGTCCCTCCTTCCGGGACCGGCTGCTGGCGGGCCGGTTCGGACTCACCGCGGTGGAGGGGCTCCTCGGTGGCGCCACCGACGTGATGGCCGGATGGACCTACGGGAGCGAGCGGGGAATCCCCACCTCCGATCCCTTCATCCACCTGTTCGCCTTGGAGGACGTGCTCGTCGAGACCCGGGCGCTGATGGACGGGACGTCGGAGGTGACGATGGACCGGGTCCGACGGATGGAGGCCATCCAGGGCGTGCTGGCGCTGTGACGGCTACCTTGCCGCCGATGATCCGCGTCGTTGCCTTCGGGGCGGGGGTGGTCGTCGTCGCCTCGGTGGCGCTGTCGGCGATCCGCACCGTGATCGTCCCCCGGAGTCAGCGGACCGCCATCGGCGCGTTCGTGTTCCGGGGCTGGCGACGGGTGTTCGCCCTCCTGGCGGCGGAGCGTCGGGGATATGAGGTCCGGGACCGGGTGATGGCCCTCTACGCACCCGTCGCCCTCGTCTCCATGGTGGTCGCCTGGCTGGCGCTCGTGCTGGTCGGCTACGGCGCCATCTACTGGGCGTTCGGGTACGGGGACGGATCGGTGGGGGAGGCGATGTGGGTCAGCGGATCGTCACTGCTCACTTTGGGGACGGCGCCGCTGACCGAGACGGGGATCAGGGTCGTCGCCTTCACCGAGGCGGTCTTCGGTCTCGGCCTGGTGGCGCTGATGATCTCGTTTCTGCCGGCCATGTACGCGGCGTTCTCCCGCCGCGAACAGCTCGTCGGTCTCCTCGAGGTGCGGGCCGGATCACCGCCCTCGGCGCTCGGATGGTTGATCCGGTTCCATCGGATCGGCTGGACCCACGACCTGGCGGAGGAGTGGGCTCGCTGGGAGAACTGGTTCGTCGACATCGAGGAGACGCACATGACCTAC
>JALSJV010000214.1 GCA_026989215.1 Acidimicrobiia bacterium | reverse complement strand
GGGATGAGGGCTCCGGCGAAGAGGGCACCGACGGACACCGGGATGAATTGGGCGAGGATGATGAGGACGAGGCTGGGCGGGATGAGCTGGGCGAGGGTCCCCGAGGAGATGATGACCCCCGTCGCCAGCTTGTGGTCGTAGCCGTAGCGGACCATCACCGGGAGGGAGAGGAGCCCCATCACGATCACGGTGGCGGCGACGACCCCGGTGGCGGCGGCGAGCAGGGTGCCGACGAAGATGACGGCGATGCCCATCCCGCCCTTGAGGGGACCCATCAGCATCCCGATGGTCGTGAGGAGACGCTCGGCCAGGCCGGACTTCTCGAACACCGCCCCCATGAAGACGAAGAAGGGGATGGCGAGGAACGTGAAGTTGTTGATCGTCCCCGCGAACCAGTTGTTGAACAAGACGTTGATCACCTGGGGTCGGAGCGCGCCGATGAACCAGCCGGCCAGGTAGAAGACGATGGCGGTGCCGGCGAAGCAGAAGGCGACCGGGTACCCGACCAGCAGAAGCACCAGGAAGAGGGCGAACATGATGATGGCGAGCCACTGACCCAGCATGTGTCTCCTCGACCTCCTACCTGGTCGTCATTCGAGTCGGAGAGGAGCCTCGTGCTCCTCGTACTGCACCAGCTCGTCGTATCCACGCAGGATGGCGACGAGTTTGATCATCTCGGCGATCGCCTGGATGAGCAGCAGGGCGAAGGCCACCGGGATCATCGTCTTGATGGGCGCCCTCGGCAGGCCGCTGGGGTCGGGGGACTGCTCGTTGAGCTGCCACGACGTGATCACCTGGGGGATCGAGAGCCACAGACCCATGATGGCGAAGGGGATCAGGCCGATGAGGTTCCCGATGAAGTCGATCCAGGCCTTGCGCTTCTTCGGCAGCTTCGCGAACCAGAAGTCCACCCGCACGTTGATCTGGTGCTTGAGGATGTAGGCGAAGCCGAAGAGGAAGATCAGCGAGTACAGATACCACTGGGCTTCGATGAGTCCGTTGTTGGTGAGACGCACGCCGACGAACCGGCCGATGTAGCGGAGGAGCACGTTGACGAACCCCATCACCACGGTGGGGATCACCATCCACTTGGAGATCCACCCGGTCACTTCGGCGAAGCCGTCGGCCCAACGTTCGTAGGCGAAGGCGAGGCGCCACGCCCGGTTGAGGTCCTGCTGGGAGGCGGGTTCGGCTCGGGTCGTCATCTCCGGATGCTGGTCGCCATGGGCGGGGAGAGTACAACCTTTTTCGGGCGCGTGGCGCCAACGTCCGGACATGGCATCCTGGTGGGGTGCCGCACGTGGTCTGGGATTGGAACGGGACGCTGTTCGACGACTTCGAACAGGTGGTGAGCGCGGTGAACGAAGGTCTGGCCCCCTACGGGCTGGGTCCGATCACCGCCACCCACTACCGGGACCACTACACGCGCCCCGTCAAGCGGTTCTACGACTCGTTGTTCGGTCGGGAGGTCGCCGACGCCGAGTGGGCGGATCTGGATCGCCGGTTCCACGAGGCCTATCGGCGCCTCTTGCCGACGGCCCGGCCCGCCGCCGGGGCCGAGGAGGTGTTGGAGACGCTGGCGGGGCGGGGCGTCACCCAGTCACTGCTGTCGATGTATCCCCACGACGAGTTGGTGGTGCTGGTTCGCCGATTCGGGCTTCATCCCTGGTTCGTGGCGACCGACGGGCTGCGGGGACGGCCGGGTGATCGGAAGGCGGCCCATCTGGCGGCCCACCTCGACCGCATCGGCGTGGATGCGGCGTCGGTGCTGGTGGTCGGTGACGCCCTCGACGACGCCGAGGCGGCCGCGGCGGTGGGGGCCGCCTGTGTCCTCTACGACAGCGGATCCCATCATCGCGCCCATCTGGAGGAGGCCGGGGTCCCGGTGGTCGAGTCGCTGCTCGACGTGGTGACCCACCTGGCGGAGGGTCAGAGCAGCGACAGGCGCTCGTAACGGCCGCCCAGCACCTCGTCGGCGTCGGCCTGGAGCCACCGGTCGAGCACCGTCGCGTAGACGGACCGGTAGTCGACGGTGTGGGCGGGGTTCCCCGCCGGGTCGAGGCGGGCCAGGTTCGGCGGCTCTCCGTAGCGTCCGCCTCGCACGGCCGGGCCGACGACGAGGTGGGCGGCGGCGGTGCCGTGGTCCGTCCCCGACCCGTTGTCCCGGACCCGCCGACCGAACTCCGAGGTGGTGACGACCACGACCCGGTCGGCGAGGCCGCCGAGGGTCTGGAAGAAACGGTCGATCCCCTCGTCGAGCTGGGCCATGAGCTGTTCGTGGCGACCCAGCTCCCCCTGGTGGGTGTCGAAGTCCCCGAAACCGTGGACGTACACGACCCGGGGCGCCACCGTCGAGGCGATGAGTTGGGCGGCGAGGTCGAGCTGGTCGACGAGGGTGCCCCGGCGGCGGCGCCTCCTCGACGTCGCTTCCGGACCGCCGAGGGCTCCTTCGAGCTTCCCCCGGGCCGAGACGGTCGAGGCGATCGCCGTCCTGATCGGCGTGAGGTCGATCGCCGTCGGGTCTTCGGCGGCGAAGCCTTCCCACATCGACATGAGCTCGTCGGTGGTGTCGATCCACGGGGGGAGGTCGGGGGTGAGGCCGGAGGCGTCGGCGATCGCGACCACGTAGGAGGCGTTGCCCAACATGGCGCGGGAGGGTCCCGGACCGATCGTGATTCCCGCCAGCGGCTCTTCGTAGCCGACGCTGCCGTCGAGGAAACGTCCCAGCCAGCCGGACTCGTCGGCGCCGCCGGGTCGTGCCGTCCACCAGGTCTCCATGGAGACGAAGTGCGACAGGTCCGGCTCGGGGACGCCGACGCCTTCCACGATGGCGACCTGGCCCTGGACGTACCGCTCGGCCAGCCGGGGGAGGGAGGGATGGAGACCGATCTCGCCGTCGAGGTCGATCGGGTCGGCGATGCGAATCGTGCGCCGAAGGTCGTGGTAGCGGCGGTCGGCGTGGGGCACGACCATGTTGAGGCCGTCGTTCCCACCGCCCATCTCGACGACGACGAGGGTGCGATCGGCGGCACCGCCCAGACTGCCAGGGGGTGGTGCCGAGCCGGGATCCACGGTGGGGCTGGTGGGATCGGGTCGGTACACGGCGACCGTCTGACCGTTGCAGGCGGTGAGCAGCACCGTGGCACCCAGCCCGACGAGGAAGCGTCGGCGGGTGACGAAGGGACAGGTCTCGGGGGTTTCGGGGATGTTCATGTCAGCGCGTACTCCGGTGAGTTGAAGGCGAGGGCGACGCGGGTCGGACCGTCGGGTGCCCGGTCGAGGACCGTGCGCGTCGGCGATGAGACGTCGGCGAGGCCCAGCCGGGCGAGGACCGCTGCGGTGGAGAGCTCGGGGGGTGTGGGGATCGCCCGGAGCAGGTCGAAGAGGTGGGTGAGTTGGTAGGGGCCGAGCAGGCTGCGTCCCCGCGGGAACCCGGCCGGGTTGGGAGGGTTGAAGGGCAGATAGGCGAGGCGGTGGAGGACGAGCACGGCTTCGGCGGCGACGTCGCCGCCGGGGGCGAACCCCTGGAGGAGGCCGACGAGCCGTTCGACCGGGGTCCGGATCTTCGCCCTCACCGCTTCGTCGGAGAGGAAGGCGGGGGTCGAGACGATCTCCTCCGCGAGGGCCGTCACCGAATACTCGTCTCGGAACCGGGCGGCGAGGGCGGTGAGGGTCGGAGGGTCCGGCTCCAGGCCGACGAGCTCGACGAAGAGTTTGCGGGCGACGAAGGTGGCGGTGGCGGGCTGTTCGAGGATCACGTCGAGGGCCTCGGGCAGGTCGAAGGGTCCGCTGCGGCCGAGCAGCGTCTTCGTCCCGGCGTCGTGGCGTTGGGGGACGAAGAACGACGCCCACGGAGGCGTATCCCCCGCGACCCGGCGGATCCGCCGGATGTAGGGGATGTGCACCACCCATCCGGTGAAGGCCCGGGCGGCTTCGGTGACGTCGGTCTGGGTGTAGGTGCCGGGGCCCATGGTGTGGAGCTCCATCACCTCCCGGGCGTAGTTCTCGTTGGGGGCGTCGCCGGCGTTGTGGATGCCGTCCAGGTAGAGGAGCATGGCTCCGTCGGTGGCGGTGGCGTGGAGCAGGTCGCGGAAGGACCCGGTGGCGAGACGTCGGATCGTGAGGTGCTGGCGCCACATGAGGTACGGCACCCGGACCTTGCGGAGCGCGGTGGCGAAATGGTCGTGCCAGAACCAGATGAGTCGCTCTTCGAGAGGCCGGGACGTCGTCACCATCTGGGAGAGCCACCACCGGAGGACGTCGGCGATCTGGGCGGGATCCTGGGCGTCGTCCCGTTCGAGGGGGGCGTCCATCGTCGGTGGGGTCGGCGCCGGGCCGGACGGGTCGAGGGCCCGGGCGATCGCCTCCTCCGGGTCGGCCACCGTCGCCGCCAGGTCCGGGTGGGGACCCATCCCGAGGCGTCGGAACACGTGGAAGATCTTCTCCTGCACGCCTCCCATCCTCGGCCCAGGTTGTGAGGAGACTGTGAAGCCGCTGGGAAAGGACGGGAAGGTCCGGGTCAGTCGAGGGTGGTGACCCCGATCTCACGCAGCTTGCGGAAGTTGTGGTAGGCGTCCATGTACCGGATCGAGCCGGTGCGCGACCGCATCATCACCGAATGGGTGACGGCGGAGTCGGCCCGGAACTGGACTCCTCGGAGGAACTCGCCGGTGGTCACGCCCGTCGCCGCGAAGAACACGTTGTCGCCGCCGACGAGGTCCTCGGTGTCCATCACCTGGTCGAGGTCGAGGCCGTTGTCGCGGGCCCATTGGCGCTCGGAGTCGTCGCGTGGCCACAGACGACATTGGATCTCCCCGTCCATGCAGCGGAGGGCGGCCGCGGCCAGGACCGCCTCGGGGGAACCTCCGATACCCAGCATCAGGTCGATCTCCGAGTCGGGACGGGCGGTGGCGATCGCCGCCGACACGTCACCGTCCTGGATGAGGCGGATCCGGGCGCCGGCGGCCCGCACCGCCGTGATGTAGTGCTCGTTGCGGGGACGGTCCAAGATGATGACGGTGAGGTCGTTGACGTCCGCTCCCTTCGCCTTGGCGACCCGTGCCAGGTTCCGGTCGATGGGGGCGTCGAGGTCGATCATGCCGGCGGCCTCCGGACCGACGGCGATCTTGTCCATGTACACGAGGCTGCCGGGGGCGTACATGGTGCCGCGCTCGGAGACGGCGATCACCGACAGGGCTCCGGGGAGGCCGAGGGCGGTCAGGCGGGTTCCGTCGATCGGGTCGACGGCGATGTCCACCTTCGGTCCGCTGCCCGTCCCGACCCGTTCCCCGTTGAACAGCATCGGGGCGTCGTCCTTCTCCCCTTCACCGATCACGACCACGCCGTCGAGGTCGATGGTGGTGAGGTGGGCCCGCATCCCGTCGACGGCGGCCTGGTCGGCCGCGTCCTTGTCGCCCCGGCCCTGCCAGCGGGCGGCGGCCATCGCCGCCGTCTCGGTGACCCGGACCAGGTCGAGCCCGAAGTTGCGGTCGGGGACCTCGGTCATGCGGGAACCTCCAGGATCAGGGCGTCACCCTGACCGCCGCCGCCGCACAGGGTCACCGCCCCGACCCCGCCGCCGCGGTGGCGGAGGGCGTTGACGAGGGTGACGACGAGGCGGGCCCCGGTGGCGCCGATCGGATGACCGAGGGCGACGGCTCCACCGTGGACGTTCACCTTCTCGTCGGGGAGGTCGAGCATCCGAGCCGACCACAGCGACACCGCGGCGAACGCCTCGTTGATCTCGACGAGGTCGAGATCCTTCACCGACATGCCGGCTCGTTTCAGCGCCACCCGGAGCGCCTCGGCGGGCCGCTCGTGGAGGGTGGCGTCGACCCCTCCGATCTGGCCGTAGGCGAGGATCCGGGCGAGGACGGGGGCGCCGGCCGCTTCGGCGGCCTGGGCGTCGGCGACGACGACGGCGGCCGCCCCGTCGGAGATCTGGGAGGCGTTGCCGGCGGTGATGGTGCCGTCGGCGGTGAAGGCGGGGCGGAGCCGGGCGAGGGATTCCACGGTCGTGTCGGGGCGGATGCCTTCGTCGTCGGTGATCTCCCGTGGCTCTCCCTTTCGTTGGGGTACGGTGACGGGGACGATCTCGTCGGCGAAGATCCCGGCGTCCCGGGCGGCGAGCGCCCGTGCGTGGCTGCGGGCCGCCCACTCGTCCTGGGTCGCCCGGTCGATGCCGAGTTGGGAGTTCTTGGCATCCGAGGATTCGCCCATCGTGCAGTGGTCGAAGGCGCAGAAGAGGCCGTCGTGCAGCATGACGTCCACCAGCGTGGCGTCGCCCATGCGGGCACCCCACCGCACCTCACGGACGACGTGGGGGGCGTTCGACATCGACTCCATCCCTCCGGCCATCACGAACGTGGCCTCGCCGAGGCGGACCGACCGGGCGGCCAGTCCGATGGCGGCGAGCCCCGACAGGCACACCTTGTTGATGGTGACGGCGGGGACGGTCATGGGGATGCCGCCGCGGACGGCCGCCTGCCGGGCGGTGATCTGGCCTTCACCCGCCTGGAGGACCTGACCGAACACGACTTCGTCCACCAGGTCCGGCTCGATGCGGGAGCGTCGCAGGGCTCCGGCGATGGCGGTCCCTCCGAGCTCGACGGCGCGTACGGAGGCGAGCGCGCCCCCGTACCGTCCGATGGGGGTCCGGGCGATCCCGGTGATCACGGGTTCCATCTCGACACCTCCTGGCCCAAGCCTACCGGCACGCCGCCGTCCCTTCCCCGGGGGGTAACCTGGCCGTCCCCGGTACGGTCAGAAGGGGGACGTCATGAAACTCCTGAACCTCGACCATGTGGCCATCGCGGTGTGGAATCTCGACGCCGCCGTCGCCGGATACCGGGATCGGTACGGGGTGGAGCCGCTGTGGCGGGAGGTCGTCGAGTCCCAGGGGGTGGAGGAGGCGATGATCCCGGTGGGAGGATCGTTCGTGCAGCTTCTCCAACCCCTCGACCCGGACACGCCGGTGGGTCGGTTCCTGGATCGACGGGGCGAGGGTCTGCATCACGTCGCCTTCGCCGTCCCCGACATCGAGGTGGCGTTGGATCATCTCCGGGCGGAGGGGGCCCGACTGATCGACGAGACCCCCAGACTCGGTGGGCGAGGCGCCCGGATCGCGTTCGTGCATCCGGCCGACCTGGCGGGGACGCTGATCGAGCTGGTGGAGCTGCCCGATGCCTGAGCGGTTTCAGATCCGGGGAGGAGCCGGACCGTACGAGGCGGCCGCCATCGTGACGGTCATCGTCGAGCACGAGGCGACGGAGCGTCGCCGCCGGTCCCGTCCGGATCGATCGAACCTGCTCCCGGCGTGGGTGCGGGCCGCACGGCCCACCGTGCCGACGAGGTTCGTCCCTCCCGTCACCCCGGAGCCGGGCCTCCACGCCCCCTGACCGGCAGAGGGAGGGCGACGGCCCGCCCGAGCAGGGCATAGGTGGCGAGGGCGACCAGCCCACCGACCGCCAGGGCCGCCGGTGAGGTCGGCGCCACCCCTGCACCCCCCATCGCCCAGACCGTGAACCACGCGGCGAGCCCGGCGGCTGCGGTGACCAGCGGCGTCTTCCACAGGGCGTCTCCCAACCGCGGTCCGGGTTCGGCCCGGTGCCACCCGATGGCGATGGCGAGGGTGTAGACCGCCACCGCCCCGCTCGAGGTGAGGGCGACGCCCGCCGCGCCGAGCCGGAGGGCGGCGACGAAGAAGACCGGGACGGAGACCAGGGTGACGGCGGTGCCGATGCCGACCGGTACCCACATCTTCCGCCGGGCGTAGAACGCCCGGGTGTAGACCTGATGAGCCGCCCAGAAGGGGATCGACAACCCGTAGAGGGCGAGGAGCGGTGCGACCGCGGCGGTGTCGGCGGCGTCGAAGCTCCCCCACTGGTAGGCGGTGCGGACGATCGGTCCGGCGAGGGCGACGACCACCGCCGTGGCCGCGCCGGCGACGGCGAGGGTCGCCCGTGCCGAGCGGACCACCGTCGCCCGGAGCTCGTCCCTGCGGCCTTCGGCGGCGAGGCGGGCCAGGAACGGGTAGGCGGCGACACCGGCGGCCTGGGCGATCACGCCGACGGGCAGCATGTTGAGTTGACGGGCACCGTAGAGCCCGGCCGTCGCACCCTCCCCGACGAGCTGGCCGAACAGTCGAGGCCACTGCTCGTCCAACGCCACGACGGACTGGCCGATCATGAGGGGCAGCGCCATCACCAGGTACTCGCCGACCGCCGGATGCCGCCAGGGCACCCCGCGTACGAGGACCATGCCCGTCCGGCGCGCTCCCCAGGCCTGAAGCGCGAAGTTGCCGATCGCCGCTCCCGCCAGGCCACCCCAGACGAACGCCTCCGGCGACGGGTCACCGACGAAGGCCCCGACCAGCCCACCGACGATGATCCCGAGGTTGTAGACGAGGGGAGCCAAGGTGGGGATGACGAAACGCTGCCGGGCGTACTGGGCGGCCATGAGCAGGGTCCCCATGCCGAAGAACACCTGGGAGGTGAGGGCGATCCGGGTGAGGTTCGTCAGTCGGGCCGAGTCTTCGATCCGGGGGAACACCGTCTCGACGAGGGGACGGGCGAACACGATCAGCACCAGGGTGAGGGCGACGAGGGCGACGGTCACCACCCGGAACACGGCCGTGAACGACCGTCGGGCCTCCTCGTCGTCTCCGTCGGCGTGATGTCGGGAGAGGATGGGGACGAGGGTGATCGAGAGGTAGCCCCCGGCCATGAGGAAGAACAGGTAGTCGGGGATCGTGAAGGCGTCGACGTAGAGGTCGGTGGCGACGTCCCGTCCGAGGAGCGCATAGAGGAGGACGTTGCGGCCGAACCCGAGGAGACGGGAGGCGAGGATCCCGCCGGACACGACCAGGGCTGCCCGGCCGAGGCGGTCGCGGATCATGCTCGGTCTGCCAGCACCCCGAGGACGTCGTCGGGGACGTGGAGGTCCCCCTGTCCGATCCCGAGCCGGATGTCGGCCTTGTACGTGCCGTGGTAGTCGGACCCACCGGAGGCGAGGAGGCCGTGACGTCGGGCCATCTCGGTGAGGTGGGTTCGCTGGTCGGGGCCGTAGGTGGAGTAGATCGACTCGACGCCGACCAGCCCCAGCTCGGCGAGCTCCCCGAGGAGACGGTCGAGCTCGGAGTCGGTGAGTTCCAGGGTGTGCGGGTGGGCGAGGATGGGAACCCCGCCGGACCGTCGGGCGAGGTGGATGGCTTCGGCCGGGGTGAGGCGGGGACGGGGATGGTAGGCGGGGCCGCCTTCTTTCAGGTAGCGGTCGAAGGCGGCGGTGATGTCGGGAACGTACCCCTTCCGGACCATGACGGCGGCGATGTGGGGTCGCCCGACGCTGCCGTCCCCTGCCTCTGCCTGGACCTCCTCGATGGTGATGTCCATGTCGAATCCTCGGAGGCTCTCGACGATCCGTTCGTTCCGCCGTTTCCGTCCCGCCTGGAGCTCCCCGAGGCGGTCCTGTAGCGGACCTTCGCCGGGTTCGAGGAAGAGGACGAGGAGATGCATCCCCCGGTGTTCCAGGGAGAGTTCGACGCCGGGGATCAGCTCGATCCCGGCGTGTGCAGCCGCCTCCCGGGCTTCGGCGATCCCTTCCTGGGTGTCGTGGTCGGTGAGGGCCACGGCGGAGAGCCCGATCTGGGCGGCCCGGCGGACCAGGTCGGCGGGCGTGTCCGAGCCATCGGAGGCCGTGCTGTGGGTGTGCAGATCCACGGCCATCGCCGCCGCAGGCTAGCGCTTCTCGCATCCCCCTGGCCTTCTTCCCCCTCTCTGAGGGGGAAGTACCCGCCGACGAAGGAGGCGGGGGATGGGGGTGCGGTGGTGTGCGGCCTGTGGCGCGTGGGGAGGGCTGAGGGGGAAGTACCCGCCGACGAAGGAGGCGGGGGATGGGGGTGCGGCGGTGCGCGGCCTGCCCTCCCTCCCCCTCGCTTCGCTCGGGGACTCTCCTCGCAGGCGGGGGGAGAAGGCGTCAGCCGCCGGAGATCTCGACGTCGATCGACTCGATGTAGATCGCCTCGAGGGGGCGGCTCTCCTCCACCGTGCCGGGTTGACGGGCGGTGGGCACGGCGAGGATCTTCTCGATGGTGTCGAAGCCGTCGACGACGCGTCCGAGGATGTTGAACCGGGGTGGGAGGACGTCGGCCTGGGAGCCCACCACGATGAAGAACTGGGAGCCGGTGGTACCGGGACCCGAGTTCGCCATGGCGACCACCCCGGGCTCGAAGGCGAAATCCTCGGGTGGGAACTCGTCGGCGATGGTGTATCCGGGGCCTCCGGTGCCGTCGGCTCCGGGGTCTCCGGCCTGGATGACGAAATCCTTCACGACCCGGTGGATGACGGTTCCGTCGTAGAACCCCTGGCGGGCGAGGAACACGAAACTGTTGGAGGTCTCGGGGTGGTCGGCGACGGCGAGCTCGATCGCGATCGGCCCGCACGACGTTCGGAGGGTGACGGTGACCTCCGCCCCCGTCGGGATCTGTCCGGGCTCGGGCGCATCGAAGGTCATCGGCTGGTAGGGCTCGGGGGCGGCTGCCCCGCAGGCCACCGGTCGGTCTCGGAACTCCTCGTAGGTTCCGGGGAGCTGTGAGGTTCCACTGCGGGAGGCGAAGATGAGGGCGACGGCGATCACGAGGCCGAAGCCGAGGCCGGTGGTGAGTCGGCGAACCAGCTCTCGGCGGGCGGCCGCCTTGCGTTCTGCCTCGAGGCGTCTCGCCCGCTGCTCCTTCTTCCTTTGGCGGCGATCAGAGGACATGGTGGGCGAGAACCTACCGGGCCCGGACGCGTTGGGAAACTCGGTCGTGTTCCGTCGGTACACTCCGGGTTCCGCCACAGCTCGATTCTCCATGGCCCTGGTCGTTCAGAAATATGGGGGGACCTCGGTGGGGTCCCCCGACCGTATCTCCCGTGTCGCCGACCGGATCGTCGCCACCCGCGCCGCCGGCAACGACGTGGTGGTGGTGGTGTCGGCGATGGGTTCCACCACCGACGAGCTGGTGGCGCTTGCCGAGGCGGTGAATCCGCGGCCACCAGCCCGGGAGATGGACATGCTCCTCTCCGCCGGGGAGCGAATCTCGATGGCGCTGTGCGCGATGGCGATCGCCGCCCGCGGGGTGGAGGCGGTCAGCTTCACCGGCTCTCAGGCGGGGATCATCACCGATGCCGCTCACGGTCGGGCGAAGATCCAGGAGATCCGCGGCACCCGGGTACGGGAGGCCCTCGCCGAGGGGAAGGTCGCCATCGTCGCCGGGTTCCAGGGAGTGAACCCCGACAGTCGGGACGTCACCACTCTGGGTCGGGGAGGTTCCGATGCCACCGCCGTCGCCCTGGCGGCCGCCCTGGACGCCGACGTCTGCGAGATCTACACGGACGTGGAGGGGGTGTTCACCGCCGACCCCCGGATCGTCCCCGAAGCCCGGAAGCTCGACGAGCTCTCCTTCGACGAGATGTTGGAGCTCTCGGCGGGTGGAGCCGGGGTGTTGATGACCCGCTCGGTGGAGTTCGGTCGCCGCTACGGGATTCCGATCCACGTCCGCTCATCGTTTGTCGACTCGGAAGGAACTTGGGTGAGGGAAACCACCATGGAACAGGCCATCATCAGCGGGATCGCCCACGACGTGTCCGAGGCGAAGGTCACCGTGTGGGCCGTGCCGGATCGTCCCGGCGTGGCGGCGCGGTTGTTCGAGCCGATGGCCGAGGCGGGGATCAACGTGGACATGATCGTCCAGAACGTCTCTCGGGAGGGCACCACCGACATCAGCTTCACCGTGCCCAAGGCGACGGTCGAGACCGCCCGGGAGATCGCCGAGCGCGCGGCGGGCGAGCTCGGGGCCGCAGGTGTGGAGGTGGACGCCGACGTCGCCAAGGTGTCGTTGGTGGGTGCGGGGATGAAATCCCATCCGGGCGTGGCCGCCGGGGTGTTTCGGGCGTTGGCGGAGGCGGGGATCAACATCGAGATGATCTCCACGTCGACGATCAGGATCAGTTGCGTGGTGCGGGGCGACCAGGTGGAGGATGCGGTGCGGGCGCTCCATCGGGCCTTCAGCCCGCCGATGGTCGAGGCCGAGGTGGGGGCGTGAGCGGGGTTCGGGTCGGCGTGGTCGGGGCCACCGGTGCGGTGGGTCGGACGATGGTGGCGATCCTGGAGGAGCGGGACTTCCCGGTCGCCGAGCTGCGGCTGATGGCGTCGTCCCGTTCGGCGGGCACCAAGGTGGCGACCCGATGGGGGGAGGTGGAGGTCGAAGACCTGGCCGTCGCCGATCCGGCGGGGCTCGACATCGCCCTGTTCAGCGCCGGGGGGGACCGCTCCCGTGAGCATGCGCCCCGTTTCGCCGCCGCCGGGGCGGTGGTGGTCGACAACTCGTCGGCGTTCCGGCGGGATCCGGATGTCCCGCTCGTGGTCGCCGGAGTGAACGACCATGCGGTGGCCGATCGGCCGCGGGGGATCGTCGCCAATCCGAACTGCACGACGATGGGCCTGATGATGGCGGCGGCTCCGCTGCACCGGGCTGCCGGGTTGACGTCGATGGTGGCGTCGTCGTATCAGTCGGTCTCGGGGTCGGGTCAGCGGGGGATGGACGAGCTGGTCGCCCAGACCCGTTTCTTCCTGGATCGGGGTTCCGAGCCGTTGGTGGATGGTGGCTGGGAGGATCCGGGGGGGTCGGTGTATCCGCGTCCGATCGGTTTCAACGTCATCCCCTTCGCCGGGTCCGAGGCGGAGGGAGGCTACACCGACGAGGAGTGGAAGCTCGTCCACGAGTCCCGCAAGATCCTGGAAGCCCCCGATCTCCGGGTGGAACCGACGTGCGTGCGGGTTCCGGTGATGGTGGGCCACGGGATCGCCGCCACCCTGCGGTTCGGTCGTCCGGTCGGCCGGGACGAGGCGTTGGAGGTGTTGGCGGAGGCGCCCGGCGTCCAGGTCTGGGAGGACCGCGTCCCGACCCCCCTCGATTCGGCGGGGATGGACGACGTGTTGGTCGGTCGGGTGCGGGAGACGCTCGGGGAGGAAGGCGGAATCAACCTGTGGGTGGTGGGTGACAACCTCCGCAAGGGTGCCGCCCTCAACGCCGTCCAGATCGCCGAGCTGCTGATCTGATTCCCGGCGCCGGGACCCTTGCGGTTGGGTTTCGTGTGGCGCGCAGGTTGCCGCATCCGTGACCGATGGGTTGAACGGAGTTTGCTCAGCAGGTTCCCGCCGCTGGTCTTCCCCGACGATCGGGACGCCGCCGGGCGGGTTCGGGTGGCGGCCCTGGCCGCCGCCGACGCCGCGACGCTGCCCGATCGGGCATCGGTGGCGATCGTCACCTACTCGGCGGCCGTCCTGGAGGCCTCCCGGGAGCTCGTCGCCGCCGGGGTCGAACCCGACGCGACGCGAGCCCGCCTCATCGAGCCGTTCCGCCGGTCGGCGGGCGGCGCCTGGGTGGGGCGGGGGACCCGCTGGATGGTCCGCACGATGGGCGCCCGTCGGTTCGTGCGGGCGATGGGGGGAGAACGGACCCGACGGACCTACGGGTCGCTCTTCGTCTTCGACGAGGAGGAGGTGCCGGGTGCGCATCGGCAATGGGTTCGCCGCTGCGGCTTCTACGACGACCTGGCACGCCACGGCGTCCCCGAACTCACGACGGTGTTCTGCGCGTGGGACTGCTGTGGGCCGACGAGGCCAACCGGGTGGACCGGGGTGTCAGGTTCGAGCGTCCGGTGACGATCGCGGACGGTTCCGACGCCTGCCTCTTCGAGTTCCGGTTCACCGGAGATGGAGGTGCTTCGACGACGAGGACCGCCCCGCGGGGCGGCCCTCGATCTCCGGGTCGGGACGGCCGGATTTGAACCGGCGACCTCAGCGTCCCGAACGCTGCGCGCTACCAAACTGCGCCACGTCCCGGTGCCCCGGCATCTTACCGGTGCACATGCTTCCAGGGGAACCCCGGTCAGGGTCGATCCGTTCCCGGTGGCGCTGATGGCGCCGCCTCGTCGGTGGAGACGTCCACCCGGATCCGGTCGATGCGCCGTCGATCCATCTTCAGGACGGTGAGGCGTACCCCGTCGACCTGGGTGCGGTCACCGACATCGGGGACCCGTCCGGTGACGGCGAGGAAGAGCCCCCCGACCGTGGCGTAGGGTCCTTCGGGGAGTTCGACTCCGATCTCCTTGGCGAGGTCCTCCACCGGGACCCGGCCTTCCGCCACCCACGAACCGGGCCCGAGTCGGACGATGGTGGGTTCGCGCGGGTCGTACTCGTCCTGGATCTCGCCGACCAGCTCGGCGATGAGGTCCTTGATCGTGACGACGCCGTCGACGCCGCCGTGCTCGTCGAGCACGAGGGCGAAGCCGAGCCGCCGCCGACGCATGTGCTGGAGCGCCGTCAGCACGGACATGCTCTCGGGCAGGTAGTGGGGTTCCCGGACGAACTCCTCGACGGGACGGTCGGCGTCGATGCCGCCGATGAGATCCTTCACGTAGAGGATGCCGACGATGTCGTCGAGGCTGCCTCCGGGGGTGATCACCGGGAACCGGGAGTGACGG
>JALSJV010000213.1 GCA_026989215.1 Acidimicrobiia bacterium | reverse complement strand
CGGAAACTGGGGAAGCCGCCGGGAACGACCATGAACTCCTGCAGGTCGACCGAGTTGGCGGCGTGCACCCCCCCGTTGAGGACGTTCAGGCAGGGCACCGGGAGCACTCGAGCGGCCGGACCCCCCAGATATCGGAACAGGGGAAGGTCGAGCCGGGCGGCGGCGGCCCGGGCGACCGCCAGCGACACCGCCAGGATGGCGTTCGCCCCCAGCTCCCCCTTGTTGGGGGTCCCGTCCAGGTCCAGCATCGCCTGGTCGACGGCCTCCTGGTCGAGGGCGTCTCGACCGACGAGGGCGGGGGCGATGACCTGATGGATGTTGGCGACGGCCCGCGCGACCCCCTTGCCGCCGAAACGGTCTCCGCCGTCCCGGAGCTCGACGGCCTCCAGCGCTCCCGTCGAGGCACCCGAGGGAACCGCCGCCCTGCCGAAGCCGCCCCCTTCCAGGAGCACCTCGGCCTCCACCGTGGGGTTCCCGCGGGAGTCGAGGATCTCACGGGCTCGGATGTCAGCGATCGGAATCGACAACCGGGCCTCCTTGTCGGTGCGACGCTAGCACTCCCCGGCCGTGCCTCCGACGACCCCCGACCCCTCGTCGTCCTTCGCCGCCTCCCAACGGGCTTCGAGCTCGGCGAGGGCCAGACCGTGCAACGGGCCCTCCTCTTCCATGAGGCGGAACCGGCGGATGAACCGCTGCGTCGCCCGCCGGAGCGCCGCCTCGGGTTCGACGTCGAGATGGCGGGCCAGGTTGACGACGGCGAACAGGAGGTCACCCAGCTCGTCGAGGGCCTCGTCGGGACGACCCGCCACCGCCTCCAGCTCGGCCAGCTCCTCCCGGACCTTGTCGAACACTCCGGCGATGTCGGGCCAATCGAACCCGACCTTCGCCGCCCTGCGTCCCACCTTCGCCGCCCGACCCAACGCGGGCATCCCCTCCGGGATCCCGTCGAGGGTCGAGCGGGTTCCGCCGTCGCCCCGCTCCCGGGCCTTGATGGCGTCCCAGTTGGCCTTCACCTCCTCCGCCGACGACACGACGACGTCGCCGAAGACGTGGGGGTGACGGCGCACCAGCTTTCGCCGCAGGTTCTCGGCGACGTCCTCGATGTCGAACGCACCTCGCTCGCGGGCGATGACACTGTGGAAGAGGACCTGGAGCAGCAGGTCCCCCAACTCGTCCTCCACCGAGGCGTAGGCGGCATGGTCGACGGTGTCGTCGGCGGGGAGGGCGGCGAGGGCGTCGGCCAGCTCCGCCGCCTCCTCCATCAGGTTGGCGACGAGCCCATGATGGGTCTGGGCCCGGTCCCACGGGCATTCCTCGCGGAGGCGCCGCATCACCCGGACCGCCCCGGGGAGGCCCCCCGGTTCCGGATCGAGGAACAGTGAGGTCCGCAGCCCGGCGAGTCTCGGATCCACCCGATCGACCGGGCTTCGCACCACCCGCTCGTCGGGACCTCCGGCGTCGACCACCACCGAGACCTCGGTCCCCTCGGGCAGCACCGTCCCCAACCGGGCGCAGAGATCCGCCAGCAGGAGCGGATGGTCGACCTGGGCGAGGAGGGTGGGGCCGTCGATCAGGAGGGGGTCCGGGAGCCGATGGGCGTCGAGGATCCTCAGGCCCCGATCCAACGGGTCGACACCCACCAACGCGCAGACCGCGTCGATGAAGGACTCGGCCGGCCAGACCCGCACCACCGCGGCCCCGACCCGCCGCCGCAGCTCCCCCACGGCCCGCTCCCCCACGAGGGGACTGCCCGGCACCGCGTAGACGACCGGGCCGGTGCGGGCCAGATCGAGGAGGCGGTCGACGATCGCGGCGTAGACGGCCTCGAAGTCGTCGGCGGTCTCGTACAGGTCGTCGCAGCTCACCACCGGGCGCCGCCGGGCGAGCTCTTCGGCGGCCGGATGCTGCAGGGTCCGCACCACGACCCGACGGTCGGGGTCGAACAGGAGCTCACGGACCTCGGCGGGGGTGCGCTCGAGCGTGCCCGGTCCGAGGCCGACGACGTCGACGGGTCCCGCTACTGAGGGGGTGCCACGTCGGGCACCGGAGAGGTCACCCATTCGCCGTACTCCTCCTCGACCGTGACGTCGGCGGCGGCCACGGTCTCGAGCAGCCATTCCTGGAACAGCGACCCTCGCCGTTCGGCTTCGAGCTGGGCGA
>JALSJV010000212.1 GCA_026989215.1 Acidimicrobiia bacterium | reverse complement strand
AGGTAGTGGACCTTCGAACCCACCTTCACCCGGTACAGCGGCGGCTGGGCGATGTAGACGTATCCGGCGTCGATGAGGCCCCGCATGTGTCGGAAGAGCAGGGTCAGCAGCAGCGTACGGATGTGCGACCCGTCCACGTCGGCGTCGGTGAGCATGATGATCTTGTGGTAGCGGGCCTTGGCGATGTCGAAGTCGTCGCCGATCCCGGTCCCCACCGCGGTGATGATCCCCTGGATCTCCTGGTTCTGCAGCGCCTTGGCGAGGCGGGCCTTCTCGACGTTGAGGATCTTCCCCCTGATCGGCAGGATGGCCTGGGTCTCGGAGTCCCGGGCCTGTTTCGCCGGGCCGGCGGCCGAGTCGCCCTCGACGATGAACAGCTCGCTCCGGCTCGGGTCCCGCGACGAGCAGTCGGCCAGCTTCCCGGGAAGGCTCGTCGATTCGAGCAGGGACTTCCTGCGGGTGATCTCCCGGGCCTTGCGGGCCGCCTCCCGGGCCTTGGCGGCGGTGATGCACTTGTCGACGATCCTCCGGGCCTCCGGGGAGTACCGCTCCAGCCATTCGGGGAGCATGCGGTTGAGCGCCTTCTCCACGTAGGAGCGGATCTCGGTGTTGCCGAGCTTGGTCTTCGTCTGCCCTTCGAACTGGGGTTGACGCACCTTCACCGAGATCACGGCCGTCAACCCCTCGCGGACGTCCTCTCCGGTGAGGTTCGGGTCTTTGTCCTTGAGGAGGTTCTTTCTCCGTGCGAAGTCGTTGACGGCCTTGGTGAGTGCCTTGCGGAAACCCTCCTCGTGGGTGCCGCCCTCGTGGGTGTTGATGTTGTTGGCGAAGCTGAGGATCGCCTCGGTGTAGGACTTGGTCCACTGCATCGCCACCTCGACCTCGGCGTCGTCGGAGACGTCGGAGAGGTCGATGATGTGGGGGTGGATCGGCTCCCGGTTCTCGTTCAGGTACTTGACGAAGTCGACGAGTCCCCCCTTGTACAGGAAGGTCTCGCGCTGGGGCGGGTCGGTGCGTTCGTCGACGAGGACGATCTCGAGGCCCTTGTTGAGGAAGGCCATCTCGCGGAGTCGGGATGCGATCGTCTCGGAGTCGAAGGTGGTGGTCTCGACGAAGATCTCGGGGTCCGGCCAGAAGGTGATGGTCGTCCCGGTCTTCTTCACCGGACGTCCCTTCGTCGGATTCTTCGTCAGCGCCTTGCCGCGCCGGAACTCCTGGGTCCAGATGTGGCCGTCACGTCGCACTTCGGCGACCAACCGCTCGGCGAGGGCGTTCACCACCGACACGCCGACCCCGTGGAGGCCGCCGGAGACCGTGTAGGCGCCCTGCTCGAACTTGCCGCCGGCGTGGAGGGTCGTCAATACCGTGGTCAGGGCCGACTGCTTCGTCTTCTTGTGGACGTCGACGGGGATGCCGCGCCCGTTGTCGCTCACCCTCACGCCGCCGTCGGCGAGGAGCGTCACCTCGATCTTCGTGCAGTACCCGGCCATCGCCTCGTCGACCGCGTTGTCCACCACCTCCCAGACGAGATGGTGAAGGCCCCGCGGACCCGTCGAGCCGATGTACATGCCGGGGCGGCGACGTACCGCCTCGAGGCCCTCCAGGACGGTGATGTCCTTGGCACCGTACGAGTCGGTTCCGCGCGTTGAGGTCACATCGCTCCTTCAGGTCGAATCCCGCGGCCGGAACGGCCTCTGAACAGGGGATTTACACTTGTGTAAGTATAGGCCCTGGCAGGGTTTTCCCCAATCTCTTCGACGCCCCTCACGAGGGTCTCCGCAGCACCACTCGTTCGACGACCCCCTCCCCCAGGCGCTCTCGGAGGCGCTGTTCGAGGCTCGCCACCGAGTAGCGGAGGAGGGACATCGCCATCGGTGAAGTGGCCTCCACCACCAGCTCTCCTCGCCGGAGGTAGAGAGGTCGTGCGTGGTCGCTCCACGGGGGTCCGGCCAGCTCGGCCCACTCGGCCTCCAGGCGGAGGTGCACTTCGGGGTCGGGGAGCCCCAGCGACGCCAGCACCTCCCGGATCGCCGCTCCCAACTCGACGGGCCGGGTCATGTGACGGCACCTCCTTCCACCGTCCACCACCGTCCCTTCACGGGGACTTCCTCGGGATGGGCGGTGGTGATGAAGATCTGGGCCGGGGGGAGGGAGTCGGCGAGACGC
>JALSJV010000211.1 GCA_026989215.1 Acidimicrobiia bacterium | reverse complement strand
AAGGCCGCCCTCTCCGCCTCCGACCCCGACGCCTTCGCCGACGACCTCAACCAGGCCATCGCCGACGGGATCGAAGGGTTCCTCGACCGCCACCTCGAACGGGCCCGCACCCTCCACCCTGCCGAACTGCTCACCTGGTGGCGCCAGGCCCGAGCCCGGCTCCTCGACGTGATGGCCGCCACCGACCCCGCGACCACGGTCCCCTGGTACGGGCCGCCGATGAAAGCGGCGTCGTCGGTCGCGGCCCGCCTCATGGAGACCTGGGCCCACGGCCAAGACGTCGCCGACGCCCTCGGAGCGGTCCGCATCCCCACCGACCGGCTCCGCCACGTCGCCGAGCTCGGCGTCAAGACCTTCTCCTGGTCCTTCCGGAACCGGGACCTGGAGGTCCCCGATCGCAGGGTGCGGGTGGAGCTGCGGGCACCGTCGGGGGGGATCTGGGTGTGGAACGACGACTGCACGGACTCCGTCTCCGGTCCGGCGGTCGACTTCTGCCTCGTCGTCGCCCAGCGGCGCCACGTCGCCGACACCGACCTGGTGATCGACGGTGACGTGGCCCGTCGCTGGATGGAGATCGCCCAGGTGTTCGCTGGACCGCCCGGACCGGGACGGGCCCCCTCGGGATCCTGACCGGTCAGTCGTCGAGCACGTCGGCGAGCAGCGCCGCGTACAACTCCGGTTCGATGAGGAACGAGTCGTGTCCCTTGTCCGAATGGACGGTGTACCGGCGCACCGGCACTCCCGCCCGTTTCAGCTCGGCCACCATCGCCTCCTGTTCGTCCGGGTAGAAGCAGACGTCGGAGTCGATCGTGAACACCATCCACCGCTGATGGCGGCAGCGGGCAAGCAGCTCGGGAAGCGAACCCGCCCCCACCTCCTCGACCAGGTCGAACTGCTGCCACACGGTCATGATGCGGAGGTAGGTGTTGGCGTCGAACCGTTTCACGAACTTCTGGCCCTGGTGGAGCATGTAGGACTCGAGGTGGTGTCCCACCCGGTAGCCGCCGAGGTCCTCACCCTTGACGATCTCACTGCGAGCTCGCTCCCGCAGCGCCGACAGGGAGACGAAGGTCTTGTGTCCGATCATGCGGGCGAGGGCGAGCCCGAGCTCCGGACCCGGCCCGCCGTAGTAGTCGCCGCCCTTGAACTCGGGGTCGGTGATGATGGCGAACATCTGCTCGAAGTTGTGCAGCACCTGCAGGGTGGTGGTCTCGAACCCGGCGGCGATCGGCAACACGATCCGAACCCGATCCGGGTACTTCGTCGCCAGTACGGCGCACGCCATGCCCCCCACGCTCCCTCCGGTGACGGCGTGGAGGCGTTCGATCCCCAACTCGTCGAGAAGCCGCATCTGGGAGTCGACGATGTCGGTCAACGTCAGCTTCGGGAACGAGGACCCGTAGGGACGGCCCGTCGCCGGATTGATCGACGCCGGGCCGGTCGACCCGTAACAGCCTCCCAGGTAGTTGACGCAGAGCACGGCGTACCGGTCGGTGTCGAGGGCCTTCCCCGGACCGATGAACCCGTCCCACCAGCCGTGATGCATCTCCTCGGTCCACCGGCCGTCGAGCCCCGGCACCTCCGGGTTGTACCCGGCGGCGTGCTGGCTGCCGGTGAGGGCGTGAAACACGAGGATGACGTTGTCCCGAGTCTCGTTGACCTCTCCGTACAGCTCGTAGGCCAAGGTGACCTCGGGAAGCGTGTCACCGTCCTGCACGGTGAAGGGCCCGGCCAAGGTGTGGAAGCGGGTCTCCACTCGTCCGACGCTGCCTCGACGTTGCATGGGTCGGCGATGCTACTCGGAGAGGAACTCCGCCATCAGCCGCCGGACTCGATCCGGTGCCTCGACCATCACCATGTGCCCGGCGTCCGGAACGACCTCCAGGCGTCCGTCGGGCAGCGCATCCACCAGGTCGCGGGCGGCCGCCACCGGTGTCATCCGATCTTCGGCCCCCTGGATCACCAGGGTGGGGGCCGTCACCCCCCGGGATCGCTCCAGACCGGGGTAGTCGGCGCAGGCGGCGAGGTCCGATCCGAGCGGCCCGTCGAGGGACCGTTCCAGCAACCGGGCCGCGGTGGCGGGGAGCCAGAGGCCCGCCTGGGGGTGTCTGCCTCGCCGTCCCGCCGTCCCGAACGCCCAGCCGACGATGAGGTCCACCGCCAGACGGTCTC
>JALSJV010000210.1 GCA_026989215.1 Acidimicrobiia bacterium | reverse complement strand
GAGCCAAGTTGGTATCCATTCGCTGTGGATCGGGGTGGACGGCGGTGGACTCGGGAGCCTTGTGCGGCAACGCTCCTGGACTCCTGTGGACGCTGGTGGACGGGTCGTGGGGATCTGCGGATCAGAAGGTTGGGGGTTCGAGTCCCTCCGGGCGTGCGGGCGGTGGGGCGGGTCGTCGAGTCGAGGTGGCCTGCGGGAGCCATTCGACGGCGTCAGAGAAGTTCGAGGAACCCTTTCACGGTGAGGTCGGCCTGCCGCAAGATGGAGCGCAACGTGCCCCGAGCCAGCTCTCGATGCCGTGGCACGATCACCGTCTTCCCTGCCGAGTAGCGGAGCTTCACGCGACTGCCTCGCCGGCTCACCTCACCGAATCCCGCCTTGGCCAGTGCGCGGACGACGTCACTGCCGGAGACGACGGGAAGCGCTGGGCTCACGCGGGAATGTCGACCGGCGCGATGATCGGCGTCTCGAGGTGCTCAGGCAGCGGTTGATCCTCGAAGTACAGCCCGAGCGCCTCCCGAAGATTCTGCAACGCCTCTTCGACGGTCTCTCCCTGGCTGGCGACCTCGACCTCGAGGCAGCGGACAACGTACCAAGGCTCCTCGTGGGTCACGGCAGCGGTGAGTCGCACGGGTGTGAGTCTACGGCGCCCGGCCGTGTGCGTGGAGCAGGCCGTTCTGGGAGCCGAGTCGGGAGCCATTCGCTCGGGACGGGGGCGCACGGGTGGCGGCCGTCGGACGGGCCGACGACCTCCGTCCCGATCCCGACGTCATGGTCGGCCAGATCGAAGGCTCGTCCCGAGCGCTGGGGCCCGCTACAGTCCCGCCGACATTCCGACGACCCCGGAGGTTGGGCATGGTACGCCCCTACCCGGTGGCCGCTGCGCTGGTGCTGATGCTGGCGCTTGCCGGCGCCTGCACAAGTGTCGATGGTGACGACGCACCGGCGGATGACACCTCGACCTCGACCACCACGGCGGAGGAGCTGACGCCGAGCACCGACGGGGAGCCCGCGACCGATGGGGACGGCGTCGGTGCAGTGGGCTGGGTCACGGTCGACGGCGAGGACCGCCCCCTCGACCGGATCGTGGGCATGACGTCCTGTCGGCTGGATGGCTCCGGCGACCTCTCCATCACCGCCAAGTCCGACGCGGAGACCAAGGACGGCGGCACGTACTTCAGCCTCCGCATCTACGCCGACGACCCGTCCAGCGACGAGGTCGCCGTGATCGTGGGTGACGCGGAATATGTTTCGGCGTCCCCTGACGCCATCGAGTACGCCGTCGACGGGGAGGTGGTGTCCGGCACGGCGGCCGTTGAGCCGCTGTTCGAGGAGGGCGCCGCCCAGGAGGTGGCCTTCGAGGTCGACTGCGGCGACTTCTGAGCGCTCCGCCCGACCTGGGAACGGCCCCCGCCATCTCCGACCGGGCGATGACCGACCGACCGACCTGATCCCATCCTCCGCATGCACGACCCAGGGAACCTTCGCCTGTGTGGCGGCAGCCGTCACATCGCGGGCTCTTCGGATCCCAGCATGGCGCGACGGTGTCGAAGTGGTCGCAGTTCGGTCGCCGGACGTCGAGCGGGACGGGCAGACGGTGGTGGGCGAAGGAGCGGAGCTCGAAGCCGAGGCACGGCGCGAACCGGAACGTGGTGCTCGGGGCGATCGCCCGCCGGGACGTCACCGCTTCCGTTGGTGGGAATTCCGGATAGTGTTGGGTGCCGGTGAAGGACACGTAGCGCCCTGGTAGGGAGGGTCAGAATCGAAGTACCAGCGGTCAGATTCGCTCCGGCGAGAGGGGCGCGGTTGGCCTACCAGGCGTGGGGGGACGGCCCGGCCACCATCGTCGCCATCCCGCCCTTCGCGCAGAACATCGAGGCTGCGTGGGGCTGGCCGGGCCTCCGTGCCATGTTCGAACGGTTCGGAACCTTCAGCCGCTACCTCCATTTCGACAAGCGGGGGACCGGCGCTTCGGACCGCACCAGTCGCAACCCGGGGGTCGACGAGCGGGTAGATGACCTGCGGGCGGTGATGGACCATGCAGGGATCGGACGGGCGACGCTGTTCGCCCAGTCCGACGGTGGGTCGACGGCGATCCTCTTCGCCGCCACCTATCCCGAACGGGTCGAGCATCTCGTGTTGTTCGGAACGGGGGCGAGACCCTACCTGTCTGTGCCGGAAGACCAGCGGATCGTGATCAGGGACTACATCGCGGACGTCTGGGGCACCACGGACTCGGTCATCGTCGACCGGTTCGCCCCGTCACTGGCCGCCAACCAGGAGTTCCGCGACTGGCATCAGCGTTACGAACGGCAATGTGCTGGGGCCGCCGACGTTCGGGATCTGCTCGACCTCGTCGCCGAGATCGACGTGTCCGACGTCCTCGCCACCTTGGACGTCCCCACCCTGGTGATCCACCGCCGCGACGAACTGGTGATCCCGGTCGAGGCAGCCCGGGAATTGGCAGAGGCGATCCCCGGGGCACGGCTGCTCGAACTCGACGGATGCGACCACTTCGCCTACGTCGGCGACCTGACGGAGTGGATGCCCCAGGTCGAACGTTTCGTCACCGGCCGCGTCCGTACACCAGCGACGGAGCCCGCCACCGGCCACGACGTCCAGATCACCACCCTGGGACGGTTCGCCGTTCGTCGTGGCGGCGAAGAGGTTCCCGTCTCCGCCTGGGGATCCCGAAGGGCCAGGCAGCTGTGCAAGCGGCTGGTCGCCGCTCGAGGTTGGCCGGTGACCAGAGACGAGCTCATCGACCTGCTCTGGCCCGACGAGTTCGACATGCGACGGCTCGGAGCCAGACTCTCGGTGCAGCTCTCGGCGGTGAAGCGGATCCTGCGGGGAGGCGTCGTCGCCGACCGCCAGACCGTGCGCCTCGATCTCGACGCCGTCACCACCGACGTCGAGACCTTCTACAAAGCCGGCGACGACGCCGCCATCGTCGCCGCGTACGGCGGCGAGTTCCTACCCGAGGACCGCTACGAGGACTGGACCGAAGCGCTCCGTGCCGAAATACGGACCCGCTTCGTGGTGGCGGCACGGCGAGAAGCCACCAGGTACCACGAGCACGGCCGGTACCTGGAGGCCGCGGCGCTGGGCCGACGCCTCATCGAGGTCGACCCCTACGATGAGCAGGCGCATCGGATCGTGGTCGATGCTCTCGTAGCGGCTGGTGAGCGTCGGGAGGCAGACCGAGCCCACACCCGCTTCGTGGCGGCGATGGCGGAGCTCGGTGTTGTTGTTGAACCGTTCAAGGGTTCATCGTAAGGTTTTCTGAAGGGTGGGATGGCATCGTCCGTTGCGTGAGTAGGGAGTTCACCGTCTGGCGGGGAGTCTGATGGTCGTCGTGGTGGGACGCCGCCTCGCGCGGTTGTTGGTGGTTGTGGGGTTGATGGGGGCGATGCTGCTTCCGGTGGTGGGGTCTGCGGGTTCGTGGTCGGTGTCTCGTTTGTCGGGGAGCGATCGGTTCGGGACGGCTGTGGCGGTGTCTCAGGAGATGTATCCGTCGGGTGCTGATCGTGTGTATGTGGCGTACGGGTACGGGTTCCCGGATGCGTTGGCGGCTGGTGGTGGTTTGCCTGGCCCGGTGCTGCTCACTCGTCAGGACAGTGTTCCTGGCAGTGTGGTCGCGGAGATCCAGCGTCTCGATCCGGCTGAGGTGTTCATCGTTGGTGGCCCTGGCGTGATCGACCCGGCCGTTGTGTCTCAGTTGGGGTCTGCGGGTTCGTGGTCGGTGTCTCGTTTGTCGGGGAGCGATCGGTTCGGGACGGCTGTGGCGGTGTCTCAGGAGATGTATCCGTCGGGTGCTGATCGTGTGTATGTGGCGTACGGGTACGGGTTCCCGGATGCGTTGGCGGCTGGTGGTGGTTTGCCTGGCCCGGTGCTGCTCACTCGTCAGGACAGTGTTCCTGGCAGTGTGGTCGCGGAGATCCAGCGTCTCGATCCGGCTGAGGTGTTCATCGTTGGTGGCCCTGGCGTGATCGACCCGGCCGTTGTGTCTCAACTCACCAATGCTGCACCACCCAGCACCAGCACAACAACCACGACGACGACCGTTCCTGCCCTCACCGAACGTGAGATCCTCGAAGCGCTCTATAACGCCACCGATGGGGACAACTGGAACACCAACACCGGATGGCTCAGCGCCGGGGATGCCTGCGACTGGTACGGCATCACCTGCGTCAACGGCGACGTCACTGGAATCAGCCTCAACAGCAACAACCTGGTAGGTACGATCCCGTCGGAGCTTGGGAACCTCACGGCACTCACGACCCTGTCGCTTGCCGGCAATCAGTTGTCGGGGACCATCCCGTCGGAGCTTGGGAACCTCACGGCACTCACCAACCTGTGGCTGTACGGCAATCAGTTGTCGGGGGCGATCCCGTCGGAGCTTGGGAACCTCACCAACCTCACTGTCCTGTACCTCTCCGGCAATCAGTTGTCGGGGGCGATCCCGTCGGAGCTTGGGAACCTCACGGCACTCACGACCCTGTGGCTGTACGACAATCAGTTGTCGGGGACCATCCCGTCGGAGCTTGGGAACCTCACCAACCTCACTGTCCTGTACCTCTCCGGCAATCAGTTGTCGGGGACCATCCCGTCGGAGCTTGGGAACCTCACGGCACTCACGACCCTGTCGCTTGCCGGCAATCAGTTGTCGGGGACCATCCCGTCGGAGCTTGGGAACCTCACCAACCTCACTGCCCTGTACCTCTTCAGCAATCAGTTGTCGGGGGCGATCCCGTCGGAGCTTGGGAACCTCACGGGCCTCACCAACCTGCGGCTGTACGGCAATCAGTTGTCGGGGGCGATCCCGGCAGAGCTTGGGAACCTCACCAACCTCAAAGCCCTATACCTCAGCTTCAATCAGTTGACCGGGACCATCCCGTCAGAGCTTGGGAACCTCACCAACCTCACCAACCTGTACCTCAGCGACAATCAGTTGACCGGGACGGTCCCAACTGCGTTCAAGGACCTCGACAGCCTCCAATACCTGGTGCTCAGGAACAACGACCTGTCCGGGGTGCTCCCCGATCAACTGTTGGAACTCCAGGACACGGTCACCCTCCTCGAGCTGTATGGGCAGTCGGGATGTTTGACGGCTGCGAGCCCTGGCCTTGCAACCTGGCTCGGCTCGCTCGACACCAACTGGAATGACGGCTGTCCGTGACGTACACCGGCCAGTGAAGACCCTCGGCGAGGTCACCGGTGACGACGCCTGGGTTCCGGTGAGCGCCGAGCATCTTCCAGTGCGGGCACACCGGGTCGGGGTCGACGCTCTCGTAGCGGCTGGTGAACGTCGGGAGGCGGAGAGAGCCCAGGCTGGTTTCGTGGCGGCGACGGTGGAGCTCGGCATCACCGAGGAACCCTTCGGGGAACCCTCGTAAGGTCTTCTGAAGGGTGGTGTGGCATCGTTCGCCACATGAGTAACGAACCCACTCTCGCCAACCACTCGGTCGTGCTCGCCGCCGGCGAAGGGCAGCACTTCGAGTTCCTCAACCACATCGCCACCGTCAAGCTCACCGGGGCCGCCGGCCAGTCGATGAGCGTCGTGGAGTTCCACGCCCCCCGGGGCTTCGGACCACCCGAGCACCGACACAACCACGAGGACGAACTGTTCTTCGTCACCGACGGGGAGCTGCGGTTCTTCACCGGAGGCGCACAGATCGACACGAGTGCCGGGGCCTTCACCTACCTCCCCCTCGGGATCCCACACACCTTCCAGGTGCTGTCGGAGACGGCGCGGTACATCAACGTCACCGCCTGCCGGGACGGAGTGCCCCGCTTCGACGAGATGGTGTCTTCGCTCGGCGTCGCGACCGGATCGACGACGATGCCGGAACCCGGCTACATCGACCCGGCGGAGGTCGCGGCGGTCTGCGCCGCCCACGGCATCGACATCCTCGGCCCGCCACCTCCGCCGCTTTGAACATGAACGACATCGTGACGATTTTCCCGAGGAGAAC
Organism: Acidimicrobiia bacterium; assembly: GCA_026989215.1. Lineage (GTDB taxonomy): Bacteria > Actinomycetota > Acidimicrobiia > Spongiisociales > ZC4RG35 > S012-128. The sequence goes on along the minus strand of JALSJV010000210.1, from coordinate 8,658 downwards.
CATGGACACCAGGCACATTCCACGACGAATCCGACTTCTCATCCTGATCGCGGGGGCCGCCGGCCTCCTGGCCGCCTGCGGAGGCGCGTCCTCCGAACCGACGACGGTGGAGGTCTCCGCCGTGGACTTCGCCTTCGAGGACCTCCCCGCCACCGTCGCCGCGGGCAGCACCCTCACGTTGACCAACAACGCCGAGAAGGAGCTGCACGAACTGGTGGCACTCCGCCTCCCCGACGATGAGAACCGATCGGCCGCCGACATCGTCGCCAACCCCGGGGACGTGGTCTCGCTCTTCCCGAGCGTCGAGACGGTGCTCATCGCCCCTCCCGGGGAGGACGGCGTGCCCGTGGTGGGAACCGGGACGCTCACCGAACCCGGCCGGTACCTGATCATCTGCGCCATCCCCACCGGAGCCGACCCCGGCGAGTATCTGGCGGCCGCCGCCGAGAGCGAAGGCGGCCCCCCCGACGTCCCGGGCGGTCCACCCCATTTCATCAACGGCATGTACGGCGAGATCACGGTGGAGGGGTGACGGTTCCGGGAATGCCGCCACCGCGGCGTAGCCGCCTGTGGGCCTTCGGGTGCAGCGCATCCGAAGGCCCACAGAAGACGCCGAAGGAGGAGACGATCGTCGATCCCGGCGCCGTCACTCGGGGCTGACGCTCCGAACCCGACCCGAACCGTCCGGGCCCTTCGACCGTGGCGGAAGGTGGCGGAGTTGGAGAGGATGGGTCCGAGCGTCACGGCTCCTCACGATGCGGACCAGCGGACCTCCCTCCGAGGGGACCGTCGAGGAAGGGCCGTCCACCGCCTCCTCGGACCACCCGCCCGGCTCGTCTAATCTCCGGCGCCCGGCGAGAGAGGAGCTGCATGATCATCACGACCACGCCGACGGTGGAGGGCCGCACCATCACCGGGTACAAGGGGATCGTCACCGGCGAGGCGATCCTCGGAGCCAACATCCTCAAGGACCTGTTCGCCGGGATCCGGGACATCGTCGGAGGGCGCTCGGCCGCCTACGAACGGGAGCTGACCAACGCCCGTGAGACCGCGTTGAGGGAGATGGAGGAGCGGGCGGCCGCCCTCGGAGCCGACGCCATCGTCGGGGTGGACCTCGACTACGAGGTGCTGGGCCAGGGCGGAAGCATGCTGATGGTCTCGGCCAGTGGCACCGCCGTCACCCTCGGCTGACCACACTCCCATCTGGGCCTCCCCCGGTGAGCGGGGTAGCCTTCGGCGGGCGCACGGTGACTCGAGGGAGACGGGTGAACCCGACCGAGGAGGCCCTCGATGAGAATCGCGATCGTCTACGACAGTCGGACCGGGACCACCAAGGCCGCCGCGGAGGCGATGGCGGATCTGGCCCGGGAGGCGGGCCACGACGTCACCGTCAGCGCCGTCGGCGAAGCCTCGGCCTCCGATGTCTCGGCTGCCGACGCCGTGTGCATCGGAAGCTGGACCGAAGGCCTGTTCTTCATCCTGCAACACGCCACCAAGGCGACGATGGAGTTCATCGGGTCGCTCTCGCTGCAGGGGACCCCGGCGGCGGTGTTCTGCACCTACAAGACCTCCCCCGGCAAGATGCTCGACAAGATGGCAGCGGCCCTGGAGGGACGGGGTGCCCGGGTAACCGCCAAACTCCGGGCGCGTGGCCCCCACGTCCCCGACGGGTTCCGCGCCTGGTTGGAGTCGCTGCAGCAGACCTGAGCCGTCACGGTGCGAGCTCGTCGAACCACTGCTCGACGATCAGCCCATGCTCCACCCGGAACCTGCTTCGGCGGGGGGTGCCGTCCCGGGGATCCCGCCAGGTCACCTCGGCACCATCGTCGGTCGCCTCCACGTCGAAGCCCCGGACGTGGCGCAGCTCGGCGAGGAGGTCCGGGAGGGTCCTCCGTCCCTCCTGGATCGTGTCGCCGCGGTGGATCTCCACCGCCGGGTGGTAGAGGTGGGCGGCGGTGGCGACGTCACCGGAGGTGATGAGCCGAACCCAGGTGCGGGCCACCTCCAGAGGCCGGTCCTCCAGGGCGAAGCTCTGCTGGGGATGATGCCGAGTCAGGGCGACGTGACCCTTCTCGTCGGGGTGGTGGGCCCCGGCCTGGTCACCGAAGCGGCCCTGCCGGGGTGAGACCCGGGTTCCCGCGCGCAGGACGACGTTCACCGCCCGTTCGGCGCCCCGCTCCCGCACGATGTCGAAGTGCACCCGCGCCCCCGGTACTCGGGCATGCCGCTCCATCTCGGCGGCCTTCGTCGGGTACAGCTTCGCCCCCCGGGCGATCATGGCATCACCGGTCTTCGGGTCGAACCACTTCACCACGCCGTCGGGCATCGTGATCCACCTCTTCTCCCAGGATCCCCGCCGACGCCACCCTCCGCCAGGGACGATCGTCCCGGAACGCACCATGCCGCCACGTAGGGTGCAGACGACATGACGTCACCGAGCATCGGCCTCATCGCCAACCCGGCGTCCTCGAAGGACATCCGGAGACTCGTCGGGCTGGCCCGGGTCGTGGACGTCGAGGAGAAGGCGAACCTCGTCGCCCGCTTGCTGGCCGGTCTGTGGGCCGGTCCACCCACCCGGGTCCTCGCGCTGGACGACGCAGGCGGCCTGGTCCGACGTGCCCTGCATCTCACCCGTTCGATCCCGATCCCGCCGGTCGAGTTCCTCCCCGTCGAGGCCGAGGGCCGCGAGCACGACACCCGCCGGGCAGCCTCCGCGTTGGCGGACGCCGGCGCCGCCCTGCTCGTCACCGTCGGTGGGGACGGGACGGTCCGCTCCGCGGTCGAAGGCTGGCCCGAGGTGCGACTCCTGCCCCTCGCCGCCGGCACGAACAACGCCATCGTGACTCCGGTCGAGCCGACCATCGCCGGGTACGCCGCCGCCCTCGCCGCCCACGGAGACCCGGCGAGCGACCAGGAGCTCACCCTCCTCCGGGTCATCGGAGGGGCAGATGGTCCGGCGGTGGCGGTCGTCGACGCGGTGGGGGTGCGGTCCCGGTGGGTGGGGGCGAAAGCCCTCTGGCAGACCGAGGCGTTCGTGGAGGCGGTCGTCGCCAACGCCCGGACCACGGCGGTCGGGATGGCGTCGGTGGCGGCGGCGTTCGGTCCGATCCCGCCCGGCCACGCCCGCCACGTCGTCTTCGGGACGGGGAGACGGATCCGGGCCATCCTCGGTCCGGGGCAGGTCGCCGACGTGGACGTGGCTTCGACACGCCTCGTCCCGATCGGTCAGGCCGTCTCCTTCTCGGACGAGACCAGGGTGGTGGCTCTCGACGGAGAACGGCGGATCGTCACGCCGGGGACGGCGGTCGAGGTGGCGACGGGACCGCGCCTGATCGCCGTCACCGAGATTCTTGCGAAGACGCGAAAACCAGGTTTCGGTTCTGGGTCCGGAGAGGGCGCGGAGGGGTAGCTTCGGAGGTGCCCGGCATGGGCACGTCGGCGGTGGCCCACCGTGCCCGACCATCGGTGGACCACCCTGAGACAGGAGGTCGCCGGATGGAGATACCCCGAGACGATCTGGTCGCCATGTACGCGGCCATGGTCAAGATCCGCTATTTCGAGGAGCGGATCCGCGAGATCTACCTCGACGACAAACTCCCGGCGTTCGACATCGCCGCCGGACGCATCCCCGGGGAGATGCATCTCGCCGCCGGTCAGGAACCGGTGGCCGTCGGCGTCATGCCCCATCTGAAGGACGGGGACGCGATCACCGCCACCCATCGGCCCCACCACATCGCCATCGCCCAGGGAGTCGACCTCCAGCAGATGGCGGCGGAGATCTTCGGCAAGGACACGGGCCTGGGTCACGGGAAGGGTGGGCACATGCACCTGTTCTCGATTCACCCCGAGTTCGGATGTTCGGGGATCATCGCCGAGGGGATGCCGGTGGCCGTCGGGGCCGCGCTCGCCTTCAAGAAGCAGGGCTCGGACAACGTCGCCCTCTCCTTCTTCGGTGACGGTGCCGCCAACCAGGGGGCGTTCCACGAGTCGTTGAACCTGGCGGCGTTGTGGAACCTCCCGGTCGTCTTCATCTGCGAAGACAACCGGTACGCCATCTCGGTCCCGAAGGAGGCCTCGACGGCGATCGCCGACAACAGTGACCGGGCCTCGGCCTACGGGATGCCCGGCGTGTTGGTCCCCGACAACGACCCGGTCGCCGTGTATGAGGTGGCCAGGGAGGCCATCGCCCGGGCCCGTGACGGGGGAGGACCGAGCCTGATCGAGGTCGAGACGGACCGGCTCTGGGGGCATTTCGAAGGCGACATGGATGCCTACCGGAGCGACGAATTCAAGGCGGCGATGGCCGAGCGGGATCCGATGAAGACCTACCCGGCGCGTCTGCTTTCCGAAGGGGTGCTGACACCCGAGGAGCAGGAGCAGCTCATCAAGGAGGCCCACGCCGCAGTGGACGAGGCGATCGCCTTCGCCGAGTCGAGCCCCTACCCCCGCCCGGAGGACGCCCTCCTCCACGTGTTCGCCTAGGAGGCCGGTGATGACGACTCTGACCGAACGGAAACTCACCACCCAGAAGGCCATCGCCGAGGCGATCGCCCAGGAGATGGAGGCCGACGAGTCGGTGTTCGTGATGGGGGAGGACGTCGGCGTCTACGGCGGCATCTTCGGGGCGACCGAGGGACTGCTGGACCGGTTCGGCCCCGACCGGGTGATGGACACGCCGATCTCGGAGACCGGGTTCATCGGAGCTGCGATCGGGGCGGCCATCAACGGAATGCGCCCCATCGCCGAGCTGATGTTCGTGGATTTCTTCGGCGTCTGTATGGATCAGATCTACAACAACATGGCGAAGATCCACTACTTCAGCGGCGGCAACGTCAAGGTCCCGATGGTGCTCACCACGGCCTGCGGAGGCGGCTACTCCGACGCCGGCCAGCACTCCCAGACCCTGTGGGGCATGTTCGCCCACCTGCCGGGGATGAAGGTCGTCGTGCCGTCCAACCCCTACGACGCCAAAGGCCTCATGATCGCGGCCATCCGAGACGACAACCCGGTCGTCTACATGTTCCACAAGGGCGTGCTGGGCCTCGGCTGGATGACCCCGAATCCTCGCGCCATCGGGCCGGTCCCGGAAGAGCCCTACACGGTCCCCCTCGGGAAGGCGGCGGTGGCCCGGGAGGGCACCGACGTGTCGGTGGTGACGGTCGGGCTGACGGTGCACCGTGCTCTCGACGCCGCCGAGACGCTGGAGGCAAAGGGCATCTCGACGGAGGTCGTCGACCTGCGGAGCCTGGTCCCCCTCGATCGGGAGGCGATCGTCGCCTCGGTTCGGAAGACGCACCGGCTGCTCGTCGTCGACGAGGACTACCGCAGCTTCGGCATGACCGGTGAGGTGATCACCACCGCCATCGAAGGTGCCTTCGACTACCTCGACGCTCCCCCGGCGAGGATCGCGGTGCCGGACGTCCCGATTCCCTACAGCCGCCCCCTCGAACAGTTCGTACTGCCCGACGCCGACAAGATCGTGGCCGGCGTCGAGGCGCTGATGGCCGGGTAGTCGGGAGTGCCGATCGACGTCCGCATGCCCGTCATCACCGAGGAAGGTGAGGACGGGGTGGTGACCGCATGGCTCGTCTCGGACGGGGACCGGGTCGCCGCCGACCAGCTCATCGCCGAGGTCCAGGCGGAGAAGGTGGCGGAGGAGGTCCGGGCTCCGTCGGCGGGGATCGTGCGTGACCTGGTCCCGATCGGAGAACCGGTGCCCCAGGGAGGCGTGATCTGTCGGCTGATTCCCGCCGCGGAGAAGCCTGGTGCCGTCCCGCCGCCGACGACGCCAGACCGTCCCCGCGCCTCGCCGGCGGCCCGGCGGGTCGCCCGGGAGCTCGGGGTCGATCTCGGTACCGTCGTCGGGACCGGGCCGGAGGGTCGCATCACCGAGGCAGACGTGCGGTCCGCCGCCGCCCGAAGCGAAGGGGCGGCCCTGACGGGCCTCCGGGCGGTGATCGCTCGGAACATGCGAGAGGCGGTCCGCTCCACCGCGGCGGTCACGCTCACCTGCACCGCCGACGTGACCTCGGCGCCGAGCGGGAGCGTCACCGCTCGGGTGATTCGGGCGGTGGCGCAGGCGCTCCCAAACCATCCCGACCTGTGGGGCACCCGGGACGGTGACCGTTTCATCCCGGCGAGGTCGACCGACGTCGCCGTCGCCATCCAGACCGATGAGGGTCTGGTCGCGCCGGTGGTGCGGGAGCCGGGGGAGAAGACGGTGGAGGAGATCGCCGCCGAAGTCGCGTCCCTGGCCGAGCGGGCTCGGTCGAAGAGCCTCGCCGCCGCCGACTACCGGGGCGCCTGTTTCACCGTGACGAACCTCGGCTCCTACGGTGTCGAAGCGTTCACTCCGATCATCAACCCTCCTCAGGTCGCCATCCTCGGCGTGGGCGCCATCCGCACCGTCCCCGGTTTCGGGGAGGGGGGACAGGTCGAGGCGCGGCGACAGATGGTGCTGAGCCTCACCTTCGACCACGCCTTCGTGGATGGGGCGCCCGCCGCCGAGTTCCTCGCCGAGGTGCGGAGGCTCCTCGAGGGCCGGACGGGCTGAGATCGGCCCGAGACCTTCGGCCCTGCACGGGAGCCGTCCGCCCGCGTAGCGTGAGGGCCATGAGCGGGCCACGCCGCCGTGTCGTCATCATGGGCGCCGCCGGACGCGACTTCCACGACTTCAACGTCGTCTACCGTCACGACCCGACCGTGGAGGTCGTCGCCTTCACCGCCACCCAGATCCCGGGGATCGCCGACCGTCGGTACCCACCCGAGCTCGCCGGGGATCTCTATCCCGAGGGGATCCCCATCGAGCCCGAGGAGCGACTCGAGGAGCTGATCGCCCGGTTCGACGTGGACGAGGTCGTCTTCGCCTACTCGGACGTCTCCCATCTCCACGTGATGCATGCGGCGTCGCGGATCATCGCCGCCGGTGCCGACTTCACCCTGCTCGGTCCCGGCGCCACCATGCTGACCTCGTCCCGGCCGGTGATCTCCGTCACCGCCATGCGGACGGGGTGCGGGAAATCCCAGACGTCGAGGTGGCTCTCCCGGCATCTGCGACAACGGGGCTTGAGGGTGGCCGTCCTCCGCCACCCGATGCCCTATGGAGACCTGGCCGCGGCCAGGGTGCAGCGGTTCGCCACGCCCGACGACCTCGACGCCGCCCATTGCACGGCCGAGGAGCGGGAGGAATACGAACCGCATCTCGCGGTCGGGAACGTCGTCTACGCCGGAGTCGACTACGCCGCGGTCCTCGCCGCCGCCGAACAGGAAGCCGACGTGGTGATCTGGGAGGGCGGGAACAACGACGTCTCCTTCGTCGCCCCCGATCTGGGGATCGCCGTCGTCGACGCCCTCCGACCCGCCCAGATGGACCGGTTCTTTCCGGGCGAGGCGGTGGTACGGATGGCCGACGTGGTCGTCGTCAACAAGGTGGATGCGGCACCCGACGAGCTGGTCGTCGAGGCCGTGGACCGGGTCCGGGACCTCAACCCGGAGGCGGTGGTCGTGAAGGCTGCGTCCCCCGTCCGGCTCGACGACCCCGAGGCGGTGGCGGGGCGGAAGGTGCTCGTCGTCGACGACGGCCCGACGCTCACCCATGGAGGCATGCCGTACGGGGCGGGGTTCGCAGCCGCGGTCGCCGCCGGAGCGGCGGAGATCGTCGATCCCCGGGTCTCCGCCCCGCCCGAGATCGCCGCCATCTTCGAGCGCCACCCCCACATCGAGCGGGTGCTTCCCGCCGTCGGCTATGCCGACGACCAGCTCGCCGCCCTGGCCGAGACGATCAACCGGTCCGACGCCGAGCTGGTGGTGTCGGGGACTCCCATCGACCTGGCGGCCCTCGTCTCCCTCGACAAGCCGGTCGTCCGGGCCCGCTACGACTACGCGGACGCCGGGCTGCCCACCCTGGGATCGATCGTCGATCGGTTCCTCACCGAACGCGGCCTGGGGTGACGGGCCGCAGTTCTGGGCTCCGAAAGAGCGAGCCGGGCATGCCGACGGGGACGGGGACGATGCCCGACGTCGTCGGCAGGAGCCCCGCGATGGCCACGAGTCTGCTCGAACGCCTCACCTGCGAGGACCGCCAGGTCCTCCTCACGGTCCTGACCGACGAGCGGGACTGGGAGGCCTTCTGCGAGGAGGTCGATGGCCGACCTTGGCGGCTCGTCGACCTCCTCGCCCATCCCGACCTTCTCGACGCGGTCCTCGATCCCCGGGTCGGTCCGGGTGCCTCCGTGTCGCCGGGGCTGCTCTTCGCCGTCTTCGTCTGTCACGCCGCCGACGAGCTCCGGACGGCGGGACATCTCACGGAATGGGCCGGCCCCCGCACTCGGGTGCCGGTGTTCGAGGTCGACGAGGTTCGGGAGTTCCTGGAGTCCCCGGGCCGGATCCTCTATCTGGTGGATCTGCTCGCCTCCTTCGCCGAGCACGGGTTCGTCGGAGACGTCGATGACCTGGTGGCGCTGGCCGAGCGGGCGATCGACGCTCCGTCGTGGTATCGGCGGCTCGGCGACCTGCTGCTCTTCCTCGCCGGGGTCTTCCCCGACCGGACGTTGCGACGCCCCTACACACCCTCGGAGGCGGAGAAGCTGGGACGGGCGGCGGGGATGAGCGCCGGGGAGGTGTTGGCGGTGCTGGCCGACGCACCGGCCGGCACGATCT
>JALSJV010000209.1 GCA_026989215.1 Acidimicrobiia bacterium | reverse complement strand
GGTGATCGCACCCAGACGTCACCAACCGGGGCGTCACCACGATTCTCGGCCGACCGGGCGGGATGCTTGACGGTGGTCAGGGGCGGGGTCGAACCGCCGACCTCCGGTTTTTCAGACCGGCGCTCTACCAACTGAGCTACCTGACCGGGGCGGCCACCGAGGCTGGACCTCGGCTGGCGGGGACGACGGGATTTGAACCCGCGACCTCCGGCTTGACAGGCCGGCGTGAACTCCAGACTTCACCACGCCCCCAGGGGTTGTGACCGAGCGGCCGCCGATCTCGGCAGAAGCAGTATAGGTGCCGCCCACCACCCGACAACCCCGCAGGTCGGCCCGATCATCCCCGGTGCCCGGAGGTTCAGGAGACCCGCAGCGCCACCTTCCCGAGCTGAGCTCCGGAGTCGAGATGCGCCAACGCCGCCGGCAGGTCGGCGAAGGCGAACACCCGGTCCACGGGCGGATGAACCCTACCGGAGGCCACCAGGTCGACGACCTCGGCGAACTCGGCGTGGGTGAACATGGTGGAGCCGATCACCTCGAGCTGCTTGAAGAACAAGACCGGCATCGTCAGCTCCACCTTCGGGCCCGACGTGGAGCCGCACACGACGATCCGTCCCCCCGGTCCGGCCGATCGCACCGACTGGCCCCACGTGGCCGGACCGACGTTTTCGACGACCACGTCGGCGGGGCGACCTGCGACGGCCTTCAACTCCTTCGAGAACTCCCCGGACGAATCGAACCCTGCCTCGGCTCCGTGGGCCGTCGCCCAGGCGATCTTGTCGGGACTACGACTCGTCACGAACACCCGGGCGCCCATCGCCCGGCCCAGCGCCAGGGCGGCACTCGACACGCCGCCGCCCACCCCGACCACCAGCAGCACCTCCCCTGCCCGCAACCGGGCCCGGCGCAACATGCGGTAGGCGGTGCCGGTCGCCAGCCCGAAGGAACCCGCCAACTCCCAGTCGAGGCCCGCCGGCTTGCGAATCACGTTGCGGGCCGGAATCACGATCGCTTCTGCCAAGGTGCCTGGCCGGTGCTCCCCGAGAATCGCGTACGAACGGCAGTAGACGATGTCCCCGGCCAGACAGGCCCGGCACGTCCCGCACGACAGCGAAGGGTTCACGATCACCTCGTCCCCGAGGCCCACCGTCGTGACTCCCTCCCCCACGGCATCGACCACCCCGGCGCCGTCGGCGCCACAGATGTGGGGGAGATGGTCGGGGGCCGGGAGCCCACGGGAGACCCAGAGGTCGAGATGGTTGAGGGCGACCACCCGCAGCGCCACCCGCACCTCTCCAGGTCCCGGCTCGGGGGTCGGGACCTCGTCGAGGGAGAAGGCGTCCGGACCGGTGGTGTCGTGGAGTTGCCAAGCGCGCATGCCCCGAGGGTAGAGGCTCGTCGGAGCGGCTAGGGTCGCCCTCCATGCCGCACCGCACGCGCATGAAGGTCCGCTTCGCCGATCTCGACCCCTACGACCATGTGAACCACGCCCGCTACCTCACCTACTTCGAGTCGGCGCGCATCGAGGCCCTGGACGAGATCGGGTTCGGGATGGACGCCATGAAGGCCGACGGCGTCCAGATCGTCCTGGTGGAGCTGACGGTCCGCTATCGGCGGGCGGCCGGGCTCCACGACGAGCTGGAGATCGAGACCTGGGTGGAGGAGATCGGAGCGGCGACGAGCCGATGGCGGCAGCGGGCGACCTTGGACGGGGAGACCGTCGCCGAAGCCCGCATCTACGCCGCCTTCACCGACCTGGAGGGCCGTCCCCGACGCGCCCCGGAGGGGTTCGCCGAGGCGGTGGCGTCCTTCGATCCGCCTCCGGAGTGAGGACCGGCGACCACGCCGCCGGGTCGGTTCAGCCTTCGTCGGCCGTCCCGCACGGGTCCTCCCCGGGAACCACCGGCCGGGCGACGATCAGGTACCGTCGACCGTCGGCCTCCCAACGGGTCGCCTGGTCGGCATCGGCGAACAGCGCGAGCAGACGCCTCCGTTCCTCCCCCCGATACACCCGGCAGCGCCACCCTCCGGGCCGCTCCACCATGGATCCGACATCGTCGGGCAGCGGCCAGGGACGTACCGCTCCCAGCTCGCCTGCTCCGTCACCCGGACCGACGAACACGACCAGGGCCTCCCCCTCGTAGGGACGGGTCTCGGCGGTGGAGGTGACCTCGTCCAGC